>JALTKX010000061.1 GCA_027006055.1 Calditrichia bacterium | reverse complement strand
GCCTCTATCTGCCGCAGGGGGTGGAAAGCAAGGAGAAGGTGCAGGGCGGCTATGTGATCAAGGTAGGCCCCGGCTACCCCCTGCCCAATCCCGACGGGGAAGAACCCTGGGATCGCGGCAGCCATGAGCCCAAATATCTGCCCCTGCAGGCCGAGGAGGGCGACTATGCCCTTTTTCTGCGCAAGGCGGCCATCGAGGTGGAGTTTGAGGGCAAAAGCTATCTGATCGTTCCGCAGGGGGCCATCCTTTTACTGGAGCGGGAGGATATCCTTAAGCAACTGGGCGATGAGGAAGCGCCCCTGTAACGGCCGGGGAGCGGAAACTACCTCTCCTTTTTCAACATCTCCCCCAGCTCAAAGGCGCGCTGTTCCGCCAACCGGGCGGCGTCGGCCATGGCCTCGCGCGCGTCGGTCTTTCCATCCATCAACAGGCGCAGGGCTCTTACTCCCAGTTGCCCGCGTATCTGAGCGGGCGTCAGGAGCGACTGCCCGCAGACCAGCGCCAGTGTTTTACCATGGCGGCGACATAAGCGGGCCACGCCGCTAACCACCTTGCCGCGCAGGGTTTGTCCGTCCAGCCGTCCCTCGCCGGAAACCACCAGATCGCTTTGGCGTAGATGCGCTTCAAAATGCAGCCATTCCAGAATGGCGCGCAGGGCGCCGCCTATTTCCGCATCCAAAAAGAACAGGGCGCCCGCGCCCAGGCCGCCGGCGGCCCCGCTGCCCGGCACGGAAGCGATCTTAGCCCCCCCCATCTTCTCCGCCACCCGCGCGAAACAGCGCAATCCTTCATCCAGGCGTTCCACCCCCGCCGCGTCCGCCCCTTTCTGGGCGGCATATACCCGGGCGGCGCCCTCCTCTCCATACAGGGGGTTATCCACGTCAGCCAGCAGAAAAAAACGGGCGCCCCGTGTAAAGTTTCCATGCGGAGGAAGAATCTGTTCCAGCTTTTCCAGAGAGGACCCCAGCGGCGGCAGTTCCCGCCCCCGGCTATCCATAAAACGGAAACCCAGGGCCGCGGCCATGCCCAGGCCGGCATCCGTGGTGGCGCTGCCCCCGGCAAAAATATAGATTTCCCGGGCGCCCCGTCTCAGGGCGTCGGCGATCAGTTCTCCCGTGCCGTAACTCGATGTTTGCAGAGGATCGCGCTCCTCCGGCGAAAGAAGCTGCAAACCGGACGCGGCGGCCATCTCGATATAGGCCCGGCCGCCGGCGTAACCATAAACAGCGGATCGGGGACGAAACAACGGATCGCGCACCCGGCATTCCACCCGCTTCAGGCCCAGGGGCCGCTGCAACACCTCCAAAGAGCCCTCGCCGCCATCGGCCAGGGGCAGCGTGGTGATGTGAGCGGCGGGAAAGCTTTTTTGCAATCCCCGGGCCAGGGCCCGGCCGGCCCGCCGCGCGCCAAGAGAGCCTTTAAATTTATCGGGGGCGATCAGGATTCTGATTTTACAACTCCTTATATCTGAAAGCGACGTATGCCATATATCCAACTTCCGCTATCCCTTTCTCATTTTTTAAATTCTTGTGCCGATTTCCCAGCAACTATGTACGATTCTTTATTTTCTTTTTGATGTTACCTTTGTATATTTATTGTACCTGTATTGTTACAGGAAAACAATAAAAAAAACAGACAAATTTCCAACGAAAGGAACCCCGCTCATGGCAGCCGATAAATCGTTTAACGCCTTCGAAATGGCCCAGACTCAGTTTGACCGCGTGGCCGATATGTTAGGCCTGGACTCCGGAACCCGCGAATTGTTACGCAATCCCCTAAGAGAATATCATTTCAGCATTCCCGTAAAAATGGATGACGGCAGCGTCAAAGTCTTTCAGGGCTTTCGCGTGCAACACAACGACGCCCGCGGACCGGCCAAGGGCGGCATCCGTTTTCACCCGCAGGAAACCATCAACACCGTAAAGGCCCTTTCCATGTGGATGACCTGGAAAACCGCCGTGGTTGAGCTGCCCCTGGGCGGCGGCAAGGGCGGGGTTATATGCGACCCTCACAATCTCAGCCAAAACGAACTGGAGCAGATTTGCCGCGGTTGGGTGCGTCAGATCGCCCCCAATGTGGGGCCGCTCTCCGACGTGCCCGCGCCGGATATTATGACCAACGGCCAGCATATGATATGGATGCTGGATGAATATGAAAAAATCCACGGCGGACGCTACCCCGGCTTTATCACCGGCAAGCCGGTGGGCATGGGCGGCTCCCTGGGCCGCACGGAGGCCACGGGCTACGGCGTTATCTATACCGTGCGCGAAGCCCTGAAAAAGCTGAACCTGGACGTGGCCAAAACCAGCGCCAGCGTTCAGGGGTTTGGCAATGTGGCCCAATACGCCATTAAGCTTTATACGGAAATGGGCGGCAAGGTGGTCAGCGTGGCCTGCTGGGATCAAAACGATCAGACCAGCTACACCTACAAAAAGGAGAGCGGCATCACCTACGATGAGCTGATAAAAATGACCGACCGTTTTGGCGGCATCGACCCCAAAAAGGCACAGGCCGCCGGCTACGAACAACTGGACGGCGACGCCTGGCTGAGCCAGGATGTGGATATTCTGATTCCGGCCGCCATCGAAAATCAGCTTACCGGAGACACGGCGGGCAACATCAGCGGGCAGGTTAAGGTTGTGGCCGAGGGCGCCAACGGCCCCACCACGCCGGAAGCCGATAAAATACTCAGCGAACGCGGTATTTTTGTCATTCCCGATTTTCTGGCCAATGCCGGCGGGGTGACATGCAGCTACTTTGAACAGGTGCAGAGCAACATGAACTTTTTCTGGACCCTGGAAGAGGTGATCACCCGCCTGGATGAGCGCATGACCCAATCCTTTCTGGATGTGTATGAACTGGCCCAGCGCCGCAATCTTTATATGAGGGACGCCGCCTATATGATTTCCATCAGCCGGGTGGCCGAGGCCTGCAAGCTGCGGGGCTGGGTATAGCACGGTAAATATCAACAGCCTGCCGGGCGGAAAAATCCGGCGGGCTTTTTAAGAAAGAAAATACCCGTCCATGACCAAAAGCAAGAAATCCTTTGATAAGCTGATTGTCAGCCTGGAAGAACGCGTTCGCGAGCTGAACTGCATGTATGAGGTGGAAGAGCTGCTCTCCCGTCCCGATATGACCGTAAACGCCGCCCTGCCCGAAATCGTTAAGCTGATCCCCGAGGGCATGCAATTCCCCGAAATCACCGAAGCCCGCATCCAGTACCGCACGCGCGTCTATGCCACCGAGGGCTTTGAGGAGCAGGAAGGGATGATGACCACGCCCATCATGGTCAACGACAAGGAAGTGGGCGATATTTCGGTCATCTACAGCGAGGAACGGCCCCCCGCCATCCACGGCCCCTTTC
The DNA here is from genome assembly GCA_027006055.1 of Calditrichia bacterium. Lineage (GTDB taxonomy): Bacteria > Calditrichota > Calditrichia > Calditrichales > J004 > J004. Next base: position 68,088 of record JALTKX010000061.1, on the reverse strand, counting down.
TGGAGGAGGAGAAGCGTCTTCTGGAAACCATTGCCAACCGCCTGGCCTATTTTATCATGTATCAAAAGCTGAAGATGGTTTTCAGCAAGTGGGAAAGCGCCAAGGAAGATATCACCTCAAAAAAACAGGGCGAGTGGCAGATCGTGCTGGAACTGTTGCAGCGCACCGATCCCGATCTTTACATCCGCATATCGCGCAAAATGCTTAACCACCTGATCTGGACCGGGGTGGACGAGGCGGAACGACTGTTGCAGGCCTTTAGTCCGGCCCCGCAATATCAATACAGCGATGTTTCCGGCGAAACCAATACGCCGCTGACCAAGCAGATTTTTGAAAACTCCACCAAAATCAGCAGGGAAGTGTTCCTGATGGCCGAACGCCATCTGAGCAATACGGAGATTCTGAGCAACATACAAAAGTGGATGCAGCAGGATAAAACCGCCTTTTTGGTGCGGGCCACATCCAATAACGACTCTTCCCTGAACGACATTGTGGAAGCGCTTTATAAATATTACCAGATCGCGCCCGACGGCCTGCAACTGATGCCCTCCACGCGCACGGGGGTGCGGGCCTCGCTGATCCGCCGTTTTTTCAGCGATCAACTGGAATTTATCAACATCGCCAAAAACTATGTGCGCGTAAACGATTTTTATGATCTGGTGCGGCGGGTTATTTTCCCCACCGGCAGCCACGGCAAACTGGGCGGCAAAAGCGCCGGCCTCTTTCTGGCCCGCCGCATCCTGCACCGCAACCTTAAGGATACCCCGCTGGAGGCGATGATCAAAACCCCCCGTACCTGGCATCTCAGCTCGGATACGTTGATCCATTTTATGCACTTTAACAACCTGGAAGAGATCCTGGAGCAAAAATACAAGAGTATCGAGGAAATCCGCCAGGAATACCCGCACGTGGTACAGCTTTTCAAAAGCTCGCACTTTCCGCCGGATATCGTTAACGGCCTATCCGTGGCCCTGGATGATTTTGGCGAGCGGCCCCTCATTGTGCGCAGTTCCAGCCTGCTGGAAGACCGGCTGGGCTCGGCCTTTTCCGGAAAATACAAAAGCCTTTTTCTCACCAATCAGGGCAGCAAGCAGAAACGGTTGGAAGCGCTGATGGACGCCATTGCCGAGGTTTACGCCTCCACCATCGGGCCCGATCCGATTGAATACCGCGCCGAGCGGGGCCTGCTGGATTTCCATGAAGAGATGGGCATCATGATCCAGGAAGTGGTGGGCACGCGCGTGGGCAAATACTTTTTACCAAGTTATGCCGGGGTGGCCTTTAGCAACAACGAATTCCGCTGGTCGCCGCGTATCCGCCGCGAGGATGGCCTGATTCGCCTGGTAGTGGGCCTGGGCACGCGCGCCGTGGACCGTCTGGCGGACGACTACCCCATTCTGGTGGCCCCGGGACAACCCGGCTTGCGCACCAATGTTTCCATCACCGAAATCGTACGCTATTCCCCGCAAAAGGCCGACGTTCTCAATCTGGAAAACGGCTGTTTTGAAAGCGTGGAACTGCGCGATCTTTTCCGCGAGGCGGGCAATGACATCCCCGGCATCGAACAGATGGTCTCTATCTTTGAGCACAACAATATCCGTAAGCCCATGGGCATCAATGTGGATTACACCCGCGAGGACCTGGTGGCCACCTTTGACGGATTGATCAGCGACAGCCCCGTGATCAAAGGCCTGGGCACAATATTACGGGAACTGCAAAAGGCCCTGGCCACGCCGGTGGATATCGAATTTGCCTCCAACGGCAAGGAGCTCTATCTGCTGCAATGCCGTCCCCAAAGCTACAGTAAATACGACGCCCCCTCGCCCATTCCGGACAATCTGGACCCCGGGCATATTCTTTTCAGCGCCAACCGTTATATATCCAACGGCCTGGTGCCGGAGATCACCCATGTGGTATATGTGAATCCCGATAAATATAACGAGATATCCGACCTGAACCGGCTGAAAAGGGTGGGCAAGGCCGTGGGCAAGCTGAACAAGGTGCTGCCCAAGCGTAAGTTTATTTTGATGGGGCCCGGGCGCTGGGGCAGCCGGGGCGATATCAAGCTGGGCGTTTCGGTGACCTATTCGGACATCAACAACACGGCCGTGCTGATAGAGATAGCCCGCAAGAAAGGCAACTATATGCCCGACCTCTCCTTCGGTACCCACTTCTTCCAGGATCTGGTGGAGGCTTCCATACGCTACCTGCCGCTTTATCCCGACAATGAGCAGGTTATCTTTAAGGAAGATTTTTTTTCCAACAGCCCGAACAGTCTTTCAAAATATTTAACGGACTATGCCGATTTGGACGACGTCCTGCGGGTTATAGAAATAGACAAGGTGTTCAAGGGCCAGGTGTTAAAGATATTGATGAATGCCGACCAGGAAAAGGCCGTGGCCGTAGTGGCGCCGCCCAGGGCGGCCAACATGGAGATGCTGGACGCCAACCCGCTGTTTAACACCGACGGCAGCGCTCATTCCGTCTGGCGCCAACAGATGGCCGAGCAGATTGCCGCCCGGCTCAATCCCGCCCGTTTCGGCGTAAAGGACATCTATCTGGCGGGTAGTTCGGCGGAAAAGACCGCGCAGCCCGGCAGCGATATCGATCTTTATATCCGCTTTAAGGGCACGGACGAACAAAGGCGCGAACTGGAAAGCTGGCTGGAGGGCTGGAGCCTCTGCCTGGATGAAATCAACTTTCGCCGCACGGGTTTTAAATCGGGCCGGCTGCTGGATATCCATTTTCTCAAGGGGGAAGAAGATACGAGTAAGATGAAAAAACTGCTTTTCGCGGTTCAATAAAAAAACGGCGGTGCATGCCGCCAAACCTAACTTACAGGAGTTCATCATGAGCGACTATATTAAATCACTGATGGATGGGGTTAAAGCAAAAAACCCCAGCGAGCCTGAATTTCATCAGGCCGTCGAAGAAGTTGTCGAGTCCTTGTCCCTGGTTCTGGAAAGACACCCGGAATATCGCAAGGCCAAAATTCTGGAACGCATTGTTGAGCCGGAGCGGGTTGTTATGTTCCGCGTGCCCTGGGTGGATGATCAGGGTAATTTTCAGATAAATCGCGGCTTCCGCATAGAGATGAACAGCGCCATAGGTCCCTATAAGGGCGGCCTGCGCTTTCACCCTTCGGTCAACCTGGGCATCTTAAAGTTTTTAGCTTTTGAGCAGGTATTCAAAAACAGCCTGACCACCCTGCCCATGGGCGGCGGCAAGGGCGGCTCCGATTTTGACCCCAAGGGTAAGAGCGACAACGAGGTGATGCGTTTTTGCCAAAGCTTTATGACCGAACTGCAACGCCATATCGGCCAGTTTACCGATGTGCCCGCCGGCGATATCGGCGTGGGCGGACGTGAAATAGGCTTTTTGTTCGGCCAGTACAAACGTATCCGCAATGAGTTTACCGGCGTTTTAACCGGCAAGGGGCTGAACTGGGGCGGTTCGCTTATTCGTCCCGAGGCCACGGGTTACGGCTCGGTCTATTTTGCCGCCGAAATGCTGGCCACCCGCGGAGAGACCTTTGAGGGGAAAACCTGCCTGGTTTCCGGCAGCGGCAACGTGGCCCAGTACACCGTGGAAAAAATTAACGAACTGGGCGGCAAGGTGGTTACCCTTTCCGACTCTTCCGGTTACATCTATGATCCCACCGGCATCAATGCCGAAAAGCTGGCCTTTGTCATGGAACTGAAGAATGCCCGCCGCGGACGGATTAAAGAGTACGCCGACGCCTTTAGCGGCGTAACCTACACGCCGGTGGACCCCTCCCTGGATCACAACCCGCTTTGGGATCATAAGGCCGACTGTGCCTTCCCCAGCGCCACGCAAAACGAAATTAACGCCAAGGACGCCCAGAACCTGCTGAATAACGGCGTTTACCTGATCAGCGAAGGCGCCAACATGCCCACCACGCTGGAAGGTGTTAATCTCTTTTTGCAGGAAAAAATCCTTTATGGACCGGCCAAGGCAGCCAACGCCGGCGGCGTGGCCGTTTCCGGCCTGGAGATGTCTCAAAACAGTATCCGCCTTTCGTGGTCCCGCGAGGAGGTGGATCAGCACCTGCAACGCATCATGAAGAGCATCCACAAAACCTGCGTGGACACCGCGGAGCGTTTCGACACCCCGGGCAACTATGTGAACGGCGCCAATATCGGCGGTTTTCTCAAAGTGGCCGACTCCATGATGGATCAGGGTCTTGTTTAATATGTAATAATAAGGAAAGGGCGTCTTCGGACGCCCTTTTTTAATATGTCTCCTAAGAAGAAACTTCCGGCCATATCCGAGGCCTTTGCCACGGAATTCCCCACGGGGGACCGTTTTAAGGTCTTTCAGGGATTGATGCGGCATCGCATCAGGGAAATATTGCTGGTTTCCAGCCCCTATAATCTTTTTTTGTTTGAGGAAGACGGCCGCGTATACGAACTATTGCGGCGGGAATATTTTGACCTGGGCCTGAGTTTCTCCCCGGAGATTACCCGTGTTTCCGGAGACAGGGAAGCCATTCAGGCCTTAAAGCAAAACCCCTCTTTTGACCTGGTGATCACCACGGCCCATAGCGTGGGCCAACAAGTGCGCGCCTTTGCCGACGAGTTGAAAAAAGTGCGTACCGGCACTCCCCTTGTCCATCTGGTTTTTGACAACGCGGAGTTTAACCCCCGCATTGAAAGCCCGTCGCTCAATCCCTTTAACGGAATTTTTACCTGGGGCGGCGATTTCCGTATCATCATAGCCATAATCAAATCCGTGGAAGACGCCCTGAATGTGGAGGAGGATGTACGCAAGGCCGGCGTGCAGATTATTCTGCTGGTGGAAGACAATATCCGCTTTTACTCCTCCTACCTGCCGCTGCTCTACACGGAACTGTTGCGCCAGTCCCAAAAGCTCATCCCCGACGGCATCAATCTGTATCATAAATATCTGCGCATGCGGGCCCGGCCCAAAATACTTTTGGCCACCAACTACGAAGACGCCTGCGCAATCGCCGACAAATACAAAGACAATCTATTGGGTGTTATTTCCGACATCAACTATATGCGCGAAGGAAAACGAGACCCCCTTGCGGGTATCGCCCTTACCCGGTATATCAAAAGCATGCACCACGATATCCCCATCTTATTACAATCCCATGAGGCAGAGAATGAAAAGCTGGCCCATGAAGCGGGCGCGGCCTTTTTAAAGAAAGATGATCCTCATCTGTTAAAGGATTTAAGGCGTTTTGTAAATGACGAACTGGGGTTTGGCGATTTTGTTTTCCGCGATCCGCGGGGACAGGAGGTCGCCCGGGCGCACGACCTGGTTTCACTGCGGGAGACCCTGAAAAACATCCATCCCGAAATTTTAAAATACCACGCCGACCGCAACCATTTCTCCAACTGGCTGAAGGCCCGACGGGAGTTTTGGCTGGCCTACCACCTTAAGTCGCGCACCACCACCGATTATCCCGATATGGAATCCCTGCGGAATGATCTGATTTCGGCGTTGGAACTTTACTTTAATTTCCAACGGCGCGGCGTGCTGAGCGACTTTGACCGCAACAATTTTGATCCCGACTACGGCTTTGCCCGCATTGGCGAAGGCTCCATCGGCGGCAAGGCCCGGGGCCTCAGTTTTTTAAACCAGCTTATCAACACCGGCAATCTGCACAGCTCCTTTAAAAATATAAAGATTCAGGTTCCGGCGGCCCTGATTTTGGGCACCGATGTTTTTGACGCCTTTATGGAAGAGAATCATCTTTTTCAGGAAGTACTGGATAATGATGATGAGAACCATATCCAGGATCTGTTTTTAAAGGCCCATTTTCCGGAAGCCTACTCCCGGGACCTGAAGCACTTTCTGGAGATCGTAAAAAAGCCGCTGGCCATCCGCTCATCCAGTTTACTGGAAGATTCGCAGTACTTTCCCTTTGCCGGCATCTACGATACGGTGATGCTGCCCAATGTGGAAGACGGCATTCATGACCGCCTTGAGAACCTGATCATGGGTATTAAGATTGTTTTTGCCTCTACCTATTCCCAAAAGGCGCGCAATTATATGCGCCATACCTCCTTCCGCCTGGAGGAGGAAAAGATGGCCGTTATTATACAGGTACTGGTAGGTAAAAACCATAACGGGCGGTTTTATCCCGAGCTTTCCGGCGTGGCCAAGTCCTATAACCATTACAGCCTGCCTCCGCAAACGTCGGAAGACGGACTGGCCAGCGTGGTGCTGGGCCTGGGGCGCATGGTGGTGGAAGGAGGAAACGCCGTAAATTTTTGCCCCAAATATCCGCAACACATACATCAGTTTGCCAGCATCGAACAAACCCTGCAAAATAACCAATCGCGTTTTTTTGCCCTGCCCCTCTATTCCGATAAGGATCTGGATTTCCGTCATCCGGACAAAATGCTGGAGTCCTATGACCTGAAAACGGCGGAAAAGGACGGCAGCCTGAAATACATAGCCTCTACCTATTCCCCGGAAAATCGCGCCATATACGACGGTATTTCCCGCGAGGGCTACCGGTTGATTACCCTGGCCCCCATATTAAAATATAACCTTATGCCCCTGGCGCCCATGCTGGAGGCGATTTTAAAGCTGGGCAAGGAGGGCATGGGCAACGACGTGGAAGTGGAGTTTGCCGTGCGGCTGAGCGAGGACAGTACACAGCCTCACACCTTTGCCCTTTTGCAAATGAGACCCATTGCCAGCTCGGCCATGCACTATAAAATAAAAAGGCCGGAAAAGAAAAAAGTGCTCTGCTACAGCAATCAGGTGCTGGGCAACGGACGGGTCGATACGCTGCGGGATATCATCTGCGTGCATCCGGACATGTTTGAACGCGCTAAAACCAGGGAGATCGCCCAGGAGGTGGCCTGGTTCAATCAAAAGTTTTTTGAGCAGGATAAAAAGTATATGTTAATTACCCTCGGCCGCCTGGGCAGCCGCGACCCCTGGCTGGGGGTTCCCGTTCAGTGGGAAGATATTTCCGAGGCCAAGGTCATCATCGAGAGCGGAATCGAGGAGATGGTCATCGAGCCTTCGCAGGCCTCTCATTTTTTCCATAACATCAGTTTCTTCCGCGTGGGCTATTTTACCATTACCCCGGGCAGGAAGGAGCATATTCTAAACTGGGATTGGATCAACAGGCAAAAAGTTGTAAAAAAGCTAAATTACGTTTGTCATATTCAAAGTTCCGAAAGGCTGGTGGCGGAAATGGACGGCGCCAGCAACGAGGGTTTGATTCGCCTGGGCTAAAGGGCAAAAAAAAAGCCCCGCAAAACAGGGCTTGGTCAAACTCTACAAAAGGGACGCCAGGATAATTCCCAAAATCAACCAGATCGGTATGGATATGAGCAGGGCCCAGATAATGCCGTTGGCCGTTTTCAGGGAACTTGACAGACCGCGTTTTTCCAGGGCGCGCGTAATTTTCAGCCTGACTTCTTCTATATGGAACGGTTTTGTCAGGTAGTCATAAGCGCCTTTTTTTATGGCCTCCACGGCGGTTTCAATGGTGGGGTGCGCGGTGATCATGACAAAAACCATGTTCTTGTCCTGGCTGCGCACACGGCGTAACAATTCAATGCCGTCCATTTCCGGCATATACAAATCGGACAGGACGACGTCCACCGGGTTATTCTTTATAACTTCCAGGGCCTCAACGCCATTGGCGGCGGTATAGGGCTCAAAGTTCATGCTTTTCAAAACACTTTTCAGTGTTTCCCTTACATCCTCTTCATCGTCGACTATTAATATATGTGGGGTCTCAGCCATTTTTTCTCCTGCAAAAGATAGATATGAAGAACTTCGGATAAAATATACGAGAATTTAAGATATAATTATATATTTTAGCTGTGATTTTTAACGGTTTAATTTAAATGGTCCCGAAAAGGCCCCCACTCAAAAGCGTCAAGCAATTGCGCCAGTTTTTCCAGATTTTTATCAATATTGTAGTAATGGCGCCAGCTTTGCAGCCGCCCCAGGTTCAGCCGGGGCTGTTCGGCGTCAAACTCCCAGGGATGCATATACATGATTGCCGGAAGGTTTTCCCGGTTCATTTTACGGATGCCCATGCGGGTAATGGCATTGGGAAAAATCCTCAGATAGCCCCCTCCGCCGAAGGGCATGTTCTTCCCGAACCATTGCATGGTGGACATGGGGAACTCTTCCAGCTTCAGGCCATTTTTTTCGAAGGCCACATAGCGCTGTCGGGGAGCGTCGGGCACGCCATAGCGGTCATGCCAGATGGGATAGACGGAGGAGTCATAGCGCAGGCCCAGTTCCGCCATAATTTCCAGGCTCCAAAAGGTTTCCTTAACCACGGAAAAAGTAGGGGCGCGAAAGCCCAGCACCTTTTCTCCGGAAATATCCTGTAAAATATCCAGGGATGTTTTTAGGTCTTCGCGGAACTCCTCCGGTGTCATCTTGGTAACCATGCGATGATAACTGCCGTGGCTGGCCAGTTCATGACCGCCGGAAATGATGTCCTTTATAATTTGAGGGTCTTTTTGCGCTACCCAGCCAAGGGTGAAGAAGGTGGCCTTGACCCCTTTTTCCTCAAAAAGTTCTAACAGTTTTTCCATATTCCCACGCACCCTTTGCGGCTGGCTGTCCCAGGTATCGCGGGGGAAACGTTCCTGCAGGGCTTCGGGGTGGAACCATTCTTCCACGTCAACGGAGATGATATTTTTCATTCAGTTATGCGGTGCTCATCATTTTTTTATATTGCGAGGGGGAAACCCCCTTACGATTTTTAAAGGAACGGCTAAAGCTGGATAACTCACTGTAACCCAATATCTGCGAAATATTCTTAGTCGGTAAATCAACTTTCGTAAAGATCAGGTTTTCATAATAGTCGATTACCTGTTGCATAAACCGGCGAAAGGACTGATGGGTTTCCCGCTTAAACTCCTGGCTAAAATAACCGGGACTGATATTCAGATAGCCGGAAATAGCGGAAATATTACAATCCCGTATGGGCGCGCTTTCTATAAACTGCATGGCCTTCTTCATTCTCGGCGAAAGCCTTGGATAGTCTATGCCAAACTGCTTATAGGGTATTTTACGCCAATAACTATCCTTAAGCTGTCCTAAAATTTCAATTAAATCCGATTTCCTATTTTCGCCAATGATCATTTTTACTTTAGAAGTAAGCGACAGATCGGGAATTTCGTTAAAATTCAATGAATGGTTATAGAGAATGACGGCCAGGCCGGGGGTGTAGGACTGAACGCGGGACAGGATAACCAGGCCGGGACGGTCGATTTCGGTAATGATGACAAACAGAAAATTGAACAGTTCATCAAACCGGATATCATGGATATTTTCGTACACATCAAGCTCAATGTCCCCCACCTGATCTATAATATCCCGGCATTCCTTTATAATCGCCTCTTGCCTTGTGACAATAATTCCTTTATACATTAGCCAAATCCCCTTTGATTCACGTTTCCTCATAATAGCGGAAAGAAGCAAGGGGTATTGTGACTTATGTAACGAAATGAGGGATCATTTTCTAACGAATGACGACTAATTTTCCCGAAGCGCGCTTGTTGCCCTTCTCATCCTTGATAATATAGACATAAATCCCGGAACTGATCTCCTTTCCGGCATTGTTTTTAACCCCCCAGCGGTACAACGGACCGTTGATACGTTGATTAAAAACCGGCTCGCCGATGATATTATAGACGGACAAATCCGAAATGAGCGGCAGATCGGTAAAAAATATGCCGCGGCCCTCGGGGTCCAGAGAGGCTTTATAGGGAAGAGGAAAAACATTTATCTCGCCGGACTCCGCCGTCGTAAAGACGGAATCGGCGGAATAGCTGATCTGGCCCGCTTCATTGCGCGAAACAACACGGAAATGATAGGTTGTGTTCTCCTGCAGGGCGCTCAACTGCTGATCATGCTCCAGGGTAAAGTCCGCATCACCGCTGGTGGTTTTATCGTACGCCGTCGTCAGGCCATATTCGATAAAGTCAATGGTGGGCACCACCGTTTTCCAGTTTAGGGCCACATTGGTTCCCGACCCAAGATAGGCAACCTGCACGCCGCCGGAAACGCTTTGCATGACCACGCGGATGGTAAAAACCGTTGAGGCCTGCAAACCGGCATTATCGCTGACCTTTAACAAAAAGATCTCATGCCCCTGAAAGCCCGAGGGAGCGAAAAAGGTGATGGTATGCGCCGTCTCGTCTATAAAATAACCGATAAAACCTTCACCCGAGGTAATGAGGTCGATGGAAACCAGATCGTCAACGCCGTCGGGATCGGTAAAGAAATCGGTTATGGGCAGGGTTTGAAAACTGTTCTCCGTTAATGTAATGGAAGATACGGAGCGTGAACGCGGGGCGTCATTTACCGGGGTTACCGTTACCAGCACGGTATCGAAGTCCACATTGCCGTCCGGATCGCGGACTTCCAGAAAAAGAGTTTCCTCTCCATACCAGTTGGCATTGGGAATAAAAGTCAACTCATCCGACTCGCTCAACTCCAGATCGATATTTTCGAGCGTGCCGTATGTCCATTTCAACTCGGCATCGTCATTATCCGTATCGGAAACATAGGAGCGCAGATCAAGGGAACGTTGCGTATCTTCCGGAAAAAAGAGATCCCCGATGGCGCTTATTTTCGGCGCCCGTGTTTGATCCTGCCGGTAGACGGTTACGGTGGTGGTATCGCGCCCGTCGTTTAAATCGCGCACATATAGGGTAATGTTTTCCTGGCCGCGGAAAGTGCTGTCCACCGAAAAGGTAGCCAATCCGTCGCCATCAATCCGCACATCCACGTTAACCTGATTGGCCGCGCTCCAGTTCAGGTCATCCTTCAGGTTATCCACGTCGCTGGTATAGGCGGGCAGGGAAACCTGCCGGCTAAGCTGTTCGGAGAGGTTGACCGAAGGCAGGGCCTTAAAAACCGGCGCGTCATTAACGGCATTCACCGTTACCGAAACCAGCACACTATCTTTGTTACCATCGGGATCGGCGACAACCAAACGTACTTCGCTGGCGCCGTTCCAATCCGCCGCCGCGCTAAACAGGGCCGTGTTATCGCTATGATCTATGCTGACATCGATATTTTGTGAATTGCGGGCAAACCAAAACAGATTCTGCACAGGATCGTCATCATCCGAGACATAATTATTCAGGGCGACCGTCTGACTGCCGTCTTCATCAAAAGTTACTTGGGGAAAGTTACTGATGACAGGCGCCTTTAAGTCGGCCGGCGTAACCCGCACCACCAGGGTATCCATATCCGTGGCCCCGGAAGGATCGGTCACCGTTACGGTGACATATTCAAAGCCATCCCAGTCTCCCGGCGTGGAAATGGTTAAAATATCCTTGTTATCGTCAAAAACAAGCGAGATGAAACTGTAGTTGGAAAAAGACCAGCCTATATCGGCAATATTATTATCCACATCAAACAGGTAGGGCTGCATATCCACATTCACCGTGGTATCCTGAGAGAGGTTCAGGCTGGGCAGGCCGGAAAGAACCGGAGCGTCATTCACCGCCTTAACCGTTACCGTCAGCGTGGTATTGTCGGAAAGCCCCGCTTCATCCGTAACCGTAACGGTAGCCGTCCGCTGCCCGTACCAGTTCTGGGCCGGGGTTATGGTTAGTTTATTTTTATTAATGGAAAAGTCTATGGAATTAACTTCCGTGATGGTAAAAACCAGGTCTTCCACCTTGCTGTCGGGATCGGTTACATAATCACTTAAAATGACGGTACCCTGTTCATCCTCATTTACCGTTGTGCTTATGGCGCCGGTAAATTTTGGCGGCTGGGCGGTCGGCGAGCTGCTGGAACGTATGGTCATGCTGTGGGTATCTTCAAAGCCCTGATCATCCTTAACGCTAAACAGCAGGGTTTCCTGAGCGTCCCAGTCGGAGGGGGTGGAAATGGAGGCCACGCGGTTTGTGATACTCACGGTAAGCCTGTTGGCCCCGGTGATCGTCCAAAGCAATGTATTGTCCGCGTCATCGGGATCATCAACATGATTATCCAGGGGAATCTGTATGGTCGTATCCGGGGGAAGCACCTCGGAACCGTTAAGACCGCTTATTTTAGGGATCGCCGCGCTTAGCTCGTTACTGTAGTCACTGCTGTTCAGGGAAAAGTCCACGGACTTCAGCCGGTAGTAATAAAGGACGCCCTTTTGCACATTGCCGTCTTCGTAGCTGTTTTGCGGCGCCTGTACGCTATCCAGTTGACTGCCGGCGTTGGGGGAGGTGGCCCGGAAAATACGATACAGATAAAGATCACTCTCGCTGCCCAAATCCCAGGAAAGATTGATACGGGTTGTTTGCGCCGACAGAAAGGTCATCCCCAGGATCAGCAGGAAGAAAATTCTGGTCATGATTTTATGGTAACTCAACTTTTAATTCCTCCGAGAATGGGCTTTCCACACTGTTGACCACAGCGGTAACACTGATAAAGATGGGGCCTTTAACCCGCACGGGTTTCTTAAAGCTATGTTGCGTTCCCCGGATCAGGGCTGAGTTTATCTTTTTCCACGGAGCGTCCGCGGCCAGTTTGGCGTAAACATTATATTGAGCGCCGCGCACCTCTCCCCAGTTTATTATTAAACGTCCCTCTTTAAGCTGATAGCGCAGATGCACGGGCGGACGGCTGCGTGTGATATGATAGTTGGAATAGCGCGGCTTGCTTTTACGGATTTTAACGCCGGGCAACCCAAAGCGAAAGGTAAAGCCCACCCGGTGCGTATTACCCAGGTCCGACAGATTGTAATAGGTATAGTCCACCAGATAACGGTTGGAGATGTTAAACCCCGCGCCGTATCCGGGCTGAAAGGCCTGGCCGTTTCTAAACTGATTGCCCACGCGCAGGGAAAAAGTTCTTAAAAAAGTATATTCCATGCCGGCATTGAATGAAACATCGGTATCAATGGATTTATAGGCGTCCACCGCGATGCGCCAGGGGATGCCGCGGATTTTATAGGCCAGTCCCAGGCGGAATTGCAGGGGAATTTTTTCAAGCTGGCTGTCATATTTAACATCACTGCCAAAATTTTGCACCGCCAGCCCCAGGGTCAGCCCGGGAATAAAGGTGTACATATAGAGCCCCGCGTCAATGCCAATGCCCGATGCGGTGACGTCGGCCAGGTTATCCTGGAAATATTTTACGCCAAGCCCCAAAAACAGGCTGGGATGTACGCGGTATCCCAGACCCAGATGTATGATGCTCGAGGAGACATTAAAGGCCTGGGTGGCGTTGCCATAGGCGTCCTTGCCCATCAGGGAGGGCATCCACATGTGCGAAACGCTCACGGCAACCCCAAACTTGCGGTCAAAATTATAGCCAAAAACCAGATTATCCATTTTGATATCCTCAAACCATTGGGTATGGTTCAGGGCCAGGGCGCCGCGCTTGATGTTTGCCAGTCCGGCGGGATTGTAGAAAAGGGCGTTTTCGTCATCGGAAACAGCGGTAAAGGCTTCGCCCAGACCCGCCACCCGCGTACTGAGCCCGGAACGTAAAAAAAGAGCCCCGGCGGAACCGGCGGTTGAGGAGGGAGATTGCGCCCCCAACGATGCGAGCAAAACCAAAACGACTATTAAACTGCGAACGATCATAACACTTCCATATTTTTCCGCCTTAAAAAGCAACAATGGTGCCAAGCGGAAATATCCTTATTCCCGGGGAGCATCCCCCCCTGTGCATTATTTCTGTTGTAAAATAATTGTACAAACAGAAACGGTCTGTAATTTATAACAAACGCCCGACCACTTTTGTCATGGATTTGGGCGAAACCAGCAGGTTGGTGTAACTGGCATTGGCCAGCGGGCAGGCACATTCCCGTTTTTTAATACTTTTACGAATTTTCGCGGCGCTTCTGCTGTTCCATATTTTTTTAAAGTCATAGTCATGCTCCCGCAAATTACCCATGGAATCGGCGCGGATACAGCAGGGCCATACATCGCCGTCCGGGGCAATCTGGCAGGAAGTAATCCCGGCAAAACAGGGAATGATCTGCTCCCCGCGGCTCAGATATTTTTTGACCATGGCGTAGTACTCCAGTCGGAAGGCCTGGGCTATGCGGGCCACACCCTGCGGGCTGCTCTTTTTCATTTCACCGACAAGGAAGTCTATGGCCCCGGCATATTTTTCCAGGCTGGGCGTAATCGGTTCTTCCATCGTGCCCAGTTCCACGCGCTCCTCGGCAATTTCCGTGATGTAGGAGTCCGGCTCAAGGCGTATCAGTTCTTTGTAGATTTGCTGAAAGCGATCCACGTTAAAATTGGAAATCACCGTATGGATGCCCAGGGTAAAATTGGGGGCCTCGCGTAAGTCATACAAAGCCTTATAGGTGTGCATGGCCCGTTCCCAGTTGCCGGGGAAACCGCGTATCTTGTCATGGGCCTCGCCAATTTCATCCAGGGAGAGATTGATAATGATGTCGGAATCCTTGCAGTAGTCTATCATCTCCCGGACACGGCCGGGGATCACCTTATACAGGCTGCCGTTTGTGGGGATGTTGATAATTCCGGGCCGGCAATAGTCATAAGCGGCCTTCACCACCTCCACAATGTCCCGGCGTAAAAAAGGCTCTCCGCCGCTAAAGGTAAACCAATAGGGCGCCCGGCCTAAATTGGCGAATATCTTTTTATACTCCTCCACCGTAAGGTTTTCAACCCGTTTTTCATACACATTGCATGTGCTGCAGCGGGAGTTACAGGAGTATAGCAGGCTTATGGTTACATTAACCGGATAAGGCGCCCCGCCCACCGCGGCATGATAGTAGCGGTGAAAATTGGGTATGCGGGATAAAAGCTGTATTTTTTTTGTTGTTTTCGGATTCATTCGTTCCCCGGCTATTTATGTGATAGTATTTCGCCGTTTTCCTTAAGTGTTCGCGGCTGTCCCAGAAGAGGATAAAGCATGATTTTTATTTTATTCCAGCGGGTATATTTGCCGCCAAAGGCAATCGCGGCCAAAATTTTCACGGGCCACTGCGCGCCGAATTTCAAACTTTTAATGATAATGCGCGCCACCATCATTTGCTTACGCAGGTCAATCAAAAAGCCCTTGTTAAGCCTTTCGTCGTAGGCCTTTAACGTGGCCGCGTCGTAGCGTCCGGCGGTCAGGGCCTCCCCCAGGGTGGCGGCGGCCGCTTCCGCGGCGTCGATGGCATAATCAATTCCCGCGCCAAAAAGCGGACTCACCATGCCGGCGGCGTCTCCCAACACCAGTTGGGAGTCATCCGAATAAAAATCAATCAGCCACATGGGGATAAACCCGCCTTTTTTGTCACTGATCGTTCTCCCTTTCAGCAGGGCGGATGTTGCCGGATATTCATTTATAAACTCAAACAGTTTTTCCTTAACCTTAATTCCCTTATCCATCTCGGACTGGATGGTGCCCACTCCGATATTGGACACATCACTGTCGGGGAAAATCCAGCCATAGCCCCAGGGAAATAACGCCTTGTCCAGATAGATGACCATCTCATCCGGGGCGGTAACCAGGCCGTCGACCTCGTAGGCATAGGCATAGGCCCAGTTTTTTCGATTTTGGGCGTGCTCAAAGCGCGGATTTTTTTTGGCCAGGGTATGCGGCCCGTCGGCAAAGGCCACCACTCTGGCCCCGACAAGATACTTTTCCTTTTTATCAAGGTCGTGTAAATGGATTTCCACCTGCCCGGAGCGGATGCGTTTCCAGTCCAGGGCTTTTGTGCGGGTGCGATAAACCGCGCCGGCATTGCGCGCCTTTTCCGCCAGATAGCGATCAAAAACACGCCGTTTTACGGTAACCTGGTCACAATCGTATACCACCTCGCCCCAGGGCATTTTAAACACATTCCTGCGTATATGCTGTTCCATCACTGTGGGATCATCCACATAGCGGTCAAAATAGGGCTTATCGAAAAGACCGCCACAGGCCGTTGTTTTACCGGCAAAGGCATCTTTTTCCACCAACAATACCTTAAAGGCCTTTTCGGCCAGTAAACGGGCCAGAACACTGCCGGCCGGCCCCGCCCCAAGGATCACTACATCAAATTGTTCCATAAAATCCTTTTATATTCATATCCCTTGCATTATCGAAAAAAAAACCACTTCCTTAAAAAAGGAAGTGGTCTGAAATGGATATTGTCATAAAATGTTTATTTTAAAAGGGTTAAGCGGCGTGACAGCCTCTCCCGTCCCGTCTGCAACAGATATACATACATGCCGCTGGCCACTTCCGCGCCCTGTTGGTTGCGTCCGTCCCATACGGCAAAATAGCGCCCTTCCACCAAAGGGGTATCGATCAGGCGGCGGATTAGCCGTCCGCGAAGATCATAAATGGCCAGCGAAACAGGCTCACCCGCGGCGGAAAGGGGAACGGCAAAATCGATGCGGGTTATGCCGTTAAAGGGATTGGGAAAGTTTTGGGACAGTTCGGTCGTTTGCGGAATCAAACCAGATACGGTTACAACAGATGTATTACCGGTGTAAACAATATCTTTTGCCGGATAAACATTAAGGCTGCCGTCATAATCCCGGCTGCGCAACTGGTAGCTGTAGCGGCGTCCCGTTTGCACATCCGTATCCATCAAATAATATTCCTGCCCGTAGCTGCTGGTACCCAGCCCGGCCAAATCGCCGTTGTCGTTATAGTCGCTTATTTTTACAAAATCCTGTTCCACCGCCGACTTGCGCCATACTTCAAAACCCAGATTGTCGCGTTCGCTTTCGGTACTCCAAAACAGCTCAACGCCGGAGGCGGCGGAGGTCAGAGTAAAGGCGGCCAGTTCCACGGGCAGGGCATTATCCGTGGAAACCGAGCCCAGAGTAAACAAGGAAAAACGGGCCATTTCCGTGGTGAGACCGTTAACGGTGATCACATCATTCAGGGCGTCTATGGTTTGGGAGCCGGTACCGGCAATCTCCCATTGAGAAGTGGCCTCGTTCCACACACAGATACGTAAATCGGCCTCGTTATTGATGGCGCTCCACTCGCTGACGCCGGCATAAGTAAAATCAATGGTGGCATTATAGGTGCCAGCCGCGGTTACGATGGTGTAAAAGCCATTGGCGGCCACATGGTCAATGGCGGCATCCACGGAAGCGCGATCCGATACGGCCCCTTTATTATAAAGCACCGATGTGGAATCACTGACATCCTTGGAGGAGAAGGTAATGTCGACCTTTCCGCCATTATAGGCGTAGGTCGCCGTGCTGGAAGCGGGTATCCATTGCTTTTCAGCCAGATTATTGGCCCACCAGGAAAGCTCGTTGGCATTCTGGGCCGTACCGATCAGATCCACATCCCCATCGCCATCCAAATCGGAGGCGGTTACAAAATATGCATAGCTAAAGGTGTTGGTCACCACTCTTTCGGTAAAATTCTGCGAGCCGTCGTTTTCAAACCAGGATATGGTGTTATTGTTATCGGCTGCCGCTATAATGTCCCAATCGCCATCGGCGTCAATATCCATTACCTCAACATTCCTCGTATTTAAAAACGAGGTTTTAATTGTATTAATGGAAGAAAATACACCGGTACCATTATTAGACCACCAATCAATTGTTCCTAATTTGTACCCCGCACCTATAATATCCAAGGTGCCATTTTGATCCAGATCCTTTGTGGCCAAGCCATTGGTTCCATAGGATTGTTGTATGACCTGCTCCTGTGTCCATGTGCCTCCAGTTCCCTGGCTCCACCAGCGAACATCTTCTTCCGTTAGCGGAATAAAAGTGGAGTTATCTACAAAAGCCCCCGCGGAGATATCAACTCGACCATCGGCATTATAGTCTCCAATGGTAATGCCGGAGGGCGATGAGTACTGCGCTATAAGCCTTGGACTAAAAACCGCCGTATCAACTCCACCCAGATTTTCAAACCAGCGTAAGCTATCTGTAATCGTTCCGCCGCCAACAGTGCCAAAATCAGCATCATCTCCCATTCCATCGACGATATCCAGGTCTCCGTCACCATCAATATCATATAGTAAAGTAATATAGTTATATGGAGCGGGAGAGCCAAGATGGACTTTGGGCCAAGCTCCTGCTGTCGGCGTGCCATCATTTTTATACCAAACCAGGCTACTGTCTGTGGCCCCATTTCCCACAACAACATCGGGATAGCCGTTTCCGGTTACGTCCCCAACCGCAAGGCCCCGGGCGCCCACATTGTAAAAATCGATATTATAGGCTGTAAAGGTTTGTGTACCATCGTTTTTAAACCACATAACATTTACGGCGGCGGGGTCTTCTGCTCCGCTACCCTCGGGGTTGGCGGTCACAACAATATCCATATAGCCAGAGGCGTCGGCATCCAGGTTAACAACCGCGTTCTTTTTTGCACCGGTCAGGGTTGTGGAAATGACATTTTTCGACCAACTCACCGTTTGTGCCGTTAAGAGGGAAGCAAAGAGGAGACTACCTAAAATCCATTTTATTGGGGACATCATATTTCCTATACCAATTTATCGCATTAATATAACGCGTAACCAAAAGAGCGGATTTTTAAACACACCCTTTGGCAGCGGTCTTCCATAGACCATTATAAAAAAATTAGCCACCGGTTTAAAGCGGCTGCTCCAGCGGAAAAAACGTCCGCTGAAGTTTTCCGAATCAAATTTATTTTTTAACCAATCCGAATAAAAGAAGCCGGGTAAAATCGTTCGCTGCCACCATTGTTCGTATACGTCCAGATTCTTCCTGCTCGGAGGCAAATTATTCTCTTTTAAACGGGCGGCCACTTCCGCCGCCTTCATGGCGCTTAAAATGGCAAAATAAATACCGCCGCCGGTGACGGGGTTTATAAAAGCCGCCGCGTCTCCCACCAGTATGGTTCCGTCGCTTATCCGCGAACCGGGTAAGGTGCCCAAAGGCAGGGGAGCCCCCTTTATTTCATTCTCGGGATGAGCGCCGTCAAGCACTTTTTTTAAAGAGGGATTGTGCTCTATAACTTCAAGAAACAGATCGCGGATATTCTTGCCCGTATTCCTTTTCTGCTTCTTATCGATCATAATCCCCACATTGGCTCTGTCCGGGGCCACGGGAAAAACCCATACATATCCAGGCAGGGTTCGGCTATCATAAAAAAGATGAACCGAAGAGTCAAATTTTTTACCCTTAAAATACCATCTTAAACCGTCAAAGTGATGCGCCTGATCACGTTTAAGCAAATTTAACAGCCGGGCCGTGTAGGAATTGGCCCCATCGGCGGCAATCACCAATCCCGCATCGATTTGCAGGCTTTGATTGTCCCGGAGGTTTTTCACTTCCAGCAACTGCCGTGAATCACCATTGCGTATGGCAACCAATTTATAGCCCGTCAAAACATGGTTGCTTTCTTGTTCCGCCCGCGTGAAAATGGCATAGTCAAATTCCGACCTTGGAATACAACCGCTTTTTGTGCTGGCATCGGCCTGAAGGCTGCCGAATTCCGTCAGATGACCCTCGGGGCCATAAAGCTTAAGCCGATTAATCTTATAACCGTTTTTGAACAACTCCTCTTCACTGAAGCCCAGTTCTTCTAACAGTTTAAAGGTCTTTAACGGTATCCCGTCGCCGCAAACCTTATCCCGGGGAAATACGGCCTTGTCCACCAGGGCAACGCTTAAGCCTTTTTTCCGGCAACTGATGGCGGCAACGGAACCGGCGGGCCCGGCGCCGATAACGGCCACATCCACTTTAATTGTTTTTGGCATCGCTTCCCCCTTTTAAAATGGATCGTAAACGGCTGAGCAATTGCGGATCATAACGGAACATAAAAACAATATATATTAACGCACTGCCCGGAATGGTCAGTAAAAGCACCCAAACAGAATGCAGACGACCCAGGCCCAGATACAGCGCCAGTTCATAAACAATCAGAAAAAGAAACGAGCCCGAGAGGGAGGGCAGGAACTTGCGGACGACGCCGGGCCAGCTTGCCCCAATGAGACTAAAGGCTTTAAACTGCCCGATGATGACAAAGGTTAACAACAACAGGGATACAACCAGAACAACCGCGTTTAACCCCAGGGGCGCCGTAAAATAGACCGCCGGTATTAAAAATACCGCCAGGCTGACATTTATCTTCAACTCCTTATCGGGCTGACCCATGGAAAGGAACACAACGCTTATGGTTGTCCATACCGACCTGGAGAAACCGGCCAGGGCCAAAAATTGCAGGGGCATAACCACGGGCGTCCATTTCGGGCCGTAAAGTACCGGCACTAAAAAAGGAGCCACCATGGCCAGGCCGACAAACATGGGCGTTAAAACCGCGCCCAGATAAAAAACGACCTGCCGGTAGAGCTGACGGTAGTCGCTCAACCGATCCTGCAGTTTTGAAAACGCCGGGAACATCACGCGCAACACATTTTTAGATATGCGCTGAACGGGAAACTCAACCAACTGATAGGCTATGTTGTAATAACCGAGGGCGTCCAGACCGATAAGCTTACCGATCAGAAAGCCCGGGATGTTATTATTCAAATATCCGACAATCCGCGTGGCCAATACGTTAACGCCATATTCCCACAGTTCCCTAAAGGCTTTTCGGTCAAAAGCCAGGCGCACGGAGGTCCAGCCGAAGATGTTAAAAAACAGGGTCAGTACCACCTGTTCGGCTATAACCCCGTAAACAAAGCTCCAAAAACCGAACCCCTGAAAAGCGGCCGTTAAGGTAACGGCGCTGTTGGTAAAAACGCCGCAGATCTGAATAAGGCTGAAGCGTTTAAAACGCATCTCCCGCTGTAGCCGGATACGCGGTATGGCATTAAAGGCATAAAAGATAAAAATGACCGTCAACAGGCGCAGCGCGGGTTTTATCTCCGGATGCTTAAAAAAACCGGCCATGGGACCGGCCAAAAGCCAGACAAGCACTATATAAACCAGGGCCGAGGAAAGATAGATAACAAAGGTGGTATTATAATGCCGGGCGCTCACCTGTTTATGCTGAATCAGGGCCGAGCTGAAACCAAAGTCAAATAAAACATAGGCCAGTTGCGTAAACAACAGCAACACGGCCCACACGCCAAAATCCTGGGCGACCATAAGGCGGGCCAGAATAAGCGTGGTGCCATACTGCAAAATACGGATGGCCATCTCGGCCATACCCACCCATTTGATTCCATGGGCGGATCGGCGGGTTATTTCACTCGAAGAGGAGGAGGTATCGTTTTCGATGATCTAAGTACCTGTTTTAACTACAAAATAATGATGCCAGGGCACGGCGATATCCCGGTAGTCGCGCAAGAGACGGACATTTTGGAAAAGAGTGCGGCGCACATAGTCGGCGCTATAGGTTACCGTGTCCGTTTTAAGACCGATCTCCCAATGATGATCGTCGCCGAATTTTTTACGGGCCTTGCGAAAGCGCCGGGTGGAAATCAGTTTTTGTAAAAAGATGGGGCCCGAACCAAACACCGTAAAGCGGCCGCTGATAAAGTATCGCATATCGGGCACGGAAATCAGCACATACTTACGGGCAATGCGCGCCATATGTTCAACGGCGCGAATGGATTTTTCAAAGGGCATGTGCTCCAGCACTTCATAACACACCACCACATCGGCGCTCTTCTCCTTTAGCTTCCGGGGAGCGGTAATGTCATCCACGATGTCGGGTTGCAGATCCACATTTACATCTACCGTTTGCACCTGATAACCTAAATAACGCGTGCAGAAATCGGCAACAAAACCATTGCCCTTGCCTATTTCCAAAAGGCTGTCATCCCTGGCTGCGCATTGCTTAATCAGCTCTATCTGCTCCACAAAGGAGTACATGCGCTCGCGCTTAAGATAGCGGGCGTCAAAATAGTGGCTTTTATCTATCCGTGCTTCATGTTCCGAACTCATAGGGCATTCCTGTTAAGTTGAGAGTAGAGGTTTCGCGCTTCCACCAACCAGGGGGATTGCAAAACTTTTTTTTGGGCCAGTTGTTTCATTTTTTCCCGGCCGCGATCCGGGTACATGCTTTTGTTCGAGGCATTGCCAAAAAAGCGGGCATTCACATCTTTTAATTTTGCAAAGATTTCATCCTCCCGCTCCGGAAGAGAATCAATCAACGAAAAATCCTTGTCATACCGGCTGTTTATCGCCTCTATCACCCGGTTCATATCCGACGTTACCGTTTCAAAGGAGGCCACGATTATCTTTTCCCGATAGGGTAAAAGCAGGCGATGAAAACGGATATAGGCCTTAAGATAGATATCGGCATTCAGGCTTCCCTGAAAAACCATGAACGAGGCCACCGCCTCCTCCGGGGCACGCAGCACCAAAACCGCCGGTATGTTATAACGACAGGCCTGTATCAGTTGAACCGGCACATGCAGATGGTGACCGATGGGCGCCCGCGGATTGACCAGCTTAAAGGCCACAACGGCATATGAGTTCGCCGATCGCGGAAATCCTTCGATGACAATCTCCGTATCGCCTGTAACCGCCATCTGGCTGAAGGGAAATTTCCGGGCAAAGAGATGATAATACAGCGTGCTTTTTCCCAACATGCTTTGAATATTATAATGCTGGTCTTTAATGAATTCTAAAATTCCATGCATAACAAGAGTCTTCTTAAAAATCGAGGAGTTGCCGGGGATCAAACGCCTGTTGTTTTTCCCTTAGCGGTTTGGCGATCCGTTCCAGCCGTTCATAGGCGTCGCTAAAAATCAAATCGTGCAGGGCCTGCAAAACGGACTCTCTGTCAAGCTGTAACCCCAGGCCGGCGCCCTGGGTAAAGCGACCGAAGGGCCACTCCAGTTCCAGGGTTTCCATGCGCTGCCACAGGGGCAGCACCCTTCCTACCGCCAGGCTTTCCAAACGCTTGCCATTGGCCCATTGCTCGCTGTGGGACGGTAAAACCAACGCGGGCCGCCGCAGGGTCAGCGTCTCCATCATGGTCCCGTATCCGCCATGAAACACAATGGCGTCGCTTTTGGCGATGGCGCTGGCTCCATGTATCCAGTTGGTAAACAGCATATTCGCCGAGCGTCCGTTAAAATTTTGCGCCTTTAGGCGGTTTCCCGTGGATACCAGCACCCGGTATTCGCTTTTATCGAACACGCGGATCAACGACTCAAAAAACTGTTTTTCCCGGGCACGCCCCGCCCCGCCACCGATGGAAACATAAATTTTGGGACTATCGGACGGCTCATCAAAAAAGGGAATGGCCTGTTCCCCCCTGTCGGAAACGTTGAAAGGGCCGCAATAAAACGTATCGGGCCGGCTGACGGACAGGGGCTCCACATCGGCCGAGGCCGGGATCAGGTAGCGCGCGCCCCGCAACAAATCTTCCACGCGGCCGGCCTCCATGCCCCACTCCCGCAACAAAGGCTCAAAGGGCTTTAAACCATCCGGCGCCTGATAGGCGGACTCGTTGTCGCCCCACCAGTTAAACTCCGGAGCGGGAGCATATCCCTGTAAACGGGTAACCTGCACCACGGGCAGGTCGTGCATCCTGCCCAAAAGCGCCGTCAGCATGTGCGTATCGCCGATGAGTATTTGCGGCTTAAAGCTCTCCACAATCCGGCTTAGTTTTTTTAAGCGGTAACGTACCAGACGGGTTGTCCAGTAACCGTCCCGCGGAATCTGATAGGCCAGGCTGTTAAAGGCGGTATAAACAGGACGTTCGCGCAGACGGGTTTTTAAATGAACCCCCGGCTTAAAGGGGCGCCGTGCCTGATATTTTACCAGACGTTCAAAACGGGTATCCAGCAGAAAGCGCTCATACATATCCCCCAGGCCGGATTGAAAGTGTTTTTTTTCCAGAACCAGACCCGGCAAATAGCCATGACGGCGCAGTTTTTCCGCAAGATAAAGCATACGGCTGACATGGCCGCGCCCGCCGCCATGATCACTGGGCAACAACAATACTTTTTTCATCGGCAAAGCTTTTCGTTTTTCTTAAGACAAGCCCTAAATATACACAGCACGGCGGTTCAAATCAGCTTAAAATTTCCACCTGTCCGTTGGAGCCGTTAACACGGATGCGGTCGCCGTCCGCGATCAGTTTTGTTGCTTTTTTTACCGCCGTAACCATGGGGATGCCGTATTCCCGGGCAATAATGGCGCCATGAGACAAAGCGCCCCCAATCTCCGTTACCACGCCCGCCGCCGTCATAAAAAGCGGCGTCCATCCGGGATTGGTGGAAGCGGCCACCAGAATATCGCCTTTCTGCAAGCGGTTAAAACTTTGCTCATTTACGATGATACGCGCCCGGCCTTCCACAACACCCGCGCTGCAGCCGATGCCCTGCAGGGCATCGCCGTCTCCGCTTTCTTCAATAAGCGGACGCCACAATTCTCCAATCTGCATCATCCTGGGCGGATGCTCCTGATTAATATCCGAGGCCCGTTTTTTACGGCGCTCCGCGATCAGGGTGTTTACTTTTTTTACCGGAAGTTTTTCCGCCAGATAAGGTTTAATTTCATCGTGCTGTAAAAAAAGGATATCGCCCGGCCGCTCTAAAACCTTTTTTTCCACAAGTACGCTTCCAATATGCAACAGATGCTTTTTAAGCTCAAAATGGGCTTTAAGCAGGCATTGCTTCAGATTCTCACGCTGACTGCTAAACAGGGCCGCCCTGCTGTATATATAGTTAAAAACCGGTCGTTTAAATATATTCATATTTTTCCGGAGCTGCCTGAGCATATCGGAGCGCATCCCGGCCAGCTTGTGATCGTGTGCCGGTAAATCCTCGATCTCACTGTTCAGATAGTTTTGAATATTGGCATAGATGTAGGAACGGTCCTCCTGCCAGCGCGGATAAAGCAGTTCAAACTCATGCAAGGCCCCATGGCCGAATTCCCTTAAAAAGGCGCGAATTTCCCGGATGATCACTTTTTCCTTATCCGCTTCGAGCAGCTGTTTTTCCAATTCCGCCAAATCTTCCGTATCAAACAAGGCTCGCAGCCGGGGATAGTTTTTAATTTTTTGGGATATCTTCCACAGGGCTCTCCCGCTGCGGGCGCTTTCCGCTTCACCCAGTCCGGCCAGCACCGCCTCCGCCCCGGCCCCGGGCACGGCGCGGCCCCAACCGTCGATTATCTTTTTCAACAGTTGAAAATAAAACTCCGCCAGTATGGTATTGGTTACATGCAGGTGCATGGTTTCATGATGCAGCTCCACCAGGCGGTCGACTCTTTTATAGGCGGTAGGGGCGTCTTCCTTTTTTTCAAAGGAGATCGCCTTGAGGCGCTCCCCATGGGCAGCGATATGCCGTTTCATGCGCCCTTCCATGTTTTGAGACAAGCGCCAGACACGCCACAGGGCCCGGCCTATGCGTAAAGGGAACAGCAACAGCCTGAGCCACTGAACCGGCAGCGCCAGCGCACTGTCGGCCGCGGGCTTGTAGCCGGATAGGTAAAAACGGGACATGGTTTCATTAAACGCGGTGTGATTGAGATAGACTTTTCCCTTATAAAGACCAAACAGTCCATGCTCGGGATAGTCATCCGTGCCCAGTTCGTGTAAAAATTTTTTAAAGGCGCCGTTGGTGATCGGATTAAGAATGCTCCAGGAATAGGGGGTAACGATATCGGGTATAACCTCGCCCACATTTTCATCCGTCCACAGGATATGGTTCTGGCCCATGGTGGTTATGGCGCGCATTTGCAGATAATACAGGGCTTCCCCGTCATAGGCCCATTCGATATCCACGGCCAGACCGGTTTTCTTTTCCAGCGTCCCGGCGCCCTGAATCAGCATGTCAAAAGGTTTTATATAATTTTTGGGAATATCGCCGGCCTGTTTGAAAGCAGAGGTTGCGCGGCTGTATATCAAATGTTCCGGCGTCTTCTCGCCGCTTACCAGTCCCTCGCCCAGACCCTTCACATATTCCAGAACCATTTCGTTTTTATTGAAGGTAAAGGGGTTGTAGGAAAACAACACGCCGGCAATCTCCGGCTCGACCATTCTCTGAATAACCACCCCCATGCCCGGGTCCGGGATAGGATAACTGTTTTTAAAGGCGTAGTTAATCAGCGGCTCGCTCCACTGGGAAGCCCACACCCGGCGAATGCCCCTTTCCAGATCGGCCACAACAGGCGCCACATCCAAAACCGAAGCATACTGACCGGCATAGGAATTCTGCTCCAGGTCTTCATTTATGGAGGAGGAACGCACGGAAAAACGTCCGCGCGGTTCCTTTAAAACACGCTCTTTAATTAACTCCAAAAGCTCGTGGGGCAATGGAGCTTTCAGTATTTCCGCCCGCAGGGCCCGGGCCGCTTCCAGTGCATTGCCTCGGGAAACCTTCCCTTCCTGCCTGAGGGCATAAAGCAGGGGTAATATATTATTTTCCCGAAGGAAAAACTCCATGGCCTCCACCGGTAAAAACCAGGCTTCGGGAACGTTAAAACCAAAGCGATGCAGCCGGTTCAGATTATACGCTTTCGCGCCGACTTTCGTCAGGGGAACCGAATCGGAGAGATGAAAAATGGTCAGGGACATAAAACCTTAAAAGTGCATTTCTTCATAAAAGCAGGAGAGAGCCCGGCCCTTCTGATCCGTGCCCCGGGAACGGAAACGTTCATAAACGGAGTTGGTAAGAAACCGGTTAAGGGGCTTAAGAACCTTAAGACGGCCGCTAAAATGAGCGGCGATTTCCAGGAGTTTGACAAGAAGCAAAGGCGCTTTCACCGCCGGCATAAAAAAATCCACCCGGTCCAAAAGCTGTGCGGGTTCCACGCTAAAATCATATTCGCCCAGGGGGCCTTTGTAACGCAAACGGTGTTTATCCGCCTCAACTTCCGCCCGGCGATCGATGGCCATCCCCTCTTTATCTGCCCGCAACAAAAGTTTTTTGGCATTATTATAACGATCCTGAATATAGCCGTAAACGATCAGGCTGTCTTCCAGATAATACTTCCCCCAAAACCAGTAGCGCAGACTTTGTTTCAGGTTGATTGAGCCGCCGTTGTAATCATGATAGCCCAAACCATTCAGGATATGGGTTTTGCCGGAGAATGTAAGCTCGGCGACGGCGGGAGCATAGGGCGTATGAACGACCCACTCAAAGGACTCCCCCTCCCTGCCTCCGGGAAGAATATCGCTCCTCACCGGTTGTTGCGGGTGCGGATCGTTAAGCTCCAGCATAAGCCGGCACGTTTCGCCGTCCCTGATCCGCACTAAAATATGGCCGTCCGACTTCCTGATAAAATTATCTTTATCAAAAGAGAGAACAAAGGGTTCTTCCGAACGACGCAGCTCCTTTTGCGGTATAACAAAAAAATGATGCACCAGGGTTTCCGCGCCATTGTAGAGGTAGATATCGACAATCGCAATATCAAAGACGGAATTAAAGGGCGCGGGATGGATGGTACAGATCAGATCATAGCCATCCGCGCTGTGCAGATCGAAATAATACCAATGAAAGTTGGAAATACAGCTCAAAAAATATTCCGGTTAACGCAAAAAGGTCAGCTTCATGGCCCGGGTTTGATCACCGGCCTGCATCTTAAGATAATAGATACCGCTGGGCACATAGCCGCCCCGGTCATCCAGGCCATTCCATATCAGAATATGCGAACCCGCGGGATAACGCTCCCGGCTCAGCACCCGCACGCGGCGGCCGCGCACATCATAAATTTCAGCAACAATCGTCTCTTCCCTGTTCAACGAAAAAGGTATCGACGTGGAAGGGTTAAACGGATTGGGATAATTTTGTTCCAGTTCAAACCTTTGGGGCAGAAGGGTGTTTTTAATACTTATGGGACCATGCACGGTAACCCGGCCGTCATAGCTGACATCTTCCAATTTGTACCAGACAACTTCTCCCGGCGCGGGCCTGTATTCATCCTTAAAAGAGTATTCCCGGGAGGTTGAGGCGGTGCCCCTGCCCGGAATGCGCTTATCATTGATTTTAATATAATCCCCTTCCCCGGGTTCGGCCCCGGGCGCGCCAACGGCCCGGTATAAATTAAACCCGGCATTTTGTATCTCCGAGGCAACCTGCCAGCGTACAACGGTACCCTTCTCGCCTTTTTCCGCGGAAAAGGATGTTAGCTGAACAGGAAGGGCCACATCGCCATTGGCGGCATAGATCAACACCTTATTTACGTAGGGTGTTTCATTGGCATACAGGTTTAAGGTATGGCTTCCGGAAGAAACCGAACGGCGGATACAGATGGTTTTAAAATCACCAAATAATGTATTACCGACGAACGAGGCGCTGTCCGAGCCCCAACCGAAGTCGTAGCCGTCCAGCTCCAGGCGCAGTTCATCGTCATCGGTACTGTCAATAGTGGCGTTCTGATGATTCCAGCCCGGCTCCTCGTCGGCACTG
This sequence comes from Calditrichia bacterium, assembly GCA_027006055.1. GTDB lineage: Bacteria > Calditrichota > Calditrichia > Calditrichales > J004 > J004. The sequence continues at coordinate 39,881 of JALTKX010000061.1, read as the reverse complement.
CCGCTGATGTAGATGATCACGTCCCCGGCCTCGGCGGTAAAGTTAAAAGACTGCCACAGGGTGTTGTTGCTACCGGAAGGGGCGCTGCTGTTCACATCCTGATTAAGCACAATGCTGCCGTTGGCGCTGCTGAGCACGGTGGCGTCATATAAAATGGGCGTGGATATGGACTGAAACTCCAGGGTATGACTGCCGGTGGTCAGATTGGTGTCGATCACGATGGTTTTGGGAGTGCCGGCATCCACCAGCCCGTCCCAGCTGCGGGAGGTGTTATAGCCAAAGTCCGTACTGTTCAAAATCATCTTCATCTCATCGGCGACGTCGTAACTGTCCAGCTCTTCGGCCTTACCCGTGGCCAGAATAACCGTTTTACCGGCCACCGCGTTAAAAGAATAGGGTCCTTTAAAATTACCGTCGCTGATGCCGTTATCTATTTCGTTAACCACCTCGCGCAGGGCGATGGCGCCGATGGGAGTATAGGATTTGGAGGGATTATAGTTCCCGCTGCGGATTTCAATAAAATCCACAACAAATTCGGTGGTATCAATCCAACCGTTGGCATATACCTCAATGGTGTCGTTTCCGGAAAGCGCGTTGGTTGTACTGTGATAAACCAGGTTATCATTCCAACAGTTAAAAGAATAATCCTCATTAAGGATTTTTCCGTCGGGGAAATCAGCGGGGGTGATACTTTGGATTAAAACACCGTCAACATAGTGATCGTAATTATTTCTACCGTTGCGTACAATACGATAGTAATGCCATTGCATATTATCTATGTTATGGGGAGAACCGTTACTGCCATCCAGATCGGTAGAGAAATCATAAGAGGGGTCCACCGTTCGGTGGGTTCGGGCCCGCCACCAATCCTCGCTGGCCGCCCAACTGTGGCTGGCATCGGGTTGCTGTTCCATAAACCATACCGCCTGGTTTATAGTAACCGGGACGCCCTCCGACTTCCAAAATCCCCATCCCCTGCTACCTGGTGTAAGTGGATTCAATGTTTTTACCCGGATACGCACATCCACAATATCATCCTTACCGTAAATCGGCCGTTGATCCGCGGTCATTATACCGACATTTTCCATTTCAGCAAGGGTGTTATCCAACGGCACCACAGGTTGCCCGTTACGGGCATTTTCCAGGTAGGCATACAGATAGCCATTCTTCGTTACAGGCAGGGGTTGCCCGCCGTGATTTTGAAAAATCCACCAGGTTTTTTCCATATTGAAATCATCCCTTTGCAGATCGGGAATAATATATGTTTGGGCAAAGAGATTGGAAGCCATGAGGAAAACGGCTGTTAAAAATACTTCCCTGTACCTACTCACGATGCACCACCTTACTTAGTGTTCTATATATAAATGTGCTTTTTATCAGTTCCACCGAAAACAGACGGCGGATGAGCGCCATTAGTAAAAATATTATCAGAAACGCCAGATTAAAATAAGATACAATCAGGCTGAATACAAGGCTTAAGATAACGCTGGGATAAGAATGGTGTAACAATTGGAACACATCCCCCCGCCCTTTAAAGGGGTTGACATCCAACCCAGGACTTTTAAACGACAAAAAAATAGAATAGAACCAGATGCCGTAATAGAGCAGTACGGCCGCCACCAGCAACATCAGGGGTAATACATCGAACCAGGCGAAAACATATAAAAACATGGCCAAAATTACGGCCAGCAATATTTTTTCCATCTCCAGTGAAAAGCGCAATACTTTTTGCGCCAGACCCAGCCCCGTGCTTACGGCAAAGGTTCCCGTTTCCGTTTTCACATCATTTTCATAATCCTCCACCTGATGGTTGACGTCGGAAGAGAGCCCGCGAAAAAATACATAGGCCGCCAGAAGAACGATCTCAGCCGTGCGTTCAAAGCCAAAGGCGGTAAATACAAGAAGAATGGGCAACAATCTTTGGGCCAGCACCACCAAAAGCAGGCCGGGCTTGCCCCGTTCCTTAAAACGCAGCGGCGGCAGGGAATAGAAACTGCCGATGAATATCCAGATAAACCAGATAAGCAAAAAATCCTGATGATCGCTGAAATACCAGCCGCTGATGACGCTTAAAAACAGAAACAACAGAGTCACCGCCAGGGCCTTGCCCTTGCCATCCGCGGAAAAGGTGTTCGCCTTGCCATGGGCCCTGTCCAGTTCCATATCGGCGTAATCGTTAATCAGATAGCCGTAAGTTGTGGAGAACATGCTGAACAGGAGAAAAACCAGGGTCTGAATAAGCTGCTCCGTTCCCATGGTCTGTTCCCGGAGCAGGACATAAAAGAGAATAAAGACATTCTCAAAAATGGAATTGTAAACCAACACCGCCCAGTCGCGCCAACCGAAATATTTTTTGATAAAGCCTGTCATGGTTGTTTTTCGCTGATCCAAATAAAAGAGATATCCGGCTTATTTGCGGGTACAAGCCTTAGGGTGTGGCGGCCGGGTTTCAGATGTTCCCGCATCACCACGGTCTTACTCAGACCGAACTGCTCCATGCCGTCCACGCTTTCCCTGTACTGCCCCTTGTCCAGGCTGATATCCAGCCTTTGCGCCCGCGCCGTGCCCATCTTTTTATTAAAGGGATGCCAGCCCGGGGCTTCCCGTGTTACGCCGACAAGCACAATGGTTACCTCGCCGCCCATGCTATGGAAATCTATAGTTTTCTCCTTTTCAAGCGCGGCGACATTCCGTTCCGAGTAAAGGAGTGTATCGTAAGGTATCAGAGTGATGCTTTCCAAAAAGGGAGCGCCCCGGGGCACAATTTTTAATGTTATGGTTGTATCTTTTTCCGCGAACAGGGAAAGAGGCGCCGTTTGAGCGCTTTTGACCTCCTTTAACGGGCCGAAAGACACCGGGGATACCTGTGACGCTTCAAGGACAAGACGGTCGGCAACGTCATGGGGGGTAGGGTCTTCCAGCACGGCCGAGAGCAGCAGGGCGTTTTTTCCTTTCCTCACGGGAAAGGCCAGGCTCCGGGGAGAGGTTATATGGCGATAATGCGGGAAATAGCTGCCGTCATCCGGCATAAAACGACGGGTACGGATGGTCACATAATCCACAACCATGGCGCTTTCACCCTGCCAGCCCTGCCGTTGTATGCCCCTGCTGCGGCTGTATACCTGATTGTCGATCCACAGATGAAAAGCCATTTTCCCGGAAGGCGCCAGACGGGCGGGCGTTGTTACCGGCTCGTCATCCACAAAATAGCGGGTCTCTTTCCTATCCAGATCGCGGACAACCCGGTAGGTATGCCAGCGGTTTTCCTGCAGGGAGACGGGCTGAAAGGAGGCCTGCCGCTTGGAGATGGTACCCACGCGGCTCCAACTGAAGTCTTTATGTCCGGGAAGGAACTGCTGCATAAACCAGGCCAGATAGTCCGCCTTGCCGTTACGGGCCGTCTTCCAAAATCCCCAGCCCCTGCTGCCCGCCTTCATGGGGCTTAACAGCTTTATGCGCGCCTCCATTTCCAGATAGCGCTGATGCTTGGAGTAAAGCGGCTGGGCGTCGGAAATGCCGACATTGCATTCTTCGCTATTCACCGGGTTTTTTAGACGGATTTTAAGGAAGCCCCGCCCGTTTTCAATGGCGCCCTTATCGGCGGCCACCGTCCCGTCACGGTGGTACACCCACCAGGAACGCTCATAATTAAAATCATCCACTTTCAGGGGAAGGACGCGCTGCGCACAAAGAGGCGCGACCAAAACTCCCGTCAGCAGCCAGAAAAATAAAGACGAAATATCAACGAACCCTTTTTAACAGAAAATCACTTAAGGCTTTCAACTCAGCGCTTTTATCGCCAAAAATATTCAGGGCTTCCAGGGCCATCCGGGTATGTTTTTCGGCATCCTTGTAGGCCTGTTCCTCACCCACCAGCATAACAAAGTTCATTTTGTCATGGGCCAGATCCTTACCCACCACATTTTTATTACCGGAAGCATCCAGCAAATCATCGATAATTTGAAAGGCAAAACCGATATTCTCGGAATAGGCGACGATGGCCTTCATCTGCTCTTCATTGGCGCCGCCCACCATGGCCGCCGCCTTGCCCGCCGCCGTAAACAGGGCCGCCGTTTTTTTGGCATTGATAAACTCGATTATGGAGTAGTCCACATTTTTTGTTTTCAATTTCAGATCGACAAACTGACCCGCGGCCAGACCCTCAAAACCAAAGGCCCGGGTAAGCACGCCGGCGGCGCCATGGCGTTGCTCAATGGTCAGCGCGTCATCTTCCTGCACCATGATCAACGCCTGGGAAAGCAGGGCGATACTGGCGCACAGGGCCACATCCTGGCCAAACACCACATGGTTGGCCGGCTTGCCCCGACGCAACTGGGAGTCATCCATATAGGGCAGGTCATCCATAATCAGCGAAGCGGCATGGATCATCTCCACGGCCGAGGCGGTTTTATACAGCTTTTCCGGAGCGACGCCAAACAGATTGCCCACCAGTATGGTAAACACCGCCCGTACACGCTTGCCGCCGCCGGCCGAATATTCCGCGGATTTGTACAGGCCGTCGGTCAGGGTCACGTCATGACGCAAAGCCTTTTCCACTTCCGCGTCCACAACATTTTTAATATCCTGCAAAAAGGAGTTAATTTTCTTTTCCATAATCACCTTCTTTTCATTTAATGTGAAATAACCAATAGGAGCGGCCCTCCACGGAACCTTCCCTTAGCGGAGTCAGCGGCGCTGCCCCGCGTGAATCGACGAACGCTTCCAACGCGGGATTAAGCGTTAAATCGGCTTCGTCCACCAACAGATAATCAACTTTTTGTTTTTGGAAATATAGCAAAAGTTTCTCTACGGAACCAAAGGGTAAAAGGCGGTATTCCGCATCCAGGAAAAAAGCGGTTTGGGGTTGTTTGGCCATCAGGCGCGCGCCGGGCTCAACCACATCCCTCACCTTTTGCGAAAGAAGCTTCCAGCGGCCGGTGGCCTTAAAATCATCAACCATCTTCCCATAGGCGCCCAAAAGCAGCACAAACAGCAGCAACAAGGGAACAGCGCCCGCGAGCAGAGGTGAAAAGTAGACGCGAAACTTTTCATAAAGACGTTCAAAAATCCGGGCCGCGGGTAGCACCAGCATGGGCCAGCTTCCCAGTAAAAAACGGTCTTCGATATGCACAAACAAATAGATGGATAAGGGCATGAGCATTAGCACAAGATACCATCCGTAAACCCTGTTTTCTTTAAACAGATAAAAGAGCCCCAAAAAGGCCGTCAACGCAAGGAACCAGGGCAGCCCTTTCCCTCCGGCGATTTTACTCAGCATCTTTTTGGCGTTCTTCAGCACCCCGCCCAACAGCCGCGCCGGAGAAAACCCCGCGCCGGTGGTTCGATGCTCGCGCAGCCAGCGCATGGCCGGTTCCTTTTTATACAGCAGGGCATGAGACAACAACTCACCCCCATCGGGGGTAAGGGGGTAAAATGCGCGATAGGCGGCGGTTCGGGGCGGCAGTGTCTTAAAGTCGGCATCCCCGGCCCGGGCTATGGCCGCCAGCTTGGATTGTATACGGACGAAATTGATTTTCGGCGACAGGGTAAAATAGCCCAGATTCAGGGAAACGGCCGCGGCGTATAGCAACACCGTCGCCGCCGAGGGAAGCAACAGCGCCAACCCGTGCCCCGGGCGCGGGCGTATCTTCCCGTACAGAGCCGTTGAAAAAAGAAAGGCCACATAAAAGAACATTACCACCAGCATCTCGGGACGGGTTAGAAAGCCCAGCGAAAACCACAGTGCCAGGCGCAGCCCGCGGCCGCGGCCGGGTGACTCCCAAAACCGCCATCCCTCAAAAAACAGCAGAGCCACAAAAAGTATATACCAGGCTTCCGTGGCCGCCTGGGCCGATATGGCGATCAATCCAGGATGGATAAGGGTAAGGCCGCCGCCGATCAGGGCTGTTTCTTTTCCGGCAAGCAGGGATAAAAAGCGGTACACCACATACACCAAAAGAACGCCCGCTATCAGCGAAGCGGTCTTTCCGGCCAAAAGAGGAGGCATAAACAGCGTAAAAAAGCCTGCCACAAAAGGATACAGGGGCGGCTGTATGATATCGGGGAACATGGCCCCGCCGCTGCTGTAACCAAGGCCGTGCCAGATGCTGTAGCCCAAACGGACATACTGTGCCCCATCGGGGGAGATATAATCAAAAGCGACTATAAAATAGAGACGAAGCAGAACGGCCAGGCCCAGCAATATCCCTAAAGGTCGGAGCGATTTTCCGTTCATGTATTCATATGTTTGGTGGATTGAGAAATATCCCAGATGAAAGGATTTTTATCGCGCAGATAGAAATCGATCATCCCCATAAAACGGGCATAGCCCTCCAGGGCAATTAACAATCCGGTAAAAAGGAGGGCTTTCGGCGTCCACTTTTGATCCTCAATCACATATTTAAGGATATTGGTGGGCTTTTGGGTAAACACGGCATGTCCCATGGAAGCGGCCAGATGCCGGTGTCCCGAGGCGATGCGCCGACGCTGCTTGATAAAGTCCCGCAGGTTCTCGGGCCCCTTATTCTGCAGTATGGCCTTGGGGGCATACGCCAGTTTATAGCCGCCCTGCACCAGCATACCCTCTATGGCCGCCTCATCCACGGCGGTATATTTGGGAATCCGCGGCACAATATTGCGAAAGGCCACCATCTCCCCGCACTTCGGGTTGTCCATAGCCATGGCATGATGCAGTTGCCACAGCTTATGCACCGAGTAGCCCACAAAGCTCCGGCTTTCATTTACCGGAACGGGATGTACCCCGCACATGCCCACTTCGGGATCATTGAAGGGCTCAACCAGTTCGCGGATGGTATCCGGTTCGGTAATGGTATCGGCGCTTTCAATCATGGCGATATCCCCCCGGGCGATGGCCAGGTATTCATTGATGGCGCTGGCCTTGCCCATGCGCCGGGGCTGTACGATCAGTTGTATGCGCTTATCCTCCTCCGCCAGGCGGCGAACGATTTTATCGGTATCATCGGTGGAACCCGAGGAGACCACCACAATCTGCTCCAGGGTGTTTTTCCCCAGCTTCTGGGCCTGAAGGGCCCGGATGCAGCGCTCTATGATCTTTTCCTCATTATAGGCCATAACGCCCACGCTGACGCTAAATCCTTCCGGGTTTTTCCGGGGTTCCGGTTCCCGGAGGCGGGGGGGATTGATCAAATCGTCATACTCTTCCACAAAGCGCTCATATTCTTTTTTCAGGTAGACCAGATGACGGAAGATTTCCGTAACCGGAGCGCTGTATCTGAGCACGTAAAAGAAAGTACGCCACTTATTGTCGCCACCCACCTTGGAGACGCTATCCAGGGTATCGCGGTATACAAAGGGTATCTCCTTAACCCGGCGGCGATGCTGATAGGCAAAATGCAGCAACTGAATCTGAATGATATAGGCCGCGTTATGCAGGCTGTCTAAATCGATTTCCTCCAAAATGGAACGGTGGTAGCAACGGAAGCCCGAGGTAAAATCCCAGATCGGCTTTACCAGTAGATAGGAAACATACATGCTGGCCAGCTTGCTAACCAGCAGCTTGCGGAAGCGCCAGCCCTCCACGCGGACGCCGTCGATATAACGGCTGCCTATAATCAGATCATACTCTCTGGCTTTTTCCAGAAAGTCCTTAATATAACGCGGACCATGGGAGCCATCACCGTCCATGGTGATAACCAGATCATAATCATGCGCCAACGCGTAACGGAACCCCGTTTTCAGCGCGCCGCCATAACCGGTTTTCCCTTCCTGATCGAGAAGACGGATATTGGGGTGTTTTTGTGAATAGGCGGCCACCAGTTCACGGGTACCGTCCGTGGATTGGGCGTCTACCACGGCCACATCCAGGGGCGTTTCACAGGCCAGCAGGCCATCCAGTACCTTGCCGAGATTATGTGCTTCGTTCAGCGTGGGGATAAGAACGAGAGGTTTCATATCTATTTCTTTGTTTTGGGATGAAAAGCGCCCTTCACGAATCCCCGGGTCCAGGGGAATAAACCGTAAGCCAGTATAAGGGCGGACGTGGGGTGTTCTTTTAGAATAAGCGGGTTAAGCCGGGCAAACAGCCTTACCGTGCGATACCATTTAACCAGGGGCAGCAGCGGCGCGGCCAACACCGTTTTCAGCTTGCTTTGGACGATATGATGTCCTTCCAATGGAAGGATATGCAGCATGCTGGAGGTGATAACGCCCACATTCGCCTGATGGCGGACGTAGTCGGCAAGGGTGGTGCGGTGGTTATGGGCCACCTGCGCCTCGGGATAGAATAATATTTTGCCGCCGCTTTGCCGCAAACGGAAATTAAAATCCAGGTCTTCTTGCGGATAATAGTTGGGGTTAAAACCGCCCAACTCTTCCAGATATTTACGTTTATAGGAAATATTGCAGGTAGGGATATGATCCACTTCCCGTTGCGGATGTTGTGGGATAAACTCGCGAAACTCCGCCATGTACCCGGCCCAGGCTACATTGTTTTCCGGGTCGTTGCCATTAACCACCGAGCCACCAATGGCCGCGTAGTCGCTTTGGCGGTGCATGGTAACAAATTTCTCTATCCAGTCCGGCCGGGCCACGCAATCGGAATCAATAAAAAGAACAGGATCCCCCGTACTTTGCTTTATGCCCAGATTGCGGGCGGTGCCGGGATCGGTTTTTTGCGGTAAATGGATATAGGTTATCTCCGGGAATTGTGAACGGACGATCTCCGGCGTTTTGTCTTCCGAGCTGTCCACCAGAATAATTTCATAGGGTTCGGAAAAAGTCTGTTTTTGCAGGGCGCTAAGTACCGGAGCGATTGTCTTTTCGGAATTATAGGAAGGTAAGATTACCGAGATCATGGATATCCTTTATTGAGGGCTTTTTGCCGATTTATAAACGATTAGGGCCTCATGCTCATTTTGGCGTAAAAATAAACCAGCGGTGGTGTCCCCATACCTGCTTAACCGGCGCCGGTACTTTTTCCAGAAAATCATATTTTAATATCTCTTTCTCCAGATTGGGGTTCTTACCGCTAAACCAGTCAACAATACATTTTTTTTCAAAAGGCGTTTCGTCCTGTTGATCGCCTTTTTTCAGCAAAAATCCCAGTCCGACCTTGGAAAGCATATCTTCCTTTTTCATGGCAATATCCGGCCAGGGCGGAATATCCAGGTAGCCGGAGGCTCTTTTTTTCCAGCCGTGCCCTTCAAAATAGGGTACAAATTTCTTCGGCTGAATATGATCCAGATAGAAATCCGGGATAACTTCCTTATTAAAGGCGGTTCGCAGATGATAGCCAAAACCATGGGTGTTGGGCACGCAGATAAACACCACCTTGCGCGTCACCCGGCACAGCTCGGCCACAAAGCGCGGGATATCCGGGACAAACCACAGGCTGGCAAAATTCCAGCTGAGATCAAAACGCTTGTCCTCAAAATCCAGCGTTTCAAAATTATCCACCTTTTTAAAATCAACCGGCAGGGGAATGGCATCCCAAACCTTTTGCGACAGGGCGATGCGTTCGTCATTGTTATCCAGCACAACCGGCGTAATCCCCTTATGGGACCACCACAGGCTGTTAATGCCCGAAACGCCCGTCATGCCAAAGCTGGGTACTTCCAAAACCGACTCCACGCCAAAATCGCGGGCCAGGTTCTCAAAATAGCGATGTAAAATAAAACGCTCATAGGTCGTGCCGATGCCTTCGTCCATGGTGTCAAAATAGCTTGGCCAGGTATCGAGCACGCTAAGCAGGGTTGAAGGGTTCTCAGCTTGGCTCATGATAACATTTCTCCCACTTCTTCAAGGGTATCTCCCGGTTTGTATTGCAAAATCTCCACCGTCGGGGCGATATCGTAATACCAGTCGCGGCTGATAAGTTCGATGCTGGTCTTCAGCCCGGAACGGCCGGCGGCGCCCAGCAATCCGCTGGCGGCGTGATATAGCCCGACGGGCGATTGCAATAATCGGGGATATGGCTTTTTTGTTAATTTTTGCGAGATTAAATCGACCAGTTTTTTCAGGGAGACTTTTTCCCGGTCGGCCACATGATAGATCCCGCCCCAGCCACGCTCCGCGTTCAGGATGGAAACGCATAAACCGGCAAAATGGGTAACGGACAGTAAATGCATGTGTACATCCCGGGATGGCAGTATAAATATGCGCCTGCGCACCATGCGTATCATCCTCGGTACAAAGCCGTTATCCCCGGCGCCATAGGTGATGGTGGGCCGCAGAACAAGGGTTTGAATCCTGGAGGAGTGGGCGCGCCGCACCAGTTGCTCCGCCTGAAATTTGCTTTGATGGTAAGGCCCGTCCGGCGCGGGCTCATCGGCGGCGGAAGCGGGCAGCCGGGCCGGTATGGTGCCTAAAACGCCCACGGTACTGCAATGGATAAAGCGGGAAACTCCGCGGGAAACGGCCCAGGCCAGCAGGGCGCGCGTGCCATCCACATTTACGCGCTGATAGTCATCGGCGGCCCCGGCGCCCGCGCCGCGGATGGCCGCCAGATGCACAATGGCGTCCACCGGTTGTTTTATGCCTTCCAGAAAAGCGGCGTCGCCAAAAAAACCTTCCACCACAACAAGGCCGGGCAGATTCCGTTTTTTAAGGGCCGGGGCCGAGGAGGGACGCACCGGCGCAATGACCGTATGCCCCCGCAGCAGCAGGGCCTTTAAAAAATGACTGCCGATAAAACCGTTCGAACCGGTTAAAAGTATAGTCATAAGATTCCGGGAGTATGAAGGAGAACAAGGGACGGGCCGCTCTATTTATACAGGCCGTCCATCTCCCTTAGTGTAACATAACGAATGGAAAATTCTTGGTTCAAAGCATCAAAGTAGCGGTCAAGCCGCTGAAGATAGTTGCCGACGTCCTCTTCGGTTTTACAATATTTGGAACCGCCGGGCATCAGTTCATTGGAATGAAACATCATATTTAAAAAGGTGTGTCCCCTGGCAATCATGGTGCGGCTAAGTTGCAGCATGGCCGTCAGGCCGGCATAGGATGGACGCAGCCAGAACATATCCACATCGAACACTTTGCTTAAAACGCGGCGAATGCCAATATTGGGCAAATCCAGATAGTTTGCCTCAAGAATTCCCGGCACTTTTTTATTAAAACCCACCGTCAAGGGAACTTCCAGCAATTTGGCCTGACCCGCGCGGCAAACATCCTTATAGTCCAGGCGATAGGGTTCAATATCGGGAAGATAACCGAATGAGGGTTCAAAGCTTTTTTTACCGCGCCGGAAGGGAACCACGCTGGTATCCACCGTATAGCCCAGCTCTTCCAAAACGGGAATGGTGCTTGCGTCAAAACCGTAGCGTCCCGCGCGGTAGGTTACCGGGCGGCTGCCCACGGCCCCGGCAATTGCTTCCGTAAGCACTTTCATTTTTTCAAATTGCAATTCAACCGGCAGGTTATGCGTAAAGGAGTTCTTTACCCCCGGCTCCTCCCGGTAAGGGGGATTAACCCAGGGATGCAGGTGCGTGCCAATCTCCGCGCCGAAATCGTCGGCAAACCTCTTCAGGATGGTTGTGGCCTCGTTATTGATGGCCACGGGATAGTCGATAAGATAGGTCGGCCGGACGCCATGGCGGTTAAACAGTTCCTGCAAGGGATCCAGCCACTTTATGTTTTCCACCGTGTAATGGGTATGATCTTTATAGTCACTGCCCCATTCCCGTTCTTCCTCGGTATCGATGGTTACCAAAAAATAGATTGTCTTATCCATAAGCTTTCCGGGGAATCGTTTCAGGGTTTGATGTTAAATCCGGAAGGTTTTGCCGGCGGGGTATTGTCCTGCTGGCCGGATTTTGTAATAATAAAACGATGATTTCCGTTCAGGGTTGTTTCAAAATAGAGCGTTCCCGTTTTGGTAACGCTATCCACACCCCTGTAATCCCAGGTTTGCACCATCGGCTCCGTAACCACGCTGGTAACGGTTGTGCCCGATCCCAGAGCGTCTTCCACCTCGTAGGTGGTACGCGGCTCCAGGCCGGTGATTACATGACGCAGAACGCCGCTGCCGCTAACCGAATAGGTTACCGTATTGGTGTTGGGGCCGTTGGCCTTATTAAACAGAACCACATAATTGGGACGGGCGCCGCTTTCCTTTTCTATAAATACCCCCTGCATCGTGTTGCCAACCTCAATAAGGCTGGTGGCGGTCATGGCGTTCACCTTGTTGGCGTCTCCCGTCTGAAAAACATGCAAAAAGCGTTCGTCGGTATTCAGCTGCCTCGGGATAACGGCCACCTGCCAGCGGTGGGTTTTAATGGCCAGTTCATGTTGTCTTTTGATCACATCGCTATCAAAGCGGGCCACGCGGGTCACTTCCACATTCACATCATTGGGAAGCAGGTTTTTAACAAAGGCCACGCCGTGGGCATTGGCGCCGCCCACATAGTCCTGCTTGCCGCCCTCGCTGTCCTTTTCGCCGCCGGTGCCGTTCAGGGCCTTCACCAAAAGATTCGCCCCGCTGTAACGGTCACCGATGCGGTCGCTTTCACCACTGCCCGTGCTGATATCCTGAGGGCCGCTGTTGTAGGCGGCCACGGAAGGTTTCCATGGAACGTGATAAACAAACTGCGCTTTGGTCGGGGCGGAGGCCCGGTCGTAAATCACCAGAAAGTCCGAATCATTTTCCGGATCGCTGCCGGGAAGCCAGACATATTCCCGGGTGTGTTTGGCGCCGGAAGAAAGCTCGCGGTCGCGCCGGGAACGCATATGGTAAAAATAACCGTCCCTGGCGATCAATTGCTCCAAACCGCCATGGTCGTAGTTGCCCACGCCGTTTATGGCGTCCTTCAACTCCTTCGGGGTATCCATGGTCTGAAAGGTCTGGCGGTAGCCGCCCTCAAAGAATATGGTGTTTTCCTCATAGCCGCCGGGATAGTTGTTCAGGTTGCCATAGTTCCGGTGGGCCACGTGCCGGGTATTGACCAGCGTGCCAAACTTGGTCAGGATAAAGCCGGAATAGTCCTCGGCGCCCTGATGGCCGTCATAACGATAATGTCCGTCCATGGCGGCAAACACGCCGTCGGCCGGGCTGTTGAAGCCGGTGCGGGCATAAAAAACCCCCAGATGCTGATTCCAGATATAGCGGGGGAAGTTTAACTCTTCCGGGGTTTTTGGGGCAACCGCCTTGTAAATCCCCAGCCAAACATACAGCCATTGGTGCTCATAATTGGGCCAGGTCACATTGTATTTTTCAATCATATCGCGGATCAGCCCGGCCTCGTCATCCAAACCGGCGCGATGCAGCACGCCGCCCAGATAATAAATCTGTTCACGCATGGAGCGGTGGCGGAAGGATGGGTCCGTGGCCTCGGCGCTGCCCATGCGCAGATAGGTATAGAATTCGTTAAAATAGCGGTGCGGGTCCATGGCATAACGCATAAATTTGGGATAGTTCTTAAGGGCATTGCCGGCGGTTGTCCCCTCGGTGGAAACATAATCCTCGCCGGTGGCCGTATGCCAGCCATCCAGGTTGAGCATGTGGGTACGCGGGTGCCAGCTGGTATAGCCGATCCACTCGGAAAAGCCGCCCCACTCCCCGGCCACAAAATTGGCTGCGTCCAGATAGCCATAGTTGAGCATATCGTCATAAAAGGTGTCCGCGGCATTATCGGCCTCGGCGTCAATGCGGCCGTCGCCCCAAAAGGCCAGCGCCTGATACCAGGCATAGTTGGTCTCGTAATATTTACTGCTAAACATCTGTTCCGGGTTTATCTGCGGATTTTTAATGGAATGATCAAACACCTTGTGCGTTATTTTCCGGTCGAGCATCAGATTGGCAATTTGCGTGCGTTCGCTGCTTGTTTGAAAGTTGTATGTCCAGTCCGCCGTCATGGCCGCCGCGTAGGAGAGGTTATCGCCGGCATTGAGCCTGCTGATCAGCCGGTTGATGGCCCGGCGGGCATAGTCCTCAAAAGAGATGGGATAGCTGATGCCGGGTACCTGCCCCAGGGCGGCGATAAAAGCCTGGTGAATCATCAGCGCCCGCGTCGGATCATGCCCCGCCTCGTGCAGGATGTTATAGCTGTCGTTATCATTGGCATTGGCCGCCCAGTTGACATATTGCTGAAAATTAGAGCGGAAGTTATCCCCGATCACCTGACGAATTTCGGGGATGGTCTCCTCCGTTAAATAGAGCCTCGGGTGCACCCCTTTTTGCAACGGACTGCCCGTTTTGGGGTCCAACGCCATCAGCGGGGCGGTTAAACAAAATAAAACGATAAACAGATGCCTGAACTTTTTCATACGAAATCCTTTTTTTCTCCTAAAGGAAGGAATGTCCTACAAATGGAATGCCAGATTAAATTCCCCTGACAACACAGGGTTCCTTAGACGCACTATTTTCCATTGTGCATGTTTTACTCACTTTGCCTTTTTTAGCATTCCTTCCGCTATCTCCGCGGTTTTGCGTGCATTCTCCATCCAGGTAAAACGCCGCAGCACCTCCTTACGCGCCTTCTTGCCCAGTCGTTCCCTCAAGCCGGCGTCCGCGATAAGCGTGAGCAGCTTTTCCCGCAGAGATTCCGCGCTGTCGGGCGTAAAGAGCACGCCGGTTTCGTTGTCGAGGATCAAATCTTTTATATTGGGCATATCGGGCGCCAGTATGGCCTTTTCCATGGCCATGTATTCCAGTATCTTCATCGGCGAGGAATAGGGCGTGGCATGGGGACTGATGGCCACGTCAAACATGGCCACATATTTTTGAATATCCTTATGGGGAATACGTCCCATAAACCGGATCACCTTCTCATTGCCTTTTTCCTTGTTATAGGCCCGCAGTTCCTCATAGCTGGGCCCGTCGCCTAAAAAGACCATGGCCGCGTTCTTCTTTTCCAGATCGATCTCTTCCAGAATGTTGATCAGCTTATCTATATTATGCCAACTGCGCAAAATGCCCACAAAGCCCAAAATGGTTTTGCCTTCCAGACCCAGTTCTTTTTTTAAGCCGGAGGCGTCCAGAGAGGGGTCAAAGCGGTCGGGATCGGTGCCGTTGGGCAACACAACCACCTTGCCGTCATCCACGCCATAGTCGGCGATAATCTGCTTTAACGGACTGGATACGACGATAATTTTGGGAGCCGCCTCAAAAATCTTACGCTCACCCATTTTTGACAATCCGGGAAAATAGAGTTTTTCCCATTGCCGTTTTTGAATCGAATAGGGCGAGTTCACCTCCAGGATAAGAGGCAGGCCGCTTTTTTTAGCCGCCCACAAGGCGGAAAAACTAAAATGGGCATAGCGGTCATAGATGATATCCGGCTTGAATTCGCCAATGGCTTTCATCAGCATAGCCTTGCCTTTTATATTATAGGCAATCTCGGCCAGTTCGTAAACGGGACGGGGAATGATGTTTTTAATCTTATCCCATTTAGATTCCCGCGCAACCTGAGAGCTGCGGAATTCTGTTTTTTCCCCGACCAGGGAAACCACTTTTACCTCATGCCCCAGTTCCTTAAGACAATTTACGATCGACTGTATGTGGATCCCTTCGGCGCCGTCGCCAAGGGTCCGGTGGTGGTATAAAATACGCATCCGCTGTTCCCCGCTCCTTATACTCATGCTTTTCTGATTAAGTCAATTTCCACGCTCACCGTATCCGGGATGGGCGGCGGGTTCAGCGCGGCCTTTATCTCATCGATGCGGTCCACCGTATCCTGCAGGGTATTAACCATATCGTCAATATTGCGGTTCTCATAGGTGATCACCCCTTCCGGCCGGGAACCGTTTTCACAGGCCACCACGGGCGTATTAAGGGTCAGGGACTCCAGAACGGAGCTGCTGACGCCATCTTTAAACGGCGTGCGCAAATAGAGGGTCGCCTTGCTCAACAGGGTTAAAAACTCATCATGATCCAGATCGCCGGCAAAAAAGACAGCATCCAGAATGCCCTCTTGTTCCATTTGTTCCTTTATCGCCTCGGAACCCAGGGTCTGACCCAGCATCACCAGGCGGCTATCGGGGTTTTTGCGATGAAAACGGGCAAAGGCCACCACCATATCCTCCAGAAAAAACTCGGGACGGTAAGCCGCGTAGCAGGCGATTACCGGAAAGTGCCGTTCAAAAATCCTTTCCAGTTCCGGATCGAGTTTCTGCTCTTCATACTCCATATATTGCCTGCTGAAGGCCTGTATGGGAAATATCTTCTCCCCGGGGATGCCGTAACTCATAATATTTTTTTTGACCGCCTCGTTGTTACACACAATGTATTTGGCAACGGTAAAAATATATTTATATACCGGCGTGAGTTTCGGCCCCTTATGTTTGGGGAAATAGAGCTGCACGGGCCCGGCATGAAAGGTAATCACCGGACGGCGCAGGGTAAGCAGGCTGATGGTCAGCGACAACAGGGTCAGTACAAAGCCCTTGGGAGAATCTCCGTTCAGATGGTGGTGAATCAGATAGCCTTTCAGGCGGAAACGGAACACTTTTTTCACATAGTCCAGGCTGCCCAGTACCGGCACAAAATCCCTGTCCGTTAAAAAACGTCCCTTGCCGATATTAAGCACTTCGCAGATATCGCCGTTTTTTTCCATTTCCTTTTTTAAAAAATAAACGCGCATGCCCCAACCCGCGCGCGGCGGCGGATAGGAGGTGATGTGGAGTACTTTTGTCGGTTTTTCCTTCATTATCGTTCCCTGTCTTTCATATTATTCGGTTTCAGTGACCGGGGCTGCCGTCCGTGTTTCCCGGATCAGCTCCTCCCCGGAGGCGCTGTTCAGTTCAAATATTTGGCCCTCGCCCTCCACGGTTACCCGGAAGGCCGGTTCCGTGCTTAAACGCACCCGGTACACGGCGTCGCCCATCCCTATGTCAAAGCCCGTTCCTGCTTTTTCCACACGTGTCTTCCGTCCGCCGTTCTTTTCTTCGGGAAGCATAACTTTAAGCAGATTGTAAGGCGGGTGTATCTCGCGCTTAACGCATACCAGCGGCGCGGGGCGCACGGCACGGTAGGTTGGCGAAATCCAGCCGCCGTCGGGACCATCGTCGCCTTCCTTCAGGGAGATGTCAAAGGGCTCCTCTAATCCGTCGGCCAAAGCGATGGTAAGACGGGATTTCTCGCCGCTGCTTTCAATTCGTCCTTCCCGGCCGGTCTCCACCTTTAAGCCGCTGTTAAAATGGTAATGATCGGCGATGGTAATGGTTTGTCCCTTCCCTTCCCCGGGATAGATATGATCCCAAACCAGCCAAAAGCTGTCATCGATAAAGGCCATGTAGCGCCTGTGTACCGGAGCGCCGGGCTGCCTGTGATAGCCATAGTGTTCCCCGCAAAAAGCCTTTAGCCGTTTTCCGTTCACAAAGGCCAGTTGCTTATAGCGCGGCGCGCGGCTCCAAACCAGTATGCCGCCCTGCCGGGCCTGTGAACGATTATTGATTTCAATGGTGTTGTGGGACGCCGTGCTACGGAAATAGCTGTGCCAGTTAAAGTCGCCCCGGTAGTTGGAAAAGCCGGGGTCTACCAGATGGGACTCGCCGAAACAGGCCAGTTCCAAAGCCAGTTCATCGGCATGGCCGTGCGCCGCCGAGGGGGTATCATCATAATAGACGCCGTGGGCAATGGGCCCGCAGTCCATATGGACATAGTGCCCGTCCTCATTATAATGGTTTCGGAAAATGGCGTAACCACTCTCCTTAAGCCAAACGCCGGTGTTTTGCGGGGTTGCCTCGCGCAGGGCCCGGTATGCCCGTATATCCTCTTCCCCCAGCAGCCAAAAGGCCTCTTCCGGCAGCCGGGACAGGCCGAATTTCAGATCGGGGCGTTTAAACCAGACGGCGCCCATGGCCCGCCAGGCGTCAAAATTCCAATGGGTGGGATCGCCAAAATATATCGAGCGGGCATCGTCGATATCCCCCAGATGCGGCATATCGCCATCCGGCTTGTGGATATACATGGCAAACTCCAGGGCCTTTTCCATCCTGTCCGTCATAGGGATGGGTACATTCTGACCGTTAAGTTTTTTTACCGCCACCGCCTGTAAATAAAAGCCCAGTGTAAAGTGATGATAAAAGGAGGCCTGCTCCACGGAGGCGCCATCGGAGTGGAATTGTTTTTCGATCTGATCGGTCAGTACCTGCCAGGCGCGTTTTTCCCACTTGCGCGCGTCACGAAATCCGGGGAACAGATAACCGGCCAAAAAGAGTCCGGCCGCCTCGCCGATCAGATGATTATACGGGCTAAAGTATATGGAAAGATTTTCATATAAATAGCTGCCGCTGAGATAGATCAGCTTAAGCATGGCCGCCATAACATAGGGCTTCGGTTTTTCCGTGGCCCGGTAAAACTCCAGTGTCCAGACCAGCGCGGTAACCCGCACGCCCACTTCCAGGGCGCTGGCCCAGGCCACTCCCTGCTTGTAGGGGTTTTTATCGATCCAGTCCAGAAGCCACTCCTCCAGCTTTTCGCTATATTTTTCTTCCCCGCTCAGCCAGGCGGCCTTGGCCAGTTCTATTAAAAACTGCAGGCGGTTTACTTCCCACACATGCTTGATATCCCCGGCATTC
Source organism: Calditrichia bacterium (assembly GCA_027006055.1). GTDB lineage: Bacteria > Calditrichota > Calditrichia > Calditrichales > J004 > J004. The sequence continues at coordinate 21,386 of JALTKX010000061.1, read as the reverse complement.
TTGTTGGTAAAGATATCAATGTCGCGGTAAAAGCCCTGCGGGTAAGGCGTCAGGCTTAGCGGGTCCGACTGCCAGGGAATGGGGTCGGGAAGGGTAAAGGAAACGCCCAGGAACGAAAATTTATGCTCCAAAAATTTATCCGCGCGGGCCAGGCTTTCTTCCGCCTCGCGGCGATAGTCCCGCCAAAAGCGCTCCTTCTTTTCTTCATCAAGGGGCGCGGCCAGCTTACGGCAAAACGCTTTATCTTCCCACAACTTAAGCACCCCGGAAGAGCGATACATTTCAAACCAGTCCGCGTGTCCCTTTTCGAAAAAATTAAACTCCGGACTGCTAACCTCTTTCAATTCCTTGCGGGCATTGGCCTTTTCCCGGCGGATGCGGATTTGCTCTCCGATGCGAAAAAGGATTTCACCCGGACTCATACGGAATACTTTTTTCAGCTTTCCCAACATGGCTATGCCACCACCTTTTTTATCCGTTTCATAACATTGTAAACAACCCAGCGATTATAAAGCCTGCCCTTGGCCGACTGCTCCCAAAAACGGGCGCTTTTACCCAAATGATTGATAACATGGATCATTAAAAATATGCGGAACATGGGTTTTTCATAAACCAGGGGATCGCCATACCCTTCAAGAAAATGGCGCTGCATATCATTGATAAATTCCTTTTTAAAATTGGGCTTGTAGGAAAGGAGTATCAACTGATGAAAAAAGCGCGTTAAGTCCTTATAAACCGATCCCGTTTCCTTTTTGGTAAAATCCAGCACGGTAACACCCTGCTCGTCAAAAAGAACATTGGACAACGAAAAATCGGAATGCAAATAGCTTACTTTGTTTTCCCCGTCCTCCATGCGCGCCCATTGCCTTTTCAGATAGTCGTTCACCTTTTCCTGCAAGGCCCTGTCAAAACCTATGTTGGTTTTCTCCACGATGCGATCCATGCGCACCTTGATATATTCCAGAAGATAGTCCAGCGAAACCGCGGCCTTATCATCGCCCTCCAACGGTATTTGCTGAAAATAGCGCAACCATCCTCCGCAAAGGCGCATCATCTCCATAATTTGATCCCTGTCATCGAAGCTGCCGAACAGATGACCGCTTTTATTCAGATAGGTCTGTATATCATGGCCCCTGCTCTCTCGGGTCAGCATTACATGTTTTTCCACATCCACAAAAAGCGGTTCGATTACATTGTATTTTTCACTTTGCTTAAAGCGTTCCCACCAAAAAAGCGAGGTGTCATAGTCACGCTGTACCACTTCGGACATATCCTTATCCGGCAGGGGGCGGTAGTATTTTAAATAAACCGTTTCCTGACGGTCATCCCTGAATACAATATGTATGCGCGCCACCACCGAAAGCGGACGCTTAAGAACTTTCAGTACTTTTATCTCAACCGCCTCGCGTTTTCCCAGCGCGGCATAGTCCTTGATAATTTCCTCGGGGACAAAGGGAAAGCTGTTCATATATGCTGCTAAAATGTAAGTAGTTTTTGTGTTCCGGCCAGATAGGACTTAAAAACGGCCATATCCATGCGGGCAGAAATGTTGGTGCGGTTTAAGGCGTAAATGTTATCACCGGGATGATTAACGCCCGGTATTTGCGTAACCGCGCTACTATACCCCAATTCTTCAAGCTGCCTGAAATGAACCGGCAAAAAATTGCCTTCCGCTCCGTTGGGATAGCTGAAAAGGGTGCAGGAGGTTCCCAGTTCCTTCTCTATCCGTTCCCGCGAGACCTTCAGTTCGCGATAGGATTCCTCCTCGGAGAGCATATTCAGCAAATAATGGTTGTGGGTATGGGAACCGATTTCCATGCCGGCGGAAGCCATTTCACGGACTTCGTCCCAGTTCATAAAGGCGTAGCGTTCCGGGTCGGCGTCGACCATGCGCGGCTCATAGCCGGTTTCCTCCATCAGTTCACGCACCACGTTTTCCTGCACCTGCCAGGGCTTATATTTCAGAATGGTGCGTACCTTAACCGAGGCGTTCTCCCGTTCCAGCCGGTTGCCGAGGGGCAGTTTGTACTCGCCGCCGAGATGGATGGTTACCGAGGGCACATCGGCATTAAGCAGGATGGCGTTGACCTTCTCGGTCCAAAGCATCTCCCGCCGGCCGATAAAGGCCGTGGAAATATAAAAAACCGCGCTAAGCCCGGCCTCCACCAGCAAGGGCATGGCATGGGCGTGATTGTTGCGAAAACCGTCATCAAAGGTGATCACGCACTCGTAGCCGCTCAGCCTGTCGGCCCTAAGCCGTTCTTCGGCTTCCTTCATGGTGACGACATTGTACTTTTTTTTAAGGAATTTCAGCTGTTCCCTGAAATTTTCGCTTGTCACACAATTCCGGTAATCAAAGTTATTAAACTTTTCGGAATAGGGTAAAACCGAGTGGTAGGTGATAATCAGCAGCGATCGTTTTCGTGTCCGCCGGGAAAGGGCATTAACCTGCCCTATTTCCAGCCCGCTGAACAAGAAATGTTTAAATCTGTTCCTCATAGCACATCCTTATGCTTTTTTAGGCTTTTTGCCCCTGGCCAGGGCGAGTATTTCCTTTACTTCGGCAAAGCTGAACAAAAAATTACTTCCGAAAAAAACAAGGGCAGCGCCGCTACACAAAAAGATGAACATGGGCAGCGAATCGTTGGCAAACCACATACCCGCGACATATTGCACGCCGTAAAGAGCCGGAATCATCAGGGCCATGATAATGGCCGCCGGGCGTATGCTGGCAAAGGTATCGCGCCAGCGCCAGCCGGTGTTGCGGATATATTCCGCCGAGTTGAGCAAAAAGCCCAGCGTGGAAGCGCCCACTATCGTCCAGGCCACCATAACAATGCTGATCTGCGCGGTAAAGTATAAGGCGGAGCCCAGAAAAAGAAAAACGATAAAATGCACGCGCGTGCGGTTTTTAACCAACCCCTTGGCGATAAAGGCGGGATAAAAAACCATGGTAACCGACTCGATAAGACCGCTGATGGACATGATTTGCAGGGGTTCCACCACCAGTCCCCATTTATTGCCGTAAACCAGGGGGATCAGCGAGGGCGCGGCGAAATACAACCAGGTCATGGCCGGGAAGATGATCAGGGCCACCGTGCCCATCACCTTGCGCATGGCATTATTCATGCGCTCGTCTTCATCCTGTATTTTAGAGTAGCTGGCAAACAGGATGCCGTTAATCATATCGCCCACCCGCTTGCGCGGGGTGTTCATCAGGTTATAGGCCCGCTCATAGTTGCCCAGCAAACCCAAACCTAAAAATTTACTGATTAAAAAGTAGTCGATATTTTTATAAAAATATTGTATATAGCTGTAAAAATTCATCCACATGCCAAAGGAAAAAATGTGGCGCAAGGCCTGGCGGTTCATGCCGAAGCGCGGCACCCACTTTGTGGAAAGATAAAAGGCGACCACATACATCAATTCACCGAGGATGGCCCCAAACACCAGACTCCATACCCCAAAGCCCAGCAGGGCAAACACAATGGGTGAAAGGAATTTTGTTACGCCGGCAAAAATACCGATGATCGATTCCTGCTTGAATTTCAGCTTTCTTTTCAACAGGGAGTTGGGTACGGTGTAAAAGGCAATCAGAATAAAGTTAACCGAAAGCACCCGCAGAACATTGACCACCAGGGGCAGCCGCTGCATGTCGTTTTCGCTGATTATGAACGCGGCAATATGTGGAGCGAACAGATAGAGCACGGTTGTCGTCAACGAGGCGATAATCAGGTTTACGGTAAAAGTGGTGCGGATATGGCTTTCGTCTATCAGCTTTTTTTGCACCAGCACCTGGGTAAAGCCGAAACTGCCCAAACGGGTGGCAAAGCGGGTTACGATCAACACGATGCCCATAATCCCAAAATCTTCCGGGAACAGAATACGGGCCAGTACAATCGAGGCCAGAAAACGGGCGCCCTGACTGCTGAGGGAGCGCAGAATGGTCCATATTACCCCCTGCCGGGCGGTAGCCGTAAGGCTTTGTTCTTTATCGGCCATTTTTCTCCGCCAGTGCCCTTAAATAATAATCCTCATAGGCTTTAACCATAACATTAAGGGAAAAGCGTTGCAGCGCATCCTGTCTGGAAGCCCGGCCGAACTGCCGGCGCAGTTCAGCGTCCAAAAGCAGCCTTTCCATTTTATCGGCAAAATCGGCGGCGTCCTCCGAGGTAAATAAAAATCCCGTTTTGTTGTTGGTTACCAACTCCGGGTTGCCCCCCACATTGGTGGCAATTACCGGCAGTCCCGTGGCCATGGCCTCCTGAATTACATTGGAGCAGCCCTCGCTTAGGGAAGGCAGCACGAAAATGTCAAAGGCATTCATCACGCGGGAGACGTCGCTGCGATTGCCCAGAAATTCTATGGAATCGCTTAGCCTGTACTTTTTGATCTTCTCTTCCATCTCCTCGCGGATGCTGTAAAAGGGAGAATCGCCCACGATGACCATTTTAAAGGGCAGCCCCTTGTCTTTTAAAAAATGAGCGGCCTCGATCATCAGGGGATGATTTTTTACCTTAATCGTCCGGCCGACGGTTCCGATAAGCACGGTATCGGCGGAAATACCCAATTCCGCGCGCACGGCCTCCCGGTCCCCGGCATCGGGACGGAATTTCTCCGTATCGACCCCGTTCAGGATAGTATCAAACGAATTTTCGGGAAGCTCAATCGTTTTTTCCAGATTCCGCGCCAGTATCCCGGAAACCGACAGGCGATGATCCGCCCAGCGCCAAAAAAGATTTTGTACTTTTTTACGTTTTCCGGTTTTATGAAATGTGCCGTGCTCTCCGTGGATAACCACCGGAGTGCGGGCCAGCTTGGCGCCCAAAATACCCTCCACCAACGTCCCCCAGGCATGGGTATGTAAAATATCGATTTTACGCGAGCGCAATATTTTTGCCACTTTAAAGGGTAAAATGGGGTCGTTGCCCTTTTTTTTGTTTATGGCAATCAGTTCGGATTTTTCCACATCCAGGGCCAGGGTATCCCATACCTTATCAAAAACAACCAGATAGCCCTTAAATCTTTGGGGGTCCATGCGGTTCAGGAGCTTTACAATGCCCATCTCCTTGCCCGCCGGCGACAGATGGTTGATCAAATGGGCAACTTTTATGGGCTCAGGCATTAAAGACTCCGGAATATATTTTCAAGTTTTTTGATATAGTTTTTCATGTTAAAAGAGCGGATATAATCGACGTCCGGCTGAAACCGGGGTTCTCCGAGATGTTCCATCATCGTCAGAACCGCCTTGCGAATCTCCGCCACATCCTGCGAGGCGGCCACCAGGCCCAGCGAGCCCTTTTCTATAACTTCCGCCGTGGCGCTTCCCGGTTCGCACAGGGCCAAGATGGGGCGTTCCGTATACATATATTCCAGCAGCTTGGCCGGTACCTGCAAATCCGTAAAGGGTTGCACGATAATCAATACCGAAGCCTCGTACATGGTGGTCAGGCTGCTGTCAAAGTCGATATTGGCTTTAAATTCAATAAGGTCTTCCAGACCGTATTCTTTTAATTTTTCAAAAAGAAAATTCAATTCCCGGGCCACGTAACCAATAAACTCAAAACGTACCTGATCCGCGGAGATCAGCCCTTCATCCTTCAGTTCTTTTACCGCTTCAAACAGTTTTTCCGGGTTACGTTTTTTATACAGTGTTCCCAAATGAATAAAACGCAACGGCGGCGGCGAGGGCTTATGTTGCTTGCCCACAAAATCATCGGCGTCATAACCGTTATAAAAAACGTGAAATTTACCGGGATTGTATTGTTTGTAGTGACGGGCATACTCCTTTTGCAGTTTATCGGTTACAAACAGAGCGGCATCGGCGGCTTTAATGGCCTTTTTTTCCAGATAGCTTTCGCTGGCCGTTTTTATTCTGCTGCCCTTATCCCAGCGGGAAAGGGCCCAGGGATCGCGGTAGTCCAATACCAGCTTTACGCCGGTTAGTTTTTTTATGCGCGTGGCCATCACAAACAGGGAATGCGGCGGGGCCGTGGTCAGTATAATATCTATATTCTGTTCCTTGACAATACGCACCCCTTCCCTGACGGCGTCCCTGTACCAGCCGATGTATTTATCGGGAAATTCCAGTATGGAAAAAAAGAAATCCCTTCCTTTATGGGCCAGTTGGGAAAGCAGGGAGCGTTTTACCTCCGGCGCGGGCACAATTTTTTTAGCGCCGTTCTCTTTTTTCCCGTTGACGGCCGGCGGCTTTTTTTTGCCGCTTATAAGCGATTTCACATAGGTAAAGCCACTGGTCAAATCACGGAAAGGGGTACGATACACCCTAACGGAATCCGGAATGCGTTGCTCCAGCGGCTTATTTTTATCGTAGCGGTCGCCGTAAAACGCTTCTTCCAGGGTAAGTACATGAAATTCAAACTCGGAATCGTCCATGTATTTCAATATCTTGGTTACGCGTTGTGTACCCACCGTTCTTCCCGGTGGGAAATTGGACGTTAAAAACAGTATTTTTTTCATGGTGCCTTTACAATTTCTCTGTTTACCTTGAAAGTAACGCGGCCGGAAAGATTAAACCTCTTCCCCCGCCACATCCCTCAGTTCCTCAAGCGCTTCTTTTTCCTCGGCCATTTCCGTAATTTGCAGATTACGTAAAACCACGGCAAACGCCCCAAACCAGTAATAAACCTCCGCGTACAGGCGGTTGTGTGTCAGTCCGGCCACAAACAGGGCAATAACGCCCATCTGTATGGCCATGGCGTCCACATAATATCTGTAACCCGGCGTAAATTTGGATCGCTTTCGCACCCGGCCCAGTATCATCAGGGTATGAATGGTAAATCCGAAAAACATGATCAGACCTATCGGCCCCCACTCCACCAGAATCAGAAAGAAGGTGGAGTGCACCGTTTTAGCGCCGTCTTCCTGCATTTTGGCCGCCAGCTCGGGCACATAGTCGATCACCAGTTCCTCAAAGCCTTCGCCGCCAAGCCCCAGGGGATGATCCTTCCACATTTCGATGGCGCCGTTCCACAAATAGATGCGGCTAACGGCGGAGCCTTCCTCCTGATAGTTTTTCATCGTGTTTTGCCGCTCCCAAAACTGATCGTTGGCCAGCATAAAAACAAGCAGCACGCCGCCAAGGATTCCCAGCAAAACATACCAGCGCAGACGCCCCTTTATCCAGATGAAACTTAAAACGCCGATGACCAGTACCGCCAGAAAGGAGGCCCGGGAATTGGCCAGAATTATTAAATTGATCAGAAAGGGTATGGAGAGGAAGGTGACGATTTTTTCCCAGCGTTTTCCCGTTAAAAAATAGAGCCCGAAAAAAGGCATTACGGCGGCCACGTGAGCGCTGATGGCGTTTTCCTCCGTGGCATTGGGGGCAATCACCCCCAGGTAGCGGTTTCCTCCCCGCTGATAAGCGATGCGCCCGAAGTTGGCCACGCTGAGTATCAGGGTCCAAAGTACCTGGTGCATTTGTTTTGTATCGCGGATCAGATACATCATCAAAAATATCTGCACCGTCATTTTCATAAAGTTTTCGGCCCTTTTGTAACTGTCCTTGGGCACGATGGCCACAAAGGTGCTTACAAAATACATCCACAGGGTCATGCCCACCAGCCACCAGATCAGGTTATAGCTGGGGTCCTTCAGCTTTTTCATCTTCTGATGGTTAATGATCAGGCTGATCAGGGTTACCACGGACACCAGCAGGGACCAGCGCAGATCAGGCAGGTCCTTGCCCCACCACATATAGGGGGGATGGTTGTGCCATTCAAAAATATACAGAGCCACGCCCCAGTGCGGTTTTTTTAGGGTCAGGACGATGCCGGAAAAATAGAGCACCAGGAATATCAGGGTTGTGGGTGACATATTATCCTACCAGTTGCATGCTGCCATAGGGAAAAACGGCCACGCGCGGCGAGGGCGGCAGTTGCGGCGCTATATGCCGCAGCAGGGACGACCATTGATCCGTAAAAAAATACTCTTCATTAAAAACAGTGGCGAAGCCGGATTTATCCACATTCTCCACATAAAAGGCCACATTATAGGGCTTAAGCAAACGCAGGGGACGCGGTTTCCGGTACAGTTTGCCCCCTTCGCCAAACAAACCGTGATGGCCAACGCCCTGACTGCAGGCGGACATCAGCACCAGCGTGCCGCCCTCCCTTAGCAGGCCTTCTTTTTTGGATTTAAGGGGAATCATGGCATTTTCCGCCTGTAACAATTCCGTATCCTTGGGATAGGCCGAGGAGATCACCAGATCGTAGGGGCCCTCCGCCTGAAGGGTGCAAAAACGGGCCGCTTCGGCCGAGGCGGCGCGATGGGCTTCCACAAAATGGCCGCCGTAAAGCTCGCGTATGGAACGATCGGGATTGATAACCAGACCGAAAAAGAAATCCAGTCCGGCCCGCTCCACAAAGCTTTCTATGGTATCGCGGAACTTATTCTGTTCCACCGTTCCCAGTTTGCCCATAAAACCCATCAGCACGGATTTATGGGTTTTGGACAGGGTTTCCATATCGGCAATGCCGGGCACCAGCATCTTGGCCCCGCCGCTAAAACCGGCAAAGCTGTGCGGCGTTAATCCGCTGATCACAATTTTGTAGTCCGCCGCCAGATAGTGGCGATTCAGGCGTATCTCCGTTTTTCCCCATTCCATGCCAATGGCTTCCGTCTCACGGGGATTGTGATTGATGCATTGCAGGCGGTCAACAATGTGTGAGCCCAGCTTTTTACGCAAATCGCCATCGGAGAGGGGCGCGTGCGAGCCCAGGCCGATCAGTACCCGGATATCCTTTTCGGCCACGGCGGCGGCCGTCAGCCGCGATACAATCTTAGGCAGCAGCTCTTCCAGCTGCACCGGCCGGGTCAGGTCGTCCACCACGATTATGGCGCTTGAGGGCTTTTTAGCCCGGATATCACGGGAAAGGGCCTCCAGCACCTCGGCGATCCTTTGCTCGCCGACACGGCGTCGCGCATCCAGTTCAAACAGGGATACATCCCAGGATTCCGGCAACTCAAAAGAGCGCTCCTCGTCACCGTACCAGGCGCCCCAGGGCAGGCGGATATTTTTCATGTCAGCCTTTTTTGGATTCGATAAAGGCGACAATGGCATTGAGGGAATCAAAGTTTTCGGGCATCAGCTCCTCGTCATCCACCTCTATGCCAAAATTTTCTTCCAGAAAGGATATCATTTCCATCATTTTCACGGAATCTATGATACCCAGTTCCAGCAGGGAATCGTCATGATCCAGGTCTGCAAATTCATCTTTCAGGCTCTCATCATATAAAAACTCAAGAATCTTCTCTTTCATCGTTCACTCCTTAAAACAGATAGGGTTACATTAATCTTTTTCATCAGGCGTCACGGTCGCCAACCGTCATAAACCAATGGCGGCCTTCATACAGCACGGATTCCAACTCGGGGTGTTTTTCGCCGGAGGTGTAGCATATCACCGCCGAGGTCGCGTCATCCCGGAACTTAAAGCCCAGCTTCTCCAAAACGGGAATAAAGGGATTGAATTCCTGCATGATAAAGGAAAGCGAAACAATACGCCGCCTGTAAGCCGGACGGATGGCGTTGATAAACATGCGAAACAACTGACCGGCAAAGCGGTCAAAATCGTCAATCAAAATATCTATTATGTGAATTACATCATTTTTACGGGTGAAAAAAACCGTGCCCACCAGATTATTTTTATAATACATGTCAAACTGTTCATAATGCCGGTTGGGATTGGCGCCAAACTTCCAGTTAATAAATTCAATGCTTCTGTCGCCGATTACCCGGAACTTCTTTTTCATGTATTCAAAAAGATAGGCATGACGCTCATCCACCTGAACCCGGTCATGTAAGCTGCCGGACAGGCCTAAAAAGGTGGAAAAGCGGTATTTGAGCGACAGAACAAAGTTTATCGGCTTGGCCACCATGCGGGCCAGCAACTCGCTTTTCAGATAATTTTGCAGAACGCGGTTTACGCGAAAAGGCAGGGCATACCGCTTCATAAGGGCTATTTTTTTATGCCCCGAACGCAGATGGATCAGTTCCATGCGCTCATTGGGATGGGCATATAAAAAAGGCACTTCGTCATTATTAACCGCTTCGCGGGCCGCCTTGCGCAGCTTTACGGCCACCCCCAGCGTCCGGTATTTTTTCTCGATGGAAAAATCTCCACAGTTCCAGGCCGTATATTCCCGCCCTTCCACATACATTTTACGCGGAAAAACACCGGTAAAGCCCACGGGAACATTGTGGCTGTCATCCCAGATAATCCAGGCCCGGGCCCGGCCGGTCGGATTATTCAGGTAGATCCATTCAAAACGTTTGTTAAAATCAAAACCCGGCACATTGCGGTTGTTCTCCAGAATGGCAACCATGATATGCCGCTCTTTTTGCAGGTCTGCTTCCTTTACAGTATATCCCATACATTTCCTCGTTTACTTACGCTTCACGGATCGTTTGCCAGGTGGTATATTTCCGGCCCAGATAGTTATCGATAATACCCATTATCGAGGCGATGTTTACCGCCATAAAATAATAGGGCGTGGAAAACAGAAAGGGCGCGGAACCTTTGCGGCGCACCAAAGCGCGCCCGGTAAGGGCCAGCAGAAAAAACAGAATCTGGGCCGCCAGGGAAAGCTGATATATCCAATGCTCCCGCCATAAAAAAATGTTGACGATAAAAAAGGCCAACAGAAAAACTCCGCCAAGCCAGCGCAGCATTTTGTGCGAAAAGACCTGAAAGGCATGGAAACCCGTTTTAAAGGGGTTTAATACGCTCTTGTTCTTCATCAGGCCCCGCCAGCTACGGTTCACAATGCGCCTCTTGCGGCCGATCTCTTTTTCAAAACTGTCCGCCGTGTGTTCATAGCATACCGCGTCCGCCTCAAACACGCCGCGATAGCCCTGGGCAATGATCTGCAGGGGGTTGACAAAATCGTTGATATCGTCATCCTCCATGGGCAGAAACAAAGAAGTACGGATGGCATAGATGGCGCCGTCGCCCCCCACCACGGAACTGAGACGCGACTCATACATCTTTAACTTTACCTCCATATCCCAATAGGTGCTTTCATGCTCGCCGGCGCTGGATTGATTTTCCTTATAATATTGCGCGTTGCCCACCACATAACCGACCTTTTCATCGGCAAAATGAGCCACCAGCTTTTTGAGGGCGTCCTTTTTATAAATAGCGTTGGCATCGGAAAAAACCACCAGTTCGCTTTTCAACTCCGGCACCACAACCGAAATACCGTGGGTTTTACCCCGGCGCCCTTCCACGCGGATCAAGCGCACGCGGCCGTCGTCATGACTGTTTACGATGTCATCGGTTTTGTCTTCCGAAGCGTCGGAAATAACCACGATCCGGAACCGATCCCGGGGATAGTCCAGTTGAAGGGAGTTATTTAGCTTTTCAGCGATTACCGTTTCCTCATTATAGGCGGAGATAACCATGGTCAGCGAAGGCCATTCCCGTGGAGGGGCCGCTTCCCGCGAGGGGAACATTTTAGCCAACACCATGGAAAGCACGGGATAGCCCGCGTAGATATAAACCAGCAGGAACAGCAAAAACCAGAAAACCATTTCAAGAATCATGTAGCCCAAAATCCCGATTTATTATCTTTTTGAGGGAGCGCCGGCCAGGGCGTCTTTAATCCCGCCCAAACGGTAATACCAACGGCGTCCCTTCTCCCGGATCTGTTTTGGTAAGCGCGACAGGCTGGTAACACCAAAAACATCCCTGTTATTTTTTCTTAATTGTCGTTTTTCTTCTTCACTCAAAGTCAGCACATGGTACTCAACGGTCATTGCCCGATCGTCAAACATCACAAAACTCATGGGCAGGCCGTGGCGCGGTTCGCCCAGGGTTCCCGGATTAATCAAATAACGGTTTTCTTCCGTTAAAGCCCTTTTTTGTAAAGTGACGTCATATTCCACGCCGCCGGTCTGCTTGTTTTGAATAAAAAGACCGGGACGGTGGGTATGGCCGAAAAAGCAGATATCCTTTTGTAATCGGCTAAGCTCTTCAAACTGAGGACGGGCCCGTTCCACCGTATTTACCGTGCGGTACAGCGAATCGAAAGCGGCATGCCAGGCCAGGCAGGTTTCATTAAACTCCCACCTAAGGGGCCAACGGCGGATTTCTTCCCTTTCTTCCACGCTTAAAAGTTCGCGGCTCACGCGCACGGCGTTTTGTCCGCGCTCGCTTTTGCAGCTCTCCGGCGTCAACTCCTCCACGATCATGGCTTCGTGATTGCCCGTCAGCGAAGGGATTTCGTTTTCCCGCATCAGGGCCAGGCACTCACCGGGATAGCTGTTATAACCGATCACATCTCCCAGGGAGAACAGGGCCTCCGCCTTTAGCGCCTCCACTAGGCGGAGCATTTTTTTAAAGGCAAAAATGTTGGCGTGCAGATCGGAAAAAATAAGGCGTCGCATCAGAACAGTTTTTTTATTTTTCTTAAACCGCCCTTAAAGGTATCAATGGCCGCGTAAACGACCGGCTTCAGATCATCGGGGGCGAAGGTTTGATAGATGCGTTTTCCCGAAAGGGAAGCCAGCCACTCTCCCGTGGTGATCAGGCCCCGTTTTTTCATATCACGGAATGTAAGCAATTCCTGAAAACCGCTGATCCAGGTGATGTCCGTTTCGTATTCGGTTTTAACGTCTCCGCTTTCGCCGCCGGTAAGATGGCTGTAAGCCAGCGCGGGCAGGTTTATGCCCGCCCGGGCGCCGATGTAGTGCCACATATTGTAGCGCGGGTTTAGCTCCAGCAAATAGAGCCTGCCGCTGGCTTCATCCAGTTTGTAGTCAATTTTTATCGGCCCCTTAAAATTTAACCGGCTTAAAACATCCAGGCTCATCCGGGCCATCTCAGGATGTTTTATCAACGTCAGCGAACAGCTCAGGCCGTAATCATTGGGATAGGTGCGTATTTTGCGTCCGCAATAGTAAGCCAGCGGCCGCGCCTTATCGTCAAAAAAAGCATGGAAGCTGAGAATTTGCGCTTCCGTGCCGGGCACATATTTTTGCACAATATAGTCAATGTCCTCGCTGTCAATTTTCCGGCGATAGGCGTCAAACTCCCCGGCATTGTTAACCAACAGAATTTTTTGCTGCGCGCCCAACTCCCGTATAACCCGTGAGTTGAACCAGTGAATGCGGCTTGTGGGTTTAATGATCACCGGGTAGTCCAGCGTCCCGGCATCCGTCACCTCATCCTTATGGAACGTAGGCGGCACGGGCAGGTCGTACTCCTTAACCATGTCGTTAAACAGGTGCTTATCCAGGCTGGAATCGAGCACTCTTTTTTCCGGCAAAAGGAAGGTAAAGTACTCCTTTAGTTCCTGCGCATGGTTATTGACCATTTTAAGCTGGGCGTCATTGGTATAAAAAAGCGGCAAACCGCCGCCATGCCTTTTACCAATCTCCAGCAAAGCCTCAACCGTGCGCCTTTCATCCTTTGCCGGGTTTTCCAGCGCATGTCCCTCTATACATGATTTTGAATAGAAGAGACGTTTATCATTTTTTGTGGTGATGCCGATGTAGGGAATATCCGCCAGTGTAAAACAGCGCCCCATCATCAGGTTACCCAGCACTACGGCGGGTGTTTTTTTCATTTTCTTCCGCTTTATGGTAAATTTTTTACAATGGGGGGACCTATCATCCGCGTAAGCGCCAGGGGCATTTTTTGCCACATACTGATCGCCAGCCTGTATTTGGGATTGTCAGGATTGATTTGCGGCATTTCCGCCCCCTCGGGCAACAGGTAATACCAATAGAGCGGGTGCTCCACGCTGCCCCACTGTTTTTTAAAGCGGTAGGTACCGCTGTCCCGCGAGCATCGACCGAAATCAAACTGTTTATATCCCCGGGCTATGGAAAAGCGCAGCACTTCCCAATAGAGCAGCATATTGGGGCTAAAGCGGTTGAATTCCCTAAGCGTGGACGCCCAGGGGATTTCCATACGCTCCTTATAGCCGTGCAAAAAGGCGCCGCCGATGGTTTGGCCATCTTTGGATTTTACCAGCACAATATGGCTGTTTTCCGGCGTTTGGCGCAGGATGGTTTCAAAAAATTTTTTGGAATAGACCGGCGTTCCCAAATCGCGCATGTTGCGGCAGAAAACCTCGTAAAAGGCGTCTACTAATTCCAGGCCGCCCACCTCTCCGGTTATCCCCTCTTTCATCGGCCGGCGTATCTGGCTGCGCAGCTTGGCCTTAAAGGAGGCCATCAGCTCTTCTTCCGTTGGCGGAAGGTCCAGGTAAAAAGTAACCTTTTGCGTTTTAACCGGCAGTTCCCATTCCAGGGGGCGCGCGTCGCGCAGTTCCACAAAATCCGCTCCGCATTGCGCGCGGATTTTTTCCGCCTCCTCGGCAAGGGCCCGCATGGCCTCCATGCCGTCGGCCAGAATTCCGCCGTAATTCACAAAGGGAACGGAAACGATAAAATTACCAAACAAGGCGGATTTAAAATGCGTCAGCGGCAAAAGGCCCGCAAGTGTGTCACCCTCCAGCGCCGCAATGTAAAAGGTTTCTTTTTTAAAATGGCTTTCAATGATGCTCTTCCAGGCGGAAGTATGATAGATCGTACCGGCCTCATGAGCCTTCACATAGGCGTCCCAGCGTTCAAAATCATCCGTGAAATAGGTAATACGCATAAACTCAGGCCAGGCCTTTCATCTCTTTGATTTTTGTTTTCATGATTTTACCCGAACTGTTTTTGGGCAGGCTGTTAAACAGACTGTAATACTTGGGTTGCTTAAAGGGCGGCAACTTGCCCTGCACAAAAGAGCGCAGTTCCTCCTGCCAGTTGTCGTCACCGCGCTTTAGCACCACGCAGGCATCCATGGCTTCACCCAGGATATCATCCGGCCGACCAATGACGGCTACTTCAAGCACGTTTTCATGCTCCAGTATTTTTTCTTCGATCTCCTTGGCGCTGATGCGGTTTGCTCCCTGCTTGATCATATCCTTGGAGCGACCGACCACAAACAGGAAACCATCCTCATCGCATACCCCCAAATCGCCGGTAAAATAGAGACCGTCACGCAAAACCATGCGGGTTTCCTTTTTGTCCCGCCAATAGCCCTGCATGATGTTGGCGCCGCGGGCCACGATTTCCCCACGCTCGCCGGCCGGCAGGGCCCGTCCCTTTTCATCGGCCACAAAAAGGTCCACGTTGGGAATGGCCTTGCCGATGGAGCCCCACTTGCTTTCAAGGTATTCCGGGTCCAGATAGGAAAGACGCGCCGAGGCCTCGGTGGCTCCGTACATAATAATTAAACGGGCGGGGGCAATGGTACGGGCCACCTCCTTTTGCAGGGTAGGCGCCATGGCCCCGCCGGCCTGGGTGACATACCTTAGCGCGGGAAAGTGTCTTTCCCTGATATTTGTTTTGGCCATCAGGATGGCAAAGGTGGAAGGCACCCCGGCAAATCCCGTTACCCGGTGCTCTTCCATGCTGTTCAGGGCCACATTGGGAAAGGCAAAACGGTTTTCGACAACCAGGCTGCCGCCTACCGCCACATGGGTATTGAGCAGCGAAAGGCCATAGATGTAATAGAACGGCAATACCACCAACATACGATCCTCGGCCGTCAACCTGAGATAGGCAACAATCGACTCGGTATTGGTCACCACATTAAGATGGGTCAGGGTAACCCCCTTGGGTCTGCCGGTGCTGCCGGAAGTGTATACAATCGCCGCCGTGTCAATGCTTATCATGCGCACGGAAGGTCTTTCCGGGGGATAGGTTTCCACAATCGCGGAAAATAAATCGGCGTAATCAAAACCGGCAAGGGGACGGGCCAGCACAAAGGCCAGCAGCTTTTTCAGCCTTCCGGCAATGGGTTTAAAATGTTTCTTAAAGTTTTTATCGGAGATAAAGACCCGCGCGCCGGAATTATGCAACAGATAGTCCAGAGTTTCCGCCGTGGTCTCGGTATTAAGCCCCACCGCCACGGCGCCGGCCTTTAACACGCCATAATAGGTAACCACATACTCAAAACCGTTTTCCAGTAAAAAGGCCACCCGGTCGCCGCGCCGCACGCCCTTTTCGATAAGATAATTGGCCAGGGCATTGGCCGCGTCATCCACTTCCTGGTAGGTGTACCATTTTTTGGCAAAAAGAAGCGGTTTTTCCGGATATTGCTGCCGTGATTTTTCGAGAAATGAGTGTAAAAGCTGCATTATGCTTCGGTTTTGAGTAAAAAAAAGGCTGTACCGGCAGTGTCATATCTCATAATCACACCTCCGGGGCAGCCTTAAAATTTATCTATTAGTAGTTGTAATATGAATACTTATAGTTGTCTTTTTTCATATCCAGTTCGGCACAATTCAAGATGATGCCAAACAGATGGTTTTGAAAATCCTTATACTCGGCCAATTTTGCTTTTACGTCTTCCACATTGGTCTTACCCGCGCGGATGACAAACAGCCCCTGATCCACATACTTGGAAAGCACAACCGAATCGGCCGTAACCATGATGGGCGGCGTATCCACAATCAAAAAGCCGAAACGTTCCCCCATGAACCTAAACACATCGGCCGCGCGCTGCGTGCCAAGGATTTCCGACGGATTGGGAACGGCCATGCCGCTGCTCATCAGATAAAGATTGGGAATATGGGTCTGTTGAATAACCTTGCGGATATTTTCATCGGTAATATCGGCATTGCTGTACAGAAAATCGGCCAGTCCCGGTTTTTTATTACAGGCAAAGGAGCTGTGCAGAACCCCGCGCCGCAAATCGGCGTCCACCAACAGGGTGGGGATTTTCTGCTGGGCAAAGGTAATGGCCAGGTTACCGGCATTTAAGGACTTACCTTCACTGGGGTTGAGCGACGTAACAAAAAGGGAACGGTGGCGCTTTTCCTCGTTATTGAACAAAAGCTGAGTACGCAGACTGCGATAGGCCTCGCCCATGGGCGTGGGCGAATAATCCGCGGTTACCAGCTTGGGATCGATCCTTTTGGATTTATCGAACAGTTCCGGGCTGATATCCTTTTCGGAACCCACCACGGGTATTTTGGCCACCACGCGTATGGGCACCGCTTTTTCCAGTTCATCCGTGGTGCGCACGGTTTTATCAAAAAAGTCTACGACC
Organism: Calditrichia bacterium; assembly: GCA_027006055.1. Lineage (GTDB taxonomy): Bacteria > Calditrichota > Calditrichia > Calditrichales > J004 > J004. Next base: position 4,311 of record JALTKX010000061.1, on the reverse strand, counting down.
AGAACAAAACCCACGCTCAGCCCCAGCCCCATGATAAAGGCAATCATGCCATATTTTAAAAAGAGCCCCAGCTTTCCGGCCGTGGGCGGCACAACGGCGGGGTCAAGCACAATAATATCGCCCACTTCAACGGCGTCGGCCACCTTGGCCTGATTGTAGCGCACCAACAGGGAAGAGTATACCTGATCGGCCACGGTTCTTTTTCTTTGCAACTCGGCATATTCCAGTTCCTTGGCGGGCAGGCGTTGAATTTTTATCTGCTGGCTGCGCACCTGGGCGTCTATGCCGGCAATACGCTCGTCATACTGCTTTCTAAGATTCCCGGCCGTCAGCAGTACTTTCTGTTCCAGTTGGTCCAGTTTCTTTTTATTCTCCTGCAAAACCGGATGTCCGGGCGCATAGGAGTTTTCAAGACGGGCGCGCTCCGCATTCAGGGTGGCAAACTCGGCGGACAAAGCCGGTACCGTGGCCGGCCCGTTAGCGGCAAGCCAGGAGAGCAGTTCGCTCAGCACGGAATACTTATCGTCATCCCGGGAGTTGTTCAGGCGCTGAATAAGAGCCTGGAGTTCCGATTTTTTGTTAAGTACATCCACTTTTTGAGATTCAATGGCCGAAATATTGGTCACTGTTCCCGCGGCTTCTCCGGTAAGCCCCACATAGGGGTTCCTTTGCCGGAACTGCTTCAGCTCGTTCGTGGCCGCGTCCAGTTCCTGCTTGGCCTGTTCCAACTGCGTGGTTAAAATTCCCAGAACCTCGCGCGTATGGTATTTTTTAAAATCCAGATTTTGCAATACAAACTGATCCACCAGCACATTCAATGTTTCCGTGATATAAACGGGATCGGCGCCGGTAATCTTAATCTCCATCAGTGTGCGCAAACGGTTTTTAAAGTTAGGCGAAAGTGAAAGTCTCAATATTTCCACCGCCTTGGCTTCCTTAAGCAACTTATAGGCAAGCTCATCATGGGTATTCCAGTAACCGGGCTTTATGTAGAGCGTCGCCCCGCCATAGGAAATCTGATTGTTTTCCGGTAGGGATGTTTCCAGAACCACCTTATCTTCGATGGTCTTTTGCGGATTGGTATAGAACAGTTTAAGAATATTTTCCTGCTTCTCGATCCGGTAATTCCCATACTTCAGCTCTTTACCCAGGCGCACGGAATCGATAACCGAATAACGGGGCTGACCCTTAATTTGAAACTGGTAATCGGTATTGGCCACCACACGTTTTAAAAAGGAACGGCTCATCAGCACGCCCAGCTTGCTGTCGTTTTCCTGGCGCCCCCGGGCGTTCATGCCGGAAAGAGCGCGTTTATCATCAAATTGCAACAAGGCGGTGGTGCTGTACAGTTGCTGGGGGCCAAAATGCAGGGCCGCGGCCAGCACCACAATAAAAGTGACGGAAAAAACCGAAAGAAGCGTCCATTTTTTCCGTTTAAACAATCGAATATATTTTTTTATGTCAAACGAACTGTCTGAAGTCGTCATCGGCGCGTTTGATCTTTGATTTTTCTGCATATAAGCCTCGGCTATCTAACGGTTCTTAAAAGAATTTGATCTCTCTGATAGGTGTTGTAAAGCGTCCAGACGGTGGCCGTAAAGGTTAAGATCGGCATCACGTCGCGAATGGCGTCCCAAATGGTACGCGCATCCGGGGAGGGCGTCCATATCTGATCCCCGGATTTAAAGCCCATGGCCCGCAACGATGTGCCCTGTTCAAAATAAGGGGTGACGTCATCGTCGGGTTCATCGTGTAAACGCTGCCACCTCATCTCTTCAATACCGTCTTCCAGAACGGTACCGCCGGCCATGTATATCACATCCCACAGAGAGCTGTTTATATCCACATAATAGAGACCGGGCTTCAGGAAGCCGCCCAGAACGCTTACCCGCACCATGGGTTTAACGTAAACATTGGGATACTTCAAATATATCTTAAAAGTTTTCTTCAGATATTCGGAAAGATCACGGGCGCTCATATCGGTAACCCTGACCTTGCCGACAATGGGAAACTCCGCATAGCCCCGGTCATCTATGGGAAAGACCTGGTTTAAAAAGGAGTTGCTGTCGGGAAAGGTGCTCACATAAATACCGTCGCCCGGATGAAATGTTTTTGAAGCGCCCTTGCCCTGAAAGGCCGCCAATGGCGATACACTCAGCAAAGTGAGTATGAGAAAGAATAATAATTTATGCTGTGTATTCATCTCTTCTACCTGATAAGGTTAACATGACCTGTAAAATCTATATCTTTTTTCACGTGTATTTAAATCCAGCAGCTTAAGCAAGCGCCATAATTTGAAGATGCTTACCTTGGTGTGGCCGAACTGTTCATGCTTTAATATGCGCTTTATTTGCCAGGGAGATACCAAGGGATTTTCGGCAACCACCTTTTTAATCTTTTCCGTCAACGGCAGTTCGTCAAGTTTCACATCCTGCCGTTCCAGAGGATCAAACACCGCCCCGGAAACCTTAAATTCCTTTGTGGGGGCGCTTGTGCTGGGCACCAGTTCTATTACTTCGGCGCTTTCCCTGCCCTTCTCCGGCGGGTCGCCGTCTTCTGCCTCCTCCGCCGGGCTGTCACTCACGTCAATTTCCTCATGACGGGCCGGCGCCACATTTTGACCGGGCATGGTTATGCCGCCCTGCTCGCCCTCGGTCATATCCAGTATATCTTCCGCGGCGTCAAAGGCCGAGGCGGCCTCCTCCACCGTGGCATAATCTTCCAGAATGTGGTAAAACTCCAGCATATTAAATACATCGGCGATTTCCGAATCCATGCGCGCCAGTTTAATATCGCCGCCATTTTCGCGGAAACGTTTCACTTCTCCCACAAAAATGCCCCAACCGGCGCTGCTCATGTAGTTAAGCTCCTTGAAGTCCACAATCACCTTAAATACCTGACTTTCAAGAATGTCCTCAAACATCTTTTCCAGTTGGTAGCTGTTTGTCTGGTCTACATGGCCACCCAGCTCAACGATCATAATTTCGCCGTTCTTGTCGGCAAATTTGGAATCGATTTGTATCTGTGTTTGACTCATAAGGCTTTCTTCTTTTGAATTGTATACAGCTTCGCCACGTCAAGTGTAATTTTAAATCCATTACACCGAGAAATGTGCTTGCTTTTAGTGCACTAAAATTCGCCAATTCCGTTCATATAATTAATTTTTATTTGAATATTTTGACAGGATTGATTGAGTGTTTTTGACCGGCGAGCCGCTATTGACCTTCACCCAGTAAAACGACAAAGATCGTCTTCCAGAGGATTTTCAGGTTCATCTTAATGGAGTCCGCCTGTTCGATATATTCAATATCGCGCCGGATTTTTTCCTTCACATCTTCCAGGGTTTCGTCGTAACCCACCGTAACCTGGGCCAGGCCGGTCACTCCGGGTTTTACCTTAAGACGCTTGGTATACATGGGGATCTGCTTTTTAAAGGATTCCACAAAAAAGGGCCGTTCCGGCCGCGGACCGATGAAGCTCATATCCCCTTTTAGAATGTTCATCAACTGGGGGAGTTCATCGATGCGGGTTTTACGCATAAAGCGGCCCACCTTGGTAATGCGCGGGTCTTCCTTTTGGGCCCAAACCGGCCCGGAAAGCTTTTCCGCGTCCTGCACCATGGAACGAAACTTATACACGGAAAATATCTTGCCGTTTTTACCGACACGTTGCTGGCTGTAAAAAATAGTGCCGGGCGACTCCAGGCGAATGGCCAGGGCCACAATTCCAAAAAAGGGCATCAATAAAACTATGAGAATCAGGGCAAAGAGAAAATCAAAAATGCGTCTGAAACCAAATTCTTTCGCCGACAACACATCCCGGATAACGTCATGCACCACATGCTTATAGGCGTCGTCATAGGCGTCGGTAACCACGCGGTAGCTTACCTTGGCATGCTTGCATACGGCTATGATTTTAGAAAGAAAATGCTTTTCACCGGGGGCAAGGACAATGAGCACCTCATCGATGTTCAGCGCATCGATCTTGTCTTCAAACTCGGACAAACCGCCAACGACCGGCACATTTTTATAAAAGCTGTCCTCCTGCATGCCGTCGGGACGGATAAACCCCTGCACATTGTAGCCCAATGCGGGAGAACCCAGTATTCTGTCGTATAATCCGGCCGCTTCATTGTTCCAGCCGACAATCAGAATATTCTTATATTTTCGCGATGATTTTTCCACTGCCGCTTCTGCAAGCAAGGTATTCTCCTTTATTTCAGCTTACGTCCGTATAAATGCAGGTGCAATAATAAGGATTATCGGCGCAAAGTCGTTGTGTTTTACATCAAAATTGAAGTTTATATTAAAT
>JALTKX010000060.1 GCA_027006055.1 Calditrichia bacterium | reverse complement strand
AGGGCTTTTTTTAGGGCTGATTTTTCCTCTTTGTCTTTACCCGAATGAACGATATAGACGTCCGTTCCTCCCTGTCCGGCCCACAGATACGCGCAGCCCGGCTCGTTTAAAAGGATTAACCCGGCGGTCATGGCAAAGTAAGCGACGAGGACTTTGTTTAAAAAGGTTTTCATTTTCTGGACTCCTGTTTTTTAGGTAATCTTCCGCACGGATCATTAGAAGGAGAAGATCAGGGACGGCATGTGCATCTCAATGGTCTCGTTTCCGCCGGCATTTTTATATGGGGCCGGGGCCTTGTCAAAGTCATTGATGGTGCTGCGTTGGTATTCATAGCGCAGACGGGTATTTTTCTCCAACTGCCATTCCAGCCCCACCGTAATCCGTGAACGATCAAAAGGGTTAAAAACGGCTTTGTCATTTGTATCCACCGCGTCATACCGGGCCACAAATTTCAAATAGCGGCTGTTATCCCAGTGGAACGGAGTTGCCGACGCCTCGGCATAATAGGCGCTCATGTTATAATTACCCACGGTGGTATTTATGGAGGAAGGACCGGAAAGCCCCGCGGCCGCCACCGGGTCCAGCCCGGCGTCCTGTTCAACCGCCGCAACCACATATTCTCCCTTGAATGTCCAGTTTTTGGACAGCCAGTTAAAATGTCCCCCCAGCATTTCCAGATTCTTACTGTCGTTATTATCCCACTTACCCCGGTACCAGGAAAGGCCGGCATCCATGGGAAAGGCAAGGGTTTTAAAGGCGATCTTGATAACCGTGGCCTTATTGCCGTTGTTGTCGATCAGTTCGGAGACCTCATCATTTTGTATCAGGCCGTCGCGGGGGCGTACATAGGGCAGTCCCGCCCCATCGTTGAGCTGAACCGCGTTGTCGTCCAGCACATTCGATTCGGAGCCCAGACCATTGATCACGGCCAGCTTGACGTCTAAAATACCGACATCCTCAAAGAAGGTGTTCCAGTTGGCCATGGCTCCCGCGTCCGACCAGCCGACGCCGTGGAACTCAATGGGCACGGGAACGACCGGGGCCAGATTCCATGCCGTAAAGGGCTGGCTCATAAGGTTTTGTTTAAAGTTGGGTTTGTTTTCATTGTAAGAAAGGAAGGGAACCAACAGCTTTCCAACCCGGAAGCTCAGGTTATCCGTGGCCTGTATATCCACATAGGCGTAATTCGCCGTATAGTCGTTGCCGTTGTTGCTGGCTTCCAGTTCGGTGGAGGCGATTATGGCGTCCGTTATGGCCATGTCAAAGAAAAGAGAAAATTCACGGAGCTGGATAAAGCTCTTATCCAGTTCCCGGCCCGTAAGGTTGGGCGTGCCGTCATGATCCATGAGATGGGTATTGCCATAGCCGCTGATACGAATGCTGGACTGAGCCAACAGGCCGCCGACCATTCCCGGCAGTATAATATACAGTATGGCGCGCGTCAGATAATGTCCTGTATTTTTTATTTTCATTGTGCTCTCCGCGTTAATGAAATCGTTTTTTCTGCTTTCCGCTTCTGGGCGGTTACGGTTGTAATACTCGCTTTACATAATAAAAAGTTAATGAAATTATCCGCAGGTGGTTAATACCTATCACTTTATATTTAAGACTTAAAAGGATTAAATATTTACATATATAAAAGACGTAATACTCTTAAATATCGGTAAAAGTAATGTTTTTACTAAGTACCTGTTTTTTTTGAAAAAATGGATAGTGTTTGTAGGACTAACTTAATATAAAATAGCTTATGCTTGTTGTCCCCGGCAGAGGTTCCGTACAGAAAGCTGTTTTAGCGCTGTTTCCCTAAGGTGTTAATTTTTATGGGGAACGCCCATAAGGAGGGGCATGGATATCGAATAATCCCTGGTAAATAAAATTTTGGGAGAGTGGCCATTAAAAACGGTTTGTAATTCACAACCTCCCGCAAGTAACGAGACACATAAAACCGCGGGGCTGTTAAAATTATAAATATCTTTCCATAACCTGTTTTATGCGGATTACCGGATGGTTCCGAAAAAAAAGAAAACTTCAAAGGCCTTTTGCGGTATGCCCTGAAAACCGGCCGGCTTGGGTTTATTCCCCGTTGCTTTCGCGAATAATATAGACCGGCCGTTGACGCACATCGCTGTTGATGCGTCCGATATATTCGCCGATGATGCCGATACCCATAAGCTGTATGCCGCCGATAAACATGGAACTGACGATCAGCGAGGTCCAGCCGGTGATGGTTTGATGCAGGACAAACTTTGAGTAGAGGGCGTAGAGAATAACCACAAAGGCCAGAAAAGAGACCAGGAAACCGGACCAGGTGGCCACCTTAAGCGGAAAGTTGGAAAAGGCGGTGATGCCGTCCCAGGCCAGGCGGATCATCTTTTTCAGCGGATAGCCGCTGCTGCCGGCGTGGCGCGCCTGCCGTTCATACTCCACGGTGGTTTGGCGGAAACCCAGCCAGGCGATCTGTCCCCTAAGGTATTTATGGCGCTCGGGCATCTGCCGCAGATGGTCGATGATTTTGCGGTCGATCAGCTTAAAATCACCTGCGTCCAGCGGAATGTCGAATTCGGTGATTTTGGCCAGCAAGATATAGAAGAGACGCGCGGTGGCCCGTTTAAAGAGGTTTTCTCCCTTTCGCCGGGCGCGGCGGGTGTTCACCACCTCAAAACCCCGGCGGTAGCGCTCATACAAAGCGGGGATAACTTCCGGCGGGTCCTGCAGGTCGCTGTCGATGATCACCGCGCAGGCCCCCCGGCAATGATCCAGCCCGGCCATGACCGCCGGCTGATGGCCGAAATTGCGGCTGAGCAGCAGATAGCGTACCGCCGGGTCCCGGCGGCCCAGTTGGCGTATTATCTCTCCCGAACCGTCGCTGCTGCCGTCATCCACAAAAATAATTTCATAGCTCAGGGCCATGCCCGCCAGCACCTTTTTCAGGGACTCATAAAATACAGGCAGGGTGGCCTCTTCGTTAAAAACCGGGGCCACGATGCTGAGGTCTGTCTGCGTTTCGGGCATATCCCCCCTATTCGAACAGGTCGAGAATGTCGTTTTTGGTCAGCGATTTAAAGAAGGCCTCTTCGGTGGAGATCAGTTGTTGGACCAGTTCCTTTTTGCTTTGCTGCATTTTGACGATCTTTTCTTCCACGCTGTCCTTGGAGATCAGCTTATAGGCAAACACCTTGCGCGTTTGTCCGATGCGGTAGGCGCGGTCGGTGGCCTGCATTTCCACCGCCGGGTTCCACCAGGGGTCAAAATGGATCACATAGTCGGCGGCGGTCAGGTTCAGCCCGGTGCCGCCGGCCTTCAGGCTGATCAGGAAGGTGCGGATGTCATCGCTTTCCTGAAAGGCGTTAACCGGCTTTTCGCGATCCTTGGTGGAGCCGTCCAGATAGGAATAGGCTATGCCCCGCTTGTCAAAGGCCTCGCGGATCAGCTTAAGCATTTGCACAAACTGGCTAAAGATCAACACCTTGTGGTTTTCGGAGATGATCTCTTCCACCATTTCCAGCATGGCGTTAAACTTACCGGACTCATCGGCCGGGTTTTTGGTCACCAGACCGGGATGGCAGGCGATCTGCCGCAGCTTGGTCAGTCCTTCCAGCACCTTAAACTTGGATTTGTTCAGACCCTTGGACTCGATCTCATCCATAATACTGTCGCGGTAGCTGCGCCGCCACTTATCATACAGGGCCTGTTGCCCCTCGGCCATGGGGGAAAAGGTGATGCTCTCCACCTTGGGCGGCAGCTCCGTGGCCACGTCTTCCTTGGTGCGCCGCAGGATGAAAGGAAAGATCAGGCGACGCAGGGTTTGGGCCACCTGCACGTTCTGCTCCTTTTCGATGGGCCGCATAAAGGTCTCTTTAAAGAAGTTCTGGTCGCCCAGCAAACCCGGGTTGACAAAGGCAAACTGCGCCCACAGGTCCATGGTGTTGTTTTCCACCGGCGTGCCGGTAAGGGCCAGCTTGTTGCCCGCGGAAAGCAGACGAACCGCCTTGGAGGTTTCCGACAAGGGGTTTTTAATATTTTGCGATTCATCGAGAATGATGAAGTTGAAGTGCAGCTCCTTAAGAAAGTTGACGTCGCGCCGCAAATGGCCGTAGGTGGTCAGGATAAGCTGATACTTTTTCAGGCGGCGGATGTCCTTGGTGCGCCGCGTGCCGTAATGCACCAGGTACTTCAATCCGGGCGTGAATTTTTCTATTTCGCGTACCCAGTTAAAGATAACGGAGGTGGGGGCCACGATCATGCTGGTGGATTTCGGTTCCTTGTTGGTGATATCGCGGATCAGCGAAAGCGCCTGGATGGTTTTTCCCAGACCCATGTCATCGGCCAGGATGCCGCCAAAGGAGAAATCCTTTAAAAAGTGCAGCCAGTCGTATCCGGCCTTTTGATAGTCGCGCAGATCACCCATAAAATTTTCCGGCACCGGATAGCTCTTAATTTGGGTAAAGGAGTCCAGCTTTTCCAGCTTCTCCTCCGTCAGCGGGTCCATCGTTTTCTGATCCGCTTCCACCAGTAGCTTATCCACAAAGTTCATATGATGGTTGGCAAAGCGGATGGTGTTGTTATCCGACTGACCGAAATTGATAATGTAGTTGAATTTTTCGATCAGTTTTTCCGGCAGTTTGGCAATGGTGCCGTCGCGCAGGCGTACATATTTTTTATGGGCCCGCAAGGCTTTTTTCAGCTCTTCCAGACTTACCGGCTCGCCGTCGAATTCAAGATTGAGTTCCACGTCAAACCAGTCGGTCTCCGAGGAGATATTAACGCCGAAATGGGCGGGAGCGCGCTTAACCTTAAAGTGCACCAGGCTCTCTTCGCCCATGATCTCAAAACCCATTTTGGAAAGGGCGGGCAGGCCGTCAAACAGCCAGTCGAGCGAGTCTTCGAAGGTGGCGTAAAACAGCCCCGGCGTATCCTCGCTGATGCCGCTGTCCAAAACCTTTTCCCGGAATTCCTGCTCTTTGTCAAGGTCGCGGTGTACGCGTAAAATCTGCTGTTCTTCATGATCGTAGGAAAGATATTGGTCGTTGCTCTGGCTAAAGGCAATCTCGATATCCTCGTACAAAAAGGAGAGGGAGACCACCAACTGATCATCCATCTCTTCTATGTAGAGGCGGGATTTTGATATCTCGCGGATCTCATGCACCTCTATGCCCTCGGGGAAATCCACATAGGGAAAAATGGGCAGCTTGGCCAGATATTCCGAGATAAAGATATGATACTCATCCTTGCTCAGGGCGATGGTCAGGTCTTCGTCGATAAAGGACTTGATATAGCTGTAGCGCAGGGGGAAGTTGCTCCAGTGCAGCTTGCCCTCCCGGTAAAAGTAGATGGGGTTCACCGTCAGAATCTTGGTGTTCTTGTCGATGATGATCTCCTGGTCGTCACGCCGGAAATAGGGTTGAAAACGGTAAATGTCCCCTTCCTGGATCAGACGGAAACGCATCTTCCAGGGGCGGCGGCCGTAGCGGATGCGCGTGCCGATGGTGCCGTCGTCATTTTTAAGATGCAGTTCGCTGGTGCGCAACAGGTCAAATATTTGGCCGGCGTCCAGGCCGAACTTAAGATAGCTGGTTTCCAGCCGGCCGCGGTGGTACACGGAGGAGAGCTGGCTTTGCAACCGCTCCAGATAGGATACGGCGATCAGGTCGCCGGAGGTGCGAAAGACATTTTGCTGAGACAGCTCGTTATAGGAGGGTTCCTGAACCCGGCCGTAGGTGCCGTCCTTTTTCATGTAAACCTTTACCGGCTTGATATTCCAGTAGTTTTCGGTAACATGAATGATGTAAAGCAGTTTCCAGCGCACTTCCTGGGAGAACTCATTGTCCACCTGCTGTATGGCGATCAATTTTTCAAAATAATCCTGCCAGTGGGTTTCCTCTTCCTTTTTCTGCTCTTCCTGCGTGCTCTGGTCGTCGATCACCTTAAGGGCCACGGCCACGGCATGCTTGCACACATATTTGTAGGGACAGGTGCAGGTGGAAGAGAAGGAACTGCCATCCACCATCAGGTTGGTTTTGTAGGGATAGGTGCCCGTAACGACCGCATGCACCGAAAGGTTGTCCCGCTTTTCTATTTTTACGCGGCCGTCTTTAAAATAATCCAGTCCTTGACGAAAGATTATATCAGGAACTTTGTCCTTAAGATCCTTGATATCTATTTTCAAAACATACTCCAAATAAAACTTTTCAGTAAACCATAAGAAAAAGAATGAGAAACGAACCATGCTAAAGAGCAGGTCGACAGGTCACTCTTTTATTATTAGCTGAGAATTAAGATTTCTCTCCCCCCAGAAGACCATGGATTGAAAATATTATATACAAATCCGGTAACTCAAAGGTCTCTGTTTATAAGCAGGCAATATAATACATTAATTTTTTGAGTACAAAACCAAAATTCCATTTGTTAGCAAAGTTCTATAATCGCAAATTATGGCCTCCGGTAAACAAGCTTCGGCAGAAAAAAATGAATAGTAAAAATCAGATCGTCAAACAATTTTCCATCGGTTTCATCCCCCTGCTGGTATTTCTGGTGGCCGAATATTTTTACGGCGTGGTGGTCGGTCTGGCGGTGGCCATGGCCTTT
>JALTKX010000059.1 GCA_027006055.1 Calditrichia bacterium | reverse complement strand
CCCTGGGAATGTGGGCCCGTGTTTCCGTTTCATCCGGACGGATATGGATAAAATAGGAAGAGGTGCAGCAGGCGCGGCACTCCCCGCAGGGTACATCCATGGAGCCACCGGAACCGGCGGCCTTTATAATTTCCTTAAGCCACCGGCCAAAGCGGCCCGCCGGAATTTTACTATTGTCCGTTTTACACATTTTTATTTATTCCGGGGGCCGGGCGACCGACCCCATTTAAAGCAAAAATTATTTTGTGGTCATGGTAAACACCCCGTCCCAATCGGGCGCGGGCGGTTTTTGCACATAAAGGCGGCAGCGCTGCACATAGCGCTTGGAAGGACCATCATTGGGGTTGATGGCCAGGGCCTGCTCAAAATAGTTGAGCGCCTGGGCCCAGCTTTGCCCCAGGTAGGCCTCAAAGCCGCCGCGGAACAACTCCAATACCCGCTGGGTATCCTCGCTTATGCCTTTTTCGCGCGTGCCCACCAGTTCATACACCTTCACCGGTTCGTTTTTTCCTTTTACACGCAGCAAATCCAGTTGGCGGACAATAATCAGATCCCCGGCTTGCTTGCGCGTTTCATCGCCGATCATAATCAGGGTGCCGTATTGCTTGTTGGCCGGTTCCAGCCGGGCGCCCAGGTTCACCGCGTCGCCCATTACGGTGTAGTCAAAACGGGTTTCGGAGCCCATGTTGCCCACAACCATCGGTCCGGTGTTTATGCCCATGCGCGCGTGCAGCTCATCCTTGCCCTGCTTGCGCCACAGGTCGCGCATGCGTTTCAGGGTTTCCTGCATCTCCAGGGCGGCGGCACAGGCGTTATAAGCGTCGTTCCCGTGGGAAACCGGCGCGCCGAAAACAGCCATGATGGCGTCGCCCTCGTATTTATCCAACATACCGTTATACTTAAAAACAATATTGGTCATCTGGGTCAGATAATCATTAAGCAGGCTGACCAGGGCTTCCGGGGTCAGCCGCTCGGAAATGGAGGTAAATCCGGCAACGTCACTAAAAAAAACGGTGCAGTTTTTCTTTTCGCCGCCCAGCTTGATCTTTTCCGGATTGGCCAACAGTTCATCCACCACGGACTTGGTGACAAAGTGGGAGAAGGTGGAACGGATGAAACGCTTTTTACGCTCTTCCGTGGCAAAACGGTACACATAGGTCAGGCTGAAGGTGAAAATTATGGTCAGCAGAGGGTTGACAATATCCAGCCAGATATTTTGATCGAAAAAGAGCATGGCCGCCGTAACAACATAACCGGCGCCGGTAAGCAGCACCGCCATAATGCTCCAAAAAGGCGACATGTAGCTGATGAGTATGCCCAAAAAGGCGCCGATCAGCAACGTGATAATAAAACCGGTGGCGGCTTGTGTGCGCCTGACAAAATCCCCGTTAATCAGTGTATTGAGGATGTTGGCATGGATTTCCACCCCGGGAAAGGCCTGCAGAATCGGCGTGCTGCGCAAATCGAACAATCCGGCCAGACTGGTGCCCACCAGAAAAACCTTATCGCGGAAGTATTCGGCGTCTATGTTTTTACTGAGAATGTCGTAGAAACTGATATAGCGGAATGTTTTATAGGTGCCATAGTAATTGATGAGCATATTGCCCCGCTCATCGATGGGAATGGCCGCCAGTTCCCGGCCGCCGCCGAACAGACTGAGTAACTCCGGCGTATTCACGGCGATGGAATCGGCCCCCAGCATATCCATATAGATGCGCAGGGCCAGCGAGGGGTAAAGATGACCGTTAAAATCGGTAAACAGGTGAATGGAACGCACCACGCCGTCAATATCGGCATTAAAATTCACATGGCCGACGCCCCTGCTGGCGTTAAGCAGTTCAAAAAACTCATTTTCCAGGCGTTGTTCCTTGCGGAAACGGGGCCGGTGGGGGGAGTGCATTTCGTAATAGAATTTTTTTGCCTCAAAAGCAGCGGGTTCCTTTTTCATGGCGTAGCGGAAATTCAGGCTGTCCGCCCCGCCAAAATAGAGCGCGTTGTAAACATGCCCCTGCCGGCGCACGCTGTTGATAAACAGCTTGTCTTCCTCCGGCCGCCAGATATCCCTGTCAAAAATAATATCGAGCCCGATGGCCGCCGCCCCGCCCGTATCCAGATAGTCGATGATCTGCGGATAATAACGCCGGGGCCACTGGTAAAATTTGCCCAGTTCGGAAACACTGCGTCCGTCAATATCGATAACCACGATATTCTCAATGCTTTGATCGGGCACATCGGCCACTTTTTGCCTTACGCGCCAGTCATAGGTGCGGGCCTCATATTCATACATCAGTCCCGGAGCGATGTAGTTATCCAAAAGCCAGACAAAAACAGCGGCCAGCGCGCCCCAAAAAGCGCCGTAGAAAATTTTTGTTATGTTCTTCTTCATACCATACCCCGAAAAATATTTAAAGCGAATTAACTTAATTTGCGCAAGGCGCGGTCGCAGGCGTCTATGGCCTCGTGGATATCCTCGCGATTATTGTAAAAATGCGGCGCGAAACGGATGGCCCCGTCACGCAGGGAAGGAAAGATATTCTGCTCTTGCAGATATTTAAAAATCACTTCCGCCTTTTCGTGGCGGAAGGTATATATCCCGGACCAGTGTTTGGGATCGGGCGCGCCCAAAAAGGAAAAGCCCAGGTCCGTCAACCCATCCACCAACTGCTGCCCCAGAATAAGCAGATGCTGCTCTATGGTGGGCACGCCCACCCTCAGCAACACATCCAGCGAGGCGCCCAGCCCGGCAATCCCCAAAAAGTTCTGGGTGCCGTATTCAAAACGGGAGGCGTCCTCTTCCCATTCCAGTTTATAGTCAAAAAAATCCCAGGGGTTCTTTACGCTCAACCATCCGGCAAAAACGGGTTGCAACGCTTCCAGCAAGGCCGGTTTCATATACATAAAAGCCGCGCCCGCCGGCCCCATCAGCCATTTATGGCCGCCGCAGGAAAGAAAGTCGATGTCCATGGCCTGTACATCCAGGGGGATGGCGCCCAACCCCTGTATGGCGTCCACGCTGAACAATACATCATGTTCACGGCAAAGGGCGCCTATGGCAGTCAGATCGTTACGAAAGCCGTTCAGGAACTCCACAAAACTGATGGAAAGCAGGCGGGTTTTAGGGGTAATGGCCGCGCGGATATCCTCCGGTTCGATACATCCCCGGCGGTTTTTCACAAAAACCACCTTTACCCCCTGCCGCTCCAGGTTTAAAAAGGGATAGACATTGGCCGGAAACTCCATATCCGTCACAATAACCTCATCGCCCTCCTGCCATTCCAGGCCGTTAACCAGCCAGTTTAACCCTTCCGTTGTATTGCCCGTAAAAGCAATCTGCCCCACGGGCGCATTGATCAGCCGGGCCACGCTGTCGCGCGTCTGTTCACGCAACTGCAGCATATCCTGATAAAAATCGATCTCGCCAAAACTGCGCTCGTTAACAAACCAGTCCATCTTGTCCCGCACATCGGTGGAAAGGGGCGAAATCGCCGCGTGATTCAAATATATTTTATTGACCAGAAAGGGAAACAGGGCACGGTATTTGGTTAGTGACATCGGAAAATCCCATTTTTGTATTGATTACTCGAAGATAACACCCGGATAGTGAGTTAAGCCTGCCGGATAAAGGCTAAAATCCACGATGAATATATCTATTCGTACATTATAGTCGTTAAATTGAGAATTTTCAGCCAAAAAGGCGTCAATTCCGTTGTAAAGCGCCCGTTGTTTTTTTTTACCGATTCGGAACTCGGCGGCGCCCAGCGGTGGCGCATGAAAGCTTTTAACCTCCGCCACCACCAGCGTATCGTCCTTTACGGCGATGATATCCAGCTCATAGGGCGGGTGGCTGTAATTGCGGTGAATGATCCTGTAACCCGCCTTCTCCAGGGCGCGGGCCGCCAGTTTTTCCCCTTCCCGCCCCAATCGATGCTTTTGCAGGGTCATGCCTTCTCTCCCTTTTCGCAACAGTACAAGATAAGGCCGCCCCGCCTTTTTTGCCAGCCGTATATTTCCACGGTTTATTCCCGAATGGGGAATTATTATGCAACCGCCGCCCGTCTTTATTAATATTTTTTTTAAATCACCCGATTTTTATTAGATTGGTCTGCTTTAAGAGTAACTTTTAGCACCCTGGAGTTTTAATGCGCTTTTTATTCGCCCTTTTATTTTTAACGGCATCACTCCTTGCACAACGCGCCGATACGCTTTACATCCTGCAAACCACCGATGTACACGGCAACATTTACCCCTATAACTATTTTACCGACCGGCCCGACTCTTCACTCGGACTGGCCAAAATTTATTCCCGCGTGGTGGACTACCGTAAGAAGCACAAGAATGTTTTACTGGTCGACTCCGGCGACCTGATACAGGGGACGCCGCTGGTGGCCTATTTTAACAAGCATGACCGTCATCTGCCCCATCCCATGATCCTGACCATGAATTACATGAAATATGACGCCTTTGCCGTGGGCAACCATGATATCGAGCAATCCCTTTTCGTCTATAACAAGGCCCAAAACGAGGCCAAATTTGTCTGGCTGTCGGCCAACTCGGTTATGCGGGACGGCAGCACCTATTTTAAGCCCTATACCATTGTGGAGCGTAACGGACTAAAGGTGGGAATTATCGGGCTGACCACCCCGGGCATTCCCATGTGGCTGGATGAAGAGCTGTACCCCGGCATCACCTGGCAGGATATGGTGAAGCGGGCCCGCATCTTCGCCAAGGAACTGCGCCCCAGGGTGGATGTACTGATCGGAATTTTTCACGCCGGTTTTAATGCCGGCTATTCAAAAAAGCAGTCCGATGCCGCCGGCATCCCCAATGAAAACGCCTCGGGCCTGGTCGCCGAACAAATACCGGAATTCGACGCCGTTTTCGCCGGACACTCCCACCGCGCCGGCCCCATGAAGCCGGGCCGGGAAAACGCCCGCTCCTTTCCTATGAACACGCCCCTGCGCCTTAATGCCGGCTATTGGGCCAAAAATCTGGGGGTGGCCCGCTTTGTCCTTGAACGCACGGACAAGGGACGCCGGGTCATGCAAAAAAGCGCCTGGCTGGAACCCATGACCGAAACGCCCGCCGATACGGCCATCTTGCAACTGACCCGCTATTATCATGATAAAACCCGGGAATATATCAATACACGGATCGGGGTGCTTAAAACCGCCCTGGACGCCGCCAGGGCCCGCCTGAAAGACACTGCCTTAATGGATTTGATCAACGCCGCGCAGTTGGATTACAGCGGAGCGGATATCTCCTTTGCCGCCAGTTTCAACCCGCGTTTTAAACTGCAACCGGGCCCCATTAAGGTAAAAGATGTTTTTGCCATGTATCAGTACGAAAACTTTCTGTACACCCTGAAAATGACGGGAAGGCAGATAAAGAAGTTTCTGGAATATTCTTCCCGCTATTATGACTACAAAGACGGCCGGGTGATAACCGCCACGGAATGGCCGGGCTTTAATTACGACATGGCCGAGGGGCTGAGCTATGAAATAGATGTGCGCAAACCCGTGGGTCGGCGTATTATAAACATGAAGGATAAGCAGGGCCGCCCCTTCGACCTGAGCAAAAGCTATACCGTGGCCATGAACAGCTACCGCGCCAGCGGCGGCGGCGGGCACATGGTTTACGCCGGAGCGGACAAGGCCCCCGTTCTGAAGAAATCCAACGAGGAGATGCGCACCATTTTGCGGGAATATATCGAAAAGAAAAAAATTATAGATATCAGGCCGGACAACAACTGGAAGGTTATCCCCTCGGTTCCCCGCTAAAAAGAGCCCCGGCCGGGTTTTAATTCCGCGTCTATAAAACGCGGTGTATGCGCATCATATTGGTGGCGCCCTCTTCTATGGAGGAACCGGCCACGATAATCAGCTTATCGCCGCTCTTTACCAGTCCCGCGTTTTTAAGATGTTTTTCAAAACCGGCAATATCCGTATCCAAATCCACCTTTTGATCGATCAGCGAAGGCGTTACTCCCCAATAGAGGGCCATGCGCCTGTAGGAAGCGGCATGGCTGGTCAGGGCCACAATGGGCACATGCGGCCGGTTTTTGGACATCACCCGCCCGGTAAAGCCGGACTCGGTAAAAACGACAATGGCATGGGCCCCGATATCATCGGCGCTGACATTGGCCACATGGCAGATGGAACGGCTGGCCGACATGGGCCGGCGGCCGGTCATGGTTTCCCGGTTGAGGCGGAAGTAGCCGCCCTTTTCCGCCTCTTCGATGATATGGCTCATCATGCTTACCGATTCCAGCGGATATTTGCCAAAGGCGGTCTCACCCGAAAGCATCACCGCGTCGCTGCCGTCAAAAATGGCGTTGGCCACATCGGAAGCCTCGGCCCGGGTGGGCACGGGGTTGGCCATCATGGAGTCCAGCATCTGCGTGGCGGTGATTACCGGCAAACCGGCCATCTGGCATTTCTCGATAATCATTTTTTGAACAACCGGCACTTTTTGCGCGGAGATTTCAACGCCCAGGTCGCCCCGGGCCACCATAACGGCGTCGGTCTCGGCGATAATGGCGTCTATGTTTTCCACCGCCTCCGGTTTTTCAATCTTGGCCACAACGGGCACGGCCCTGTTGCCCATGCGCGCCTTAATATCGCGGATGTCCGCCGCCTCGCGCACAAAGGAAAGGGCCACATAATCCACGCCATGCTCCAGGCCAAACTGCAAATCACGTAAGTCCTTTTCCGTCAGGGAGGCCTCGGATATCTCCACGCCGGGCAGGTTGATCCCCTTGCGGTCATAGAGTATGCCGCCAATAACCACCTCGCAAAAAACCTCGGTATCCGTTGTTTTCTGCACCTTCATCTGGATCAAACCGTCATTGATCAGAATATTGTCATCCGGTTTAACATCGTTGGGCAGATTTTTATAGGTGGTGCTGACCTTGTACTGGTCACCGGGGATATCGTCGGTGGTGATGGTAAACAGTTCCCCCGGCTTTACCCGTACCGGCCCCTCGGCAAAAGTGCCGATGCGGATTTTAGGACCTTGCAAATCCATCAATATGGCTATGGGTATGTTCAGCCGTTTGGAGATTTTACGGATACGCTCCATATTTTCCAGATGAGACTCATGGCTGCCGTGCGAAAAGTTTAAGCGGGCGATATTCATGCCGTTTTTCATCAGGGCTTCCAACATCTCCTCGCTGTTACAGGCCGGACCGATGGTACAGATAATTTTTGCGCGTTTGTTCATTTTTACGGTTGTCCTTTTTATTTCTGTTGTATCCGGCCGCGGAAGATTTTCCACATTGGGCCGTGTGTCAAATGCCCCGACGGCCCATACAGCCGTTCTTTGGATTTCCCGGGGCCAATTTTACCCTAGGTTTTTCGGCCGAAACGGAAAAAAAACAAGCCCCGGTCGCCAAAATCAGCGATTCTCCTCCTCTATCTGAAAAACGGGAAGGATATCCACGGGCAAATCCTTAAGCTTCGCCGTCATCTTTTTTAAGATTTCCGACTCTCCGGCATAGCGGGCTATCAGAGCCTTGCTGCCCGCATAGTCGCCCGTGGCCTGAATCATCAACAGTTTATTGGCCAGTTCCCGCAGCACCGCCGGCGCGCGCTTAAAATCCACGGCCATGCGGTCGCTCTCCCTGTTATACACATAGGCCCCGTTGTCATACATATAATTAAGGATGATGGCGTTGCCCGCCCCGTGGGCCTCGTTAACGCCAAAACGCACCGAACGGAAGACGCCGGCCAGAAAGCTGACCCATATCTCCTTTTCGAATTCGGGCCGGAATACCCCTTTTTCAATCATGTAAAAATTATTGTACATGCCCAGTACATCGGCCTTGCACTCCTCGATGGTGGAATAGGTTTCCTTCAGTTCGTTCTTCACTTCCGTTTTACGTCCGTTCAACACCAGCTTTCCCGGACCGATGCCGTGGCTCATCTCATGCATCAGCGTGTGGTTAAAAAAGCCGTCAAAGGTTACCCAGGCCGCCTCGTCCTTTTCGATCACCCTTTCCGCAATGGGTTTAAGCAGTTGTTTAAACTTGGCTTCATGGATGTTTTTCAGCATCACCTTTTTGCTGCCCTTGGCCTCGCGCACCCGTTCGTCATTGGGCAGGTTAAAAGCCAGGGTCTGGATATTGGCCCGGGCGTCGCCGGCCGCGTATATCTCCTGCACCACCACTATGGGCGATTCTCCGCCGCGATTAAAGTTTTTATATTTATCGTCTATGGGCAGGTGTCTTTCCATATCGTTTAGGTAGGAGGCAAACACCTTCAGCTTGGCGCTTTCCTCCGGGTCGCGCAGGGTTAAAAAACACTCAAAGGCCGCCTTGTAATTAAACAGGCCGTCCTCGTAAACTTCGTAGGGCCCAATAACCACTTCTATGGCGTGATCATTCAGGTCCATCCAATCCATGTCGCTTTGAAAATAATCATTGCTTAAAAATGCATCGGCGCGGCTTAAAAGATATTTTTTTAACGAGTGATTATCGGCATATTCCGCCGCTTCGCGCAACAGGCCCGCGGCCTCTGTCAGTTCATCCCTGTAGATTTCGGAATAGGGTATGGCCACAAGCTTGTCACCCCGGCGACGGATGACCGTGAACTCCGAGGTAAAGGCCGCGCGGTCTTGCGGATGGCTTTCCAGCCAGGATTCGAACTCCTCCTTGCTCATATCGGCGGGATAAAAATTGGCCCCGGCGGGCTTGCCTTCCGTGCCGTAAAAAGGTTTATCATGATCCAGGCGGTCAAACGGTCCGTACATAATTTTAAAGTATCTCAGGCGGGCGCGCCCCAGGGCGGAGCTGTCCTTTTCCAGTTCCCGCAATAAGCGCGTATTTTTGGCATACACCTGTTTCAAAAAAATCGAATCCATCAACCGCGCCGCCCGGTAAAGCTTTTCCACCACTTTCTTTTGACGTTCATTCAGCAAGCTGTGGTCGTAACGGATTTCCGTAGGCGCGAATTGCTTTACTTTTTCCGCAATGGTCATGTCATCCTCCTCCGCCTGTTTGGGTTGCCCGCAACTCCAAAGCAGGGCGGCCAGCATTAAAAAGGTTATCACTTTCATGGGTTACTCTCCGGTTAAAGGTTTTTGGGCCATTAAACGTTGCCGCTATTTTAACAACAGTTTCATATAAAACAAGGGGTTGGTTAATTGTTTTTTCGGTACGGCGTTGCGCATCATGCCGGAAATGATCTCCCGCACTTCGGCATTGCGCTCCGCCTTGCCTATTACAAAATTAAGCAGGGGCTGATGACGCCCCACCTTTTGCAAACGGGTACTAACGGCCAGTTCATTGCCCAGTTTTTTCCACAGTTGCTGATCATATTCCCTAAGAGATTCTTCGGAGACGTCATCGCGCAACAGAGCGCGGAAGGCGGTCTCGGCGGCATACTTGGCTGAGTAGAGGGCATTGCCAATCCCCTCTCCGGTAAAGGGATCAATCAGGCCGGCGGCGTCGCCCAACAGCATAAAGCCGTCGCCGTGATTTTTACGGTGCAGGCTGCCCACCGGCAAATTCCAGCCCCGGGGCTCTTCCATGGCCCGGGCCCCGGCAAAGCGTTCCCTAAAGCGTTCATTTTCCAGGGCCGCCCTTAAAACTTTTTTCAGATCGATCTTTTCCTTTTTCAGGGTATCGTGCAACATGCCCACCCCCACGTTGGCCCAGCCCTCCGACAGGGGGAAAATCCAAAAATAACCGGGCTGGGTTTCCTTCAGATAATGGATTTCTATTTCGTTGACATTGACCCGCACCCCGGCATGGTATTGACGCAGGGCCACCACCCAATGCAGCGGGTCATGGCTATACAGACCGCTTTTGCGGGCCACCACGGAATTAAAACCATCCGCGCCCAGCACCAGGCGGCCCTTAAACCTGATCGTTTCCCCCGCTTCGTCAACCCCGCTTACCCCGCAAACAAAACCGTCCTCATCCCTAAGCAGACCGTTTACCTTAAAATCCGTGCATACCTTGTCCACGCGGGAGGCGGCTTTATCGAACAGCAGCCGGTCGAACTCCACGCGCTTGATCAGCAGACCGCCCGGCATTTTAAGATGGCGGTTTTCACTAAGGTCAATGCTTATCTGATGGCCGGAAGGACTACCGAAACGGATACGGTCTATACGTTGGTGGGGCAATTGCGCCGCTTCATCCAGTAAATCCAGCTCTTTCAGAATGGTCATGGATTTACCGGAAACGGCGTCGCCGCAAATTTTATCCCGGGGGAAGGCCTCCTTATCCAACAGGAGAACGGAGAGATCGTATTTTTTTGCGTAAAGAGCGGCGGCGGCGCCGGCCGGCCCGCCCCCGACGATGATCAGGTCATAAATCATGGGTTCGATTCCGTGTGTAATGGCCTGAAATTAAACCCTGGTTATTTTTATATCAATATTATGTGACAGGGGCTATACATTTGATGGCATATTTTTGTAGATTCAGCGTTTATAAAAAACAACAGATAAGCTTAGGAAACAATATAATGCAAGTATATGACAACATACTGGACGCCATCGGCAACACACCCATTGTAAAGCTGAACCGCATGGTTCCCGAAAACGGCCCCAATGTTTATGTTAAACTGGAATATCTTAATCCCGCGGGCAGCATAAAAGACCGCATCGCCCGCCACATCATCCGTCGCGCCGAGGAAAAGGGCGATTTAAAGCCCGGCGGCACAATTGTGGAAAACACCTCGGGCAATACCGGCGCCGGGCTGGCCATGGTGGCCGCCGTGCGCGGTTATGACGCCATCTTTACCATTCCCGACAAAATGAGCAGTGAGAAGATCAACTTTATGAAGTCCTTTGGCGCCCGGGTGGTGGTCACCCCCACCAGCGTACCGGCGGACTCCCCGCAAAGCTACTACGAAACGGCCAAGCGCATCGCCAGGAATACCGAGGGCTCCTTCTACGTTAACCAGTATCACAATCCGGCCAACCCCGAGGCCCACTATGCTTCCACCGGCCCCGAGATATGGGAACAGATGGACGGAAAAATCGACTACTTTGTGGCGGGTATCGGAACGGGAGGCACCCTGAGCGGTACCGCGCGTTTTTTAAAAGAGAAGAATCCCGATATTAAAATCATTGCCGTGGACCCGGAAGGTTCCGTTTTTTATGATTACTTTAAGCATGGCAAGCCGGGCGAACCCAGGGTTTATAAACTGGAAGGGATCGGCGAGGATATGATGGTTGACGCCATGGACTTTTCCGTCGTGGACGACATCATTCAGGTAAACGATGAACAGGGTTTCCAAACCACGCGCAGGATGGCCCGCCTGGAAGGTATTTTTGCCGGCGGTTCCTCGGGCGCGGCCGTTTGGGGCGCGCTGCGGGTAGCGGCCAGTTTACCGGCGGATAAAAACGTGCTGGTCATTTTACCCGATACCGGCTTCCGCTATCTGTCCAAGGTTTACAACGATCAATGGATGCTGGACAATGGCATCGCCCTGGAACAAACACGGGAAACCCTGGGCGACATCATCGCTTCCAAGGGAGAACAGCCGCTGTTAACGGCGGGAAGCAACATGCTGATAAAAGATGTTATCCATCTGATGCGTTCCAACAATGTCTCGCAACTGCCGGTTATCGATGACGGGCAGTATATCGGCATGATCAGCGAGTCGCGCATATTGGAATACCTGTTAAATGACAACACCTCCTCGGACAATGCCATTTCACCGCTGGTGGATACGCATACGCCGCTCTTTTCGGCGCGCACGCCGGTCTCCGCCGGACTGGAACATATGAAAAAAGGACACAGCGCCCTTATGGTCAGCGGTGACTCCGGGAAGTTGCATATCATTACAAAAATTGATATGCTGGAATTTCTTGAATAATTTTGGACGGCATCCTTTTATATCGCCATAGTTTTTCTTATTTTAAAATTTCCGTGGGCATAAGGGAATTTTAAATTAAGACTTTTAAAATAGCGTCGAGTTTATCCAAGGCTTCTTAAGTGAAACGGATTCTTATACATGAATAGAAAATATATTATCATTTTTCTTCTCCTGTTCTCTACACTTTATGCACAGGACAAACGAAAAGTAGCCCTGGCGCCTTTTGAGAATAAAGGCCCCGCCCGCATAGACTGGATCAGCGGCGCGATCGAATATCTGCTGAGCAACAAGCTCTCGGTGGCATCGGGCTTTTATGTGATAGACCGGAAAACCATGCAACGGGCATTTTCCGAAATCGGTTTCACAAAGGGAGTCACCTCGGACCGGGTATCCATTCAACTGGGCAGGATTACCGGAGCGGAAGTGGCCATTTCCGGCACGTATACCGATTCGGCCTCGCTGATCAAGCTGAATGTTTATTACTATAACACCAACAACGGCAACCGAATATTTGAGGAAACCATTGCCGTAAAAGAAAACAATCTGGCGGATGCCGCGGACAAGATAATAGAACGCCTGATTCATATTTCCGGCGTTCCCGTTTCCCAAAGGGAACGGGCCATGATGGCCCGCACCCTGACCCGCAAGCCCAAAGCCTTTGAAAGCTTTATCAAGGCCTATATAGAAAACAACAAACCGAGGCGTAATCCCGATATTGTTATCGGGTTGTTCCGGCAGGCCATCATGGCGGATAAGAAATTTTGGGAAGCGTATTATAACCTGGGCATCGTTTATTTCAACAACAAACGCTACAGCGAGGCCCTGCAACAATTCAACAAGATCATTAAAGCCCTGCCCAATTTTGACAAACCCTACTACGGGCGCGGCCTGATTTATGAAAAGCAGAAGAAGTATGACCTGGCCATTGCCGATTTCAACAAAGTGCTGGAATTCAACCCCAATGACTATAAGGCATACTACTATCTGGGTAAAATCAGTATTCTGAACAAGCAGTATAAGCAGGCCAAAAAGTATCTGGATGAGGCGGCCCGGCTGAATCCCGAATTTGCCCCCATCTATTACGAATACGGCAATCTGGCGGCCGCCACGGGAAAAATGCGCGGCAGCATCAATGACTATCGCCGCGCGGTGGAACTGGACCCCGGTAACATTAAATTCCGGGCCACCCTCGGAGAAGTTTACTATCGTTCGCAGATATATTATAACGCTCTGCTGGAGTTTGACGCCATCCTGAAAAAGAAACCCAACCACGCCGTGGCCAATTTTATGCGCGGTGTTACCATCTATAAGCAGGCGGTGCTGGAAGAGTTGGTGGAAGCCTTTCTGGATATGCTGGACGAAGCTTCCGGTTCAAAAAAAGCGGTCCGGGAAAAGGGCTTTAACAAAAAAAGCACCATCGACCCGGTAAAAAAAGGTAAAGTCTATCAGGATATGGTGGAGGCCTTTACCAAGGCGGCCCAGGCGCGGCCCCGTTTTATGCAGGCCACCTTTAACCTGGCCCTGACCTATCTGGAGATGGGCAACTATCAACTGGCCGAGAACTATTTTAAAAAGACCATTCAAATTGCCCCCACGCTGATAAAGGCCTATACCAAACTGGCCGAGGTTTACGAAAAAACCAAAAAGCTGCCTTTGGCCATCGAGCAATACCGCAAGGTATTTTTCATCGAACCCTCAATATTTGTCCGTCAGCCCACCCTGGGGCCGGAGCATCAGTACCGCAATGTGTTTAAGGAGTTTATGTCCGAGTTGAACACCCGGCTTAAGCGCAATCCCAACGATGTAAAAAGCAATTTGGTATTGGCCAAGGTTTTCAGGGCTCAGGGTTATAACGGCAAGGCCGCCAATATTCTGCGCAAGGTGCTCAGCCGCCAGCCGAACAACCGCGAAGCCAAAACCCTGTTGGCCGCCATAGAAAAAGGAAACGGACGCCGTTAATGTGCCAACGGCAATAAACAGCTTTTTAAAAAGCGCGCAGCCGTTTTAGATAAGCCTCGCGCGCGGCCAGCATATCCTTAACCGTATCGCCGCCAAATTTTTCCATCAGGGCATTGGCAATTACCGGGGCCACCACGGCCTCGCAAATAACCGCCGCCGCCGGTACCGCCGTTACGTCGCTGCGCTCCACATGCGCCTTATAACTTTCCTTACTGTCGATATCCACCGAGTGCAGGGGCTTCATCAGCGTGGGAATGGGTTTTTTGGCCACATGCAGCACAATATCCTCGCCCGTGCTCATGCCCCCTTCTATGCCCCCGGCATTATTGGTCGGATGGTAAAAACCTTTTTTCTTATCATAATGAATTTCGTCATGCACCTTCGAACCGGGATGGCGGGCGGTTTCAAAACCCATGCCCACTTCCACCCCCTTAACCGCCTGCACGGACATCAGCGCCATGGCCAGTTGGGCGTCCAGCTTACGATCCCATTGCACATAGGAACCCAGCCCCGGCGGCAAGCCGCGTATCACCACCTCGATTACGCCACCCAGGGTGTCGCCCTCCTTTTTGGCCGCGTCTATGGCGGCAACCATTTCCGCGCCGCTGCTCTCGGAAAGACAGCGCACGGGAGAGGCGTCGGCCCGCGCGTTGATATCGCCGGACAACGCCTCCTTTAGCAGAGAGCGGTCGGTTTTTACCGGGCCCAGTTCCAACACATGGGAATGGATTTCAATATCAAAAAGATACAACAGCTCACGCACAAAGGCACCCACGGCCACGCGCATGGCCGTTTCGCGGGCGCTGGAGCGCTCCAGCACATTGCGCATATCACGGAAGTCGTATTTTAAGGCGCCGGAAAGATCGGCGTGCCCCGGCCGCGGCCGGCTGACCACCTTTTTGGAAACACCCGCGCCCGAGGCCATGATTTCCGTCCAATTCTTCCAGTCCCGGTTACGTAATAATACGCTAACGGGACTGCCCAGGGTTTTTTCAAAACGGATTCCGGAGATCACCTCCACGGCGTCTTTTTCAATCTGTTGCCGCCTGCCCCGGCCATAGCCCTGTTGACGGCGGTGCAGCTCATGATTGACGCGCGCGATATTGACAGGCACATTGGCCGGCAGGCCTTCGATCACGGCCATCAGGCCGGGACCGTGGGACTCCCCGGCGGTAAAATATCGGATCATATCTTCCTCATAAAAAAAGCGGATGGAAACGGACGGCCCAAAGTACTAAAACAGGCCGTCTTCTTTTATCAGCGTAACAGTTTTATCTTGTCGATGATGGCGTTAACCATCTCGTCGGTTGTGGCGTTACCGCCCATGTCCGGCGTCAGGTGGTGTCGTTCCGAAAGGAACAAAACGATGGCCGCCTGAATGCGATCGGCCTCCTTGCTAAAGCCCAAATGACGCAGCATCATATTGGCCGAAAGGATGGTGGCCAGCGGGTTGGCGATGCCCTTGCCGGCAATATCGGGGGCGCTGCCGTGCACCGACTCGAACACAGCCATCTCGTCACCGATATTCGCCCCGGGCACGACGCCCAGACCGCCCACCAGACCGGCGCACAGGTCGGAAATGATATCCCCGTAGAGGTTGCCCAGCACCATAACGTCAAACTGCTCGGGATGCATAACCAGTTGCATGGCGCAGTTATCGACGATGATCTCCTTATAGGTGATGCCCGGATATTTGGCGGCTACCTTGCGCACGCAGCTAAGAAAAAGCCCGTCGCTTTTCTTCATGATATTGGCTTTGTGCACGGCATGAACCGTATGGCGGTTGTTTTTAGCCGCCCAGGAAAAGGCCGATTCCGCTATGCGCGTGGAGGCCGCCTCGGTGATAATTTTCAAACTTTGGGCGACGCCGGGCGCCACATCCTGTTCCAGACCGGCATAGAGGTCTTCCGTGTTCTCGCGGAAGATCACCAGGTCGATCGGCTTGTGATGCACGGAAATGCCCAGGGCGGAGCGCACGGGACGGATATTGGAATAGAGCTCCAGCGCCTTGCGCAACCCCACGTTTACCGAGGTAAAACCCTTGCCTATGGGCGTGGTAATGGGCCCCTTCAGGGCCACCTTGTTTTTCCGTATCGATTCGATGGTTTCCTCGGGCAGGGTGGTCTCGTATTTGTCCAGCGCCCCGGCGCCCGCGTCCATAATTTCCCAGTCTATCACTACACCCGCCGCGGCGATCACCTTACGCGCCGCGGAGGTTACCTCCGGCCCGATTCCGTCGCCGGGGATAAGCGTTACCTTTAGTTCTTTTTGTTTTGCGGTCATTTCAGCTCCTGATTAAAATTAAAGCGTTGAAGATACAAAAATTTTAGCTTTTCTTCCTGTTTATCCAAGTAATTTTTGGCATCATATTAACATTATCCTCTATTTTATCGACAATTGACGAGCACCATTGAACTTTAAGGGAAGAATTGCGCCATGAAGGTTACCGAACATCTGGAAAAAGCAAAAAAGACACTGATCAGTTTCGAAATCATTCCCCCAAGGCGGGGCGGGGATATCCAAAGCCTGCTAAAACTGGTGGATGACCTGGCGCGTTATAATCCGCCTTTTATCGACATTACCAGCCATGCCGCCGAGGTAATTTACGAGGAAACGCCGGAAGGCATCAAGCGCAAAACTAAACGCAAACGCCCGGGCACCCTGGGCATCTGCGCGCTGATCCAAAAAAAATACAATATCGACGCCGTGCCCCATATTCTCTGTCGCGGCTTTACCCGCGAGGAGACCGAGGACTTTCTGATCGACCTGCAATATCTGGAAATAAAAAATGTGCTGGCCGTGCAGGGCGACGACAGCGGTTATAAAAAACCGGTGCCCGACGGGCGCACCACCAACAAGTATGCCTCGGACCTGGTGCGGCAGGTAAAGGAGATGAACGAGGGCCACTATCTGGAGGATAACCTGCTGGACGCCAAGCCTTCCAATTTTTGCATCGGCGTGGGCGGCTATCCGGAAAAGCACTTCTCCGCGCCCAACCTGGACACGGACATCTATTATCTAAAGAAAAAGATCGAAGCCGGCGCCGAGTATATTGTTACTCAGATGTTTTTTGACAACAGGGTCTATTTTGATTTTGTAAAACGCTGCCGGGCCGAGGGCATCGATGTACCGATCATCCCCGGCTTAAAGATCATTACCCGCAAATCAAACATCACCTCCCTGCCGCGTACTTTTCATATCGACCTGCCCGTGGAACTCTCGCGGCAGATTCTGGACGCCTCCGCCGATGACGTTGCCGAAATCGGCATAGAATGGACATTGAAACAGGCCCGCGAGCTGATGGAGCACAATGTACCCTCCATCCATTTTTATGTTATGCAAAACACCACGCCCATCAACACCCTGCTGGACAGGCTTATGCCCTGAACCCCGGTTCCATGCCCTAGCGGAAAAATTAACCACCGGGCGCCGTATTATTTTTACCAACGAGCATGCCGCCTGCTTTTTTCGATTGAAATAATCATTGCGATTGTGTATGTTCGTGAGTTAGTTCAATAAACTAATTAACTCCCTGAGCTGTAATAAATGAACATAGCCTATCGATTGATTTTTGCCATAGTGATTCTGGCGGCGTTTTCCGGCTGCCACCCCATGGGGACGCATAAGACGCCCGGGCCGCGGAGTGAAAAGACTAAGCCCGCTTTCAGAACCGGGCTGGACAATCTTCTGCTCTCGCGGGCGGAAAGGTTCAGGGGAAAGCGTATCGGCCTGATCACCAACCCCAGCGCCGTGGACGCCAAAATGAAACCGGCCTACCAACGTATTTACGAACATCCCGCGCTTAACCTTGTGGCCCTTTATGCTCCGGAACACGGACTGTTCAGCTCGGCCGGGGCCGGTGAAAAAGTAGGCCGCACCGTTGAACCGCTTTTTAAGCTTCCCGTTTACAGCCTTTATGGCAAAACGCGTATTCCCACGCCGGAAATGCTTAAGGATATCGACGTATTAATATTTGATATTCAGGATATCGGTATCCGAAGCTATACCTATATCTATACCATGGCCAACGCCATGAAGGCCGCCGCGCGCGACAATAAAGAATTTGTGGTACTGGACCGTCCCAATCCCCTGAACGGTGAAACCGTCGAGGGTAACATCACCCGCGAGCCCTTTTACTCCTTTGTGGGCATGTACCCCATCGCCTACCGTCACGGCATGACGGCGGGCGAGCTGGCCGCCATGTTCAACGAGGCCTTTGGCATTCAGGCCAAACTGACCGTTATCCGCATGAGCGGCTGGGAGCGTTCCATGTTCTGGCCGCAAACGGGGCGCAGCTGGGTACCCACTTCGCCCCATGTTCCCCACTGGGAAACGGCTCTGTTCATGCCGGCCACCGGCCTGATCGGCGAACTGCTCAGCGTGAATATCGGCGTGGGCTATACCTCTCCCTTTGAGCTTTTGGGCGCCCCGTGGATTGACGCCCTGGATTTTGCCCGGCGGCTGAACGCGCTGCAGTTACCCGGCGTCTATTTCCGGGCCACCCGTTTCAAGCCTTATTACAGCGTGTTTAAGGGTGAAATGTGTTACGGCGTGCAGATACACATCGTCGACGCCAAAGCCTTCCGCCCTTTTGAAACCGGTTTGTATCTGCTTAAGTTCTTATACGACCTCTATCCGCAACATTCACCGTTTGTAAATGAAAAACGTTTATCATCCTTCCATAAAACAGCCGGCAGCGATCAAATATATTCCGATGTACTTGAGGGGAAAAGTATAGCGGAAATGCGCGCCGGCTGGAAGGATGAATTAAAAGAGTTTTTAAAAATCCGTAAAAAATATTTACTCTACTAAGAGGAGACCTCCGTATGAGCCAAAACCTGATTTCGGCACTCTTGTATGCTACACCTGAAAACCATTACACCGACACCCTGCATTCCCTTGCCGCGCAGGCCGCCGAAAACATTGAAATCGTTTTAATACACCACCCGGACTTTACACCGGATGCCGCCGCCATTGAAGCCATCCTTAAGGGCCGTTTTCCCGTAAAAACGGTGGCCACGGAGAGCGAACGCAAAAGCGTGCAGCTCAACGCCGGCTTTAAGGCCTGTAACGGCAGCTTTATCATGCTGGCCGACAACCCTTCCTCAAAGATTGAATTTAAAATCGGCGCCGCGGAACTCTTTTTACTGGCCGTGAGCAGGGAGAGCGACAGCAGCATGGTTTATTGCGATTACGAACGCATCACCGACGGCGAAACCCGCGAGATACGCCTGCTTAAGCATCACACCGGCCGCGTGCGTGACAATCAGGACTTCGGACCGGTTTGGTTTCTGGCGCACAGCGCCCTGAAAAAAGCGGGCTACGCGGATGAGAACCTGGCCTATAAGCCGTTGTACGATCTTCGCCTGAAAATGGCCCGCCAGGGACGGCTTATCCACATAGCCAACCGTTACGCCGGCTCCCTGTACAGCGTAACCGCCGAGGGCAAGGGTCACAATGTTTTTGATTATCTGATGGCCGGCAAGGAGAGCCAGTTGGAGGCGGAAGAAATCCTTTCCTCCCATCTAAAGGGCATAAACGCCTACCTGGCGCCGGGCGCCCACTATGCCCCGCGCGAGATAAAAGAAGGCGCTTTAAAGGCCTCGGTGATTATTCCGGTCAACAACAGGCCCGTTTTTATCGGCCAGGCCATCGAATCGGTACAGGCCCAAACGGTAAAAGAGGTAGAGGTGATTGTCGTGGTCAACGGCGGCCCCGGCGATCCCACCGTGGACGCCGTGAAGGCGTATATGGAAGGCGGTTCGAAATACGATGCCGCCAAGCCGGACGTTCGCCTGCTGGTTTATGAAATTAACAACCTGGGGCTGTGCCTGAACATGGGCGCGCGCATCGCCCGGGGCACCTATTATGTACAGTTGGATTCCGACGACCGCCTGAAACCGGACGCCGTGGAGAAAATTCTCGAGGTATACGCCTCCGATCCCAAAATAGGCATGGTCATCGGCTCTTACGAAGTTTGGCAAAAGGAAGAAGACGGTTCCATCAGGCGTATGGAAGAGCTGCCCGTGGTTACCCATGACGAGTGGACGGAAGAGAACGGCCGCAACAATCTGCTGCGCATAAACGGCGCGGGAGCTCCCCGTTCCATACCCATCGAGCTTATACGCCGCATCGGCTTTAGCGTCAACGAAGAACCCTACGCCCGCAATTACGGCGAGGACTACGGCATGGTGCTGAAGATCAGCGAACAACACCGCATCGGTCGCGTTTGGGATGCCATCTACGAAGTCATTCGTCACTCCGGCGGAACGGATCATTCCATCGACCAGGCCACCATCGACCGTAACGACGAGGCCAAGGATTTTATGCGCCTGGAAGCCATTCTGCGCCGCCAGGAGCTCAATGCCGGCCAATAAAAGGCCGGCCCACACCCTATCAGACGGAAAGAGAATGAAAAAAACGACGATTATCGGCGTGGACGGCGGCGCCAGCAAGGTAAGCGCCTGGCAGGTTATCTTTAACCATGAAAAAAAGATATTTTGCCTGGGCGAACTGAATGCCGAGGGGAAATACGCGGATATCCCCGGATTTTTAGCGGATTTCAGACCGGTGGACGTGGCCGTTCAGTTCCGTGAGCTGGCGGATGGAGCCATAAGGCAAACGGATGAAGAGAAACAGCAGGAAGCGGTCTATGTGGAAGCCTGCGCCCGGGCCATTATCGAAATCGCCCGTAAAAGCGGGGCCGACAACCTCTTGATCGGCATCGGCATGCCCGGTCTTAAAACCAGCGACCAGCGGGGCATACATGTTGTGGCCAACGGTCCGCGCATGTTAAATTACAGCAATCTGCTGGAAAAACGTCTGGAACTGGAAAACATAAACCTGGCGGCGCCCATCGCCCGCCTGGGCAGCGACGCCGACTATTGCGGCATCGGAGAAAATTATGCCGAGGAGGGCGCTTTCCGTCATGTGCAAAACGCCTACTATCTGGGAGGCGGCACCGGCGTGGCCGACGCCCTGAAGCTGAAAGGCGCCTTAACTCCTTTTGATCAGACCAAATCCTGGCTGGCCAAAACCTGGGAGATGAAATACACGGACGGGCGCTCGCTGGAACGCTTTTGTTCCGCCTCGGGCATTCAAAGCATCTATGCCGACATGAGCGGAAAGGATATCCGGGAGCTGAACGCCGCGGGCCTTTACCCGCCGCAAATCGCGCAAATGGCGGCCGGAGGTGATGAAAAGGCCCGCGCCACTTACCAGGTGGTTACCGGAGCGCTGGCGGCGATAATTTACGAACGTATCCAAACGCTCCATAGCGGCTGGCGCAACAGTTTTGAGTTTATGAACCCTAACCGTCCCCCATTGGAGAGCGACCATCCCTTTAAGGGCCTGCTTTTCGAACGTATTATTCTGGGCCAGCGTCTGGGCCAGCTTTTTTCGGACGAGGCCGGAAAAACGGTTCTGGCCGCGCCCCTGCTTAAGGCTTTGGATGAGTCCATACAAAACAGTACGGTTTTAACAAAAGAGGCAAAAGAGCACTACCGCTCCATAGCGGAAATTGTCGTCCCCTCTCATCTGCGGGAAGCGCCGGCCCTGGGCGCCGGCGTGGACGCCTTTTTTGCCTGGGAAAACGAAGGATAACCATGTTAACAGCCGATGCCATTCCGACAACGGAACCTGTTATCGACGTGGGTATAATTTTGCCCGGGGACGGACTAAGCAGCGTTGAACTCACCCTCCCCGAAAGCCCCGCGTACCGCGCGGTGTGCGACGGCCGGATTAGCGAGCTTAAGGGCGGTCAACGTATCACAATTTCTTATGATCACGGCAGGCTCCATCTGGAAAGCGGCCTGCCCGAACTAAGCGCCGCCGGAGAGATTCGGCTGGAAGCCCGGGATAACAACACGGCCATTGCTCCCCAAAGCGGAATACGCGTGGCCCCGGTTATGGCCGGTCGCGGCTTCCACTGGCAAAAAACCATAGAGGTTTACCTGCCCGACACATTGATCTTCCGCATCCATGAAGAACAGATGATTCTGATAAGCGAACTGCCGCTGGAACACTATGTGATGTGCGTGGCCACCTCGGAGATGAGCGCCGCCTGTCCCCCGGCCCTGATTGAAGCGCAAACCATTGCCGCCCGTTCCTGGCTGTTGGCCAATGTGGAGCAAAAACATAAAAACATGGGCATGGATGTATGTAACGATGACTGTTGTCAGCGGTACCAGGGCACCAGTTTTTTATCGCCGCAATCCATCCAGGGCGCCCTGTCCACCTACGGCCGGGTGCTTATGTACGGAGAAGCCATCTGTGACGCGCGCTATTCCAAAAGCTGCGGCGGGATGATGGAAAGCTTTGACGCCGTATGGCCGGGATACAAGCTGCCCTACATGGTCGTCAAGCCGGATATGCCGGATGCGGAAGCCGAAAAGTATAAAAACACGGACCTACGCAAGGAGGCCGCCGCCCGCGAGTGGATTGGCAGCACGCCCGACAGTTGGTGCGGCCCGCGCCATATTCCCGAAAGCGAATTGAAAAAATATCTGGGCAGCGTGGATCAGGACGCGGCCTATTTCCGCTGGAAGATTGAGCTTAGCCAGGCGGAAATTACCGCCGCCTTGCGCAAGCATGCCCGTTTAAATGTACGCGCCGTGCTCTCCTTGCTGCCCGAAAAACGGGGCGGCTCCGGCCGGGCCATGGAACTCTCCGTTGTCTACTATCCGGATGAGAGCCATAAAACCGCCGTGTACAAGGCTACCTCCGAATACGAAATCCGCCGCATCCTTTCCGATCGTTTTCTTTACAGCTCGGCCATCGTGGTAAAACTGAAAGAGCTGTCGGGCGAAATTCCCGGAGTTTTTGAAATCCTTGGCGCGGGTTGGGGGCACGGCGCGGGCCTGTGCCAGATAGGCGCCCTGGGCATGGCCTTGCACAATAAGCCCGCGGAAGAGATACTGGCACACTACTACCCCAACAGCTATCTGAAAAAAATATACGACTAATCGTTAAAATTTACGGAGCCCCCATGCAGAAATCCCGCCGTGAGGCCTGGGGCTGGATACCCAGCCTGTACTATGCCGAAGGATTGCCTTACATCGTTGTCATGACGGTATCGGTGATTATGTATAAAAGACTGGGCATCTCCAATACGGATATCGCCTTATACACCTCCTGGCTATATTTACCGTGGGTGATCAAGCCCTTCTGGAGCCCGCTGGTGGATATCATCCGTACAAAA
>JALTKX010000058.1 GCA_027006055.1 Calditrichia bacterium | reverse complement strand
GACATGCGGGATTGCCGGGCCTTATTGAAAAAGATTGCCGCCGCCCTGAACGGGCTGGCAAGAGAAGCAACGGGAGAACAACCATGACCCTGAACGAACTGAAGCAACTGTTTATGCGAGATTTGGAACGCCTGGAGAAGGAGGTATCCGCCTATGACGGAGAGAGCCTTTTATGGCGCGTCCGGGGCGATATCGCCAACAGCGGAGGGAACCTCTGCCTGCATCTGTGCGGCAATCTCCGTCATTATGTGGGGCATGTGCTGGGCGGCAGCGATTACAGACGCGACCGGGAACATGAGTTTGCCGCCCGCGATATTCCCTCGGAAACCCTGAAACGGGAAATCGCGGCCACGCAACGGGAAGTAGGCCAGACCCTCGACAGGCTGGAGGAGGGGCAGCTCTCCGCCGTTTACCCGGAAAAGGTGCTGGGTTATGAAATGAGCACCGGTTATTTTCTGATCCATCTTTACGGACACCTCAACTATCACCTGGGACAGATCAATTATCACCGTCGGCTGACCGCCGGGTAATCGCCGGCGCCACTAAAAAATTCCCCGCCTAAAATAAACGGTAAAGCCGCCGATACTCAGAACTCCCTTTGGGGACAACCGTTATATCTCAATGAACCATGAGACCCTATCGCACATGGATTATGCAGCATTGTCAAAAGAAGAGCTTATTGACCGGCTGAAAAAAGCCGAACGGCGGCGGCACGCGGACAGCGTTTATGAGGAAGCCTTCCATGCCCTGCCGGTGTTGACTCTTTTTTTTGATACCCGGGGACGGATTTCCTTTATAAGCGACTATGCCCGCCTGGACCCCTACACCGTTTTTAAAAATCTGCGCGTCGGAGGTTCGCTTTTTGACGAAGAGAATTTTAAAACGTTGGGGCTGTTGGCGCCCCTAAAAGAGCTGTGCGTCCGCCAGCACCCCTTTGACGTGGAAAAACCGCTGATCCGTAAAAATGAAAACAAGGTTTACTTCCGCTGCATAGGCAAGGGGCTGCCCGGCGGCGAGTGCGTTCTGTTCCTCGGGGACGCCACCGAGAGGGCCTCCATTTCCCATGAGCGGGAAAACACCATGGCCAATCACCAGACTCTTTTTGAGATGTCGCCTTCGGGCATCATCCTGATGGATGAGAACGGCGTGGTGGTGGAGGCCAACAGCGCCATCTGCCAGCTTTTAGGCTATGAATACAGCGAACTGATCGGCATGCATATTGAAGATTTTGCCCATGAATCGCAAAAAGAGGTTTACCGGGAGAATCTGAAAAGAATTTTGGCCGGAGAAACCTTAAAACACACCATTATCGATAAAACCCGTGATGGAAAAATACTCCACGTGCATCTGCATGAGAAAAGATACCGTCTGTCCAACAACCGTTACGGCATTCTGAGCATCGCCCAGGATATCAGCGCCATTATCACCGCGGAAAGGGCGCTCAAGGAGGAGCGTGATGTTATCCGCACCGTGCTGGATACGGTTCCCGGCGAGGTGTCCTGGATCAACAGGGATCTGGTCTATCTGGGGGCCAATGAGTACCTGGCCCGTAAACATAACATAAAAAAAGAGGACTTTGTCGGTAAAAAGGTGGGTTTTCAGCCGGGTAACGACAGCTTTTACTCTTTTGTAAAGAGCTTTATGGAAGGTCCCGAGGAACGGGTGGAGCATGAAATCAGCACCTTTGTGGATAACCGCTACCGCTCCTATATCATCATCGCCCAAAAGTATGCCGCCGGGGAGTCGGCTGTTTTTATAGGCATCGACATCACCGATCGCAAGGAAGCCGAGAAGCATCTTAAAAAGCAGCAGCAGTTCAGCTCCAACCTGATCGAAACCGCTCCGGCCATGATCTTGCGCCTGACAGAGCCCGATATCATCGTCGATTTTAATGAATATGCCGAATCGACCACCGGTTATCACCGTTCCGAGGTGATCGGCAAAAGCTTTGTGGAGCTTTTTATTCCGCAACATCGGCGCGCTTTGATCGCCGGAATGATCGAGGAGATATTTAACGGCCGTTCAAGATATCAGGGCGAGGCGACGCCGATAGTAACCCGTGGCGGGGAGACCCGTTATATCTCCTGGCAGAACGCCCTGGTGCGCGATCCCATTCAAAAGAATATCGCCCTGCTTTCCATCGGCCTGGATATAACCGAAAAGGTAAAGATGGAAGATGACCTGCGTCAGGCGCTGAAAATGGAGGCCATCGGGCGCCTGGCCGGCGGCGTGGCCCATGATTTCAATAATCTGCTGACGGTGATCCAGGGCTACACGGAACTTTCCAAAATGAAAACAAGCCCGGACAGCAGTATTTATGAGTCGTTGAGTGAAATTGAAAAAGCGGTGGAGCGGGCCGGAGCCATGACCTCGCAGCTTTTGGCCTTTGGCCGCAAGCAGGTGCTGAATCCCGTTGTTTTCGATCTCAACAGTCACCTGCGGGGCGTAAAAAAGATATTGAGGCATCTGTTGACGGAAGATATTTCCCTCAGGATTGAAACGGTGGAAGGTGTGCTGCCCGTGCGGATGGACCCCAACCAGTTGGAAAGCGTGTTGATAAACCTGGTCATAAACGCCCGGGACGCCATGCCCGGCGGCGGGGTGATCACCCTTTCCTCGGCCAGGGAAAAGCTGGACAACGCCCGGGAGGCTTACGGCGGAGCCCTGGAGCCGGGCGACTATACCATATTGCAGGTTAGGGACACCGGGGTGGGCATCCCCGCCGAGAACCTGAAACGGGTTTTTGAACCCTTTTACACCACCAAGGAACCGGGCAAGGGCACCGGATTGGGTCTTTCCATGATTTACGGTATCATTAAACAAAGCGGCGGCGAAATACGTGTAAGCAGCGACAGGGAACAGGGCACGTCCTTTTCCATCTATCTGCCGTTGGAGAGCGGGCCGGTGGAAGAGCCCTCCCCGGCGCGCGTTCCGGACCGGGAACTGCCCCGGTTTGGGGAAAAGGCCTTTCTGGTTGTGGAAGATAACAAGGCCTTGCGCACCATGATCATCGGTTTTTTTGAAAAGATGAATGTAAAGGTCTATGCCGCCTCTAACGGCGTGCGGGCGCTGGAGCTGTTTGCCCGGCACGGGGAGGAGATCGGCATGGTGCTGACCGATGTGATGATGCCGGAGATGAATGGCCGCGAACTGGCCGACCGCCTGCGGGAAAAGGCGCCGGGTCTGAAGATTTTGTTTATGTCCGGCCACAGTCAGGAAGTGATAGAAAGCAAGGCCGGTCTGCCCGGCAACACGGATATGATTGAAAAACCGTTTGACCTGGTTTCCCTGGCCCATAAGCTAAACGACCTGCTCCGCCTGCCCGCGCAAAACGGGCGTTAAGCCGCATCCGTTTTGGCCCGGCAACCGGGGGCGCTTTCACGGCCTCTTTTTTTTGAATATATGGTTTCGCGGCTGTTATTAGTTAATCTGATTTTGTATATTTGTCGATAAATCTTTACCGTTTATTACACTATGAAAGGATGGATGCCATGCGCAAGGAAAAAGACGCCCTGGGGCCGGTAATGGTGCCCGAGGATAAATATTTTGGCGCCCAAACACAGCGGGCTTATGAAAATTTTAAGATCGGCCGGGAATATTTCCCCGCGGAGATGATCCGCGCCCATGCCACGGTAAAAAAAGCCGCCGCCCGGGTCAACAGCGCCATCAGCGGTCTGGATAAGAAGATCGCCGAAACCATAGAAAAAGCCGCCGATGAAGTGATCGCCGGCAAGCTGGATGAACATTTTCCGCTGGTGATCTGGCAAAGCGGCAGCGCCACGCAGTTTAATATGAACGTTAACGAGGTGATCGCCAACCGGGCCATAGAGATGCTGGGAGGACAGATGGGCACCAAATCTCCGGTACATCCCAACGATCACGTCAACATGTCCCAGTCCACCAACGACACCATTCCCACCTCCATGCATATCGCCGCGGTTACGGCCATCCGGGAAAAGCTGTTGCCGGCCATCGATTATCTTAAAAAAGGGTTGGAGGCCAAGGCCGCCGAGTTTAAGGATATCGTAAAAATCGGACGCACCCACCTGCAGGACGCCACCCCGCTGACCCTGGGGCAGGAGTTCTCCGGCTATGCCGCGCAACTGGAGATGGCCTCGGAAGCCATAAACCACAGCCTGGAGCATCTCTATGAACTGGCCATCGGCGGCACGGCCGTGGGCACCGGTCTGAACACCAAACCGGGTTATGATCAAAAAATGGTGGAAGAGATTTCGCGCATCACCGGCATTTCCTTTAAGGTCAGCCGCAATAAATTTGCCGGTCTGGCGGCGCATGACGCCATTGTGGAAGCCTCCGGGGCGTTAAAAGTGCTGGGCGCGGCCCTGATGAAAATAGCCAACGATCTGCGCTGGCTGGGCAGCGGTCCGCGCAGCGGGTTGGGCGAGCTCAACCTGCCGGCCAACGAACCGGGCAGCTCCATTATGCCGGGTAAGGTTAACCCCACCCAGAGCGAAATGGTGACCCAGGTGGTGTGCCAGGTGTACGGTAACGATCTGACCATTTCCATGGCCGGATCGCAGGGTAATTTTGAACTGAATGTCTTTAAACCGTTGATGGCCTTCAATATCATACAGTCCGTCAACATTCTGGCCGACGCCTGCCGCTCCTTTCAGGATAAAGCGGTGGCCGGGGTGGAAGCCAATATGAAAAATATCAACAAGAACCTGACCAACTCGCTGATGTTGGTTACGGCCCTTAACCGCCATATCGGTTACGATAAGGCGGCGGAACTGGCCCTGAAGGCCTGGCGCGAGGATAAAACCCTTAAGGAGGCCGGGCTGGAGCTGGGTTACCTGACCGAGGAAGAGTTTGAGGCCTGGGTTAAACCGCAGGAGATGATCAGCCCCCGTTAACGGGGCCGGACTATTTACAAAAAGCGGTATCTCATGGGGTACCGCTTTTTTTTTAACGGACTATTTGGCCTCTTCCGTCCAGTTGTCCCGGATGAAATCATCGCTGCCGTTGGCGGCGTCCAGCACGATTTGCCGCGTTAGCTCCACCGCTTTTTTCAACTTGAGAAAATTGATTTTATCCACGTCATCGCTGGCTTTATGATAGTCGGTGTGATGATAGTCGGTAAAAAAGACGGTGGGGATGCCTTTTTTGGCAAAGCTCCAGTGGTCGCTGCGGTAAAGAATACGCTCCGGGTGCTCGCGGCTGTCCAGGCTGTAGTTAAAAACAAAGCGGGCGCTTTTTTTGTTGGCCTCTTCCACCAGGGCGTGATAGGCGCTGCTGCTCAGCCCCGAGGCCAGCACATAGATGGAGTCGGCGCTTTCCCGGCCGACCATGTCCATATTAACCACGGCCCGGATCTTATCGCGGAAGGGGGCATGCTCAATCATATATTTTGAGCCGAGGAGTCCTTTTTCCTCGCCGGTGAACCAGACAAAAATCACCGGGCGTTTGTTGCCCTTGATATGGGCCATCTGCCGGGCGGTTTCCATTACGACCACCGTGCCGCTGCCGTTGTCATCGGCGCCGTTATAAACCTGCCCGTCGCGTATGCCGATATGATCGTAGTGGGCGCCCACAAGGATGTAGTCATCGGCCAGCCGGGGATCGCTGCCGGGCAGCACGGCCACGATGTTGTTGGCGGTAACGGCCTTGTACGAAGCGTATAAATTCCAGCGGATGGTTTTGGCGTTCAACGCACTTGCGTCAAAGGCCGGGTCTTTTAGTTTTTCATACATATCGGCATAGCTGAGCCCGTTTATATCAAACAGCGCTTTGGCCAGAGTGGAATCGACAAGGATTTCGGGTATTTCGCGAACCGGCTTTTGTACCAGTCCCAGCTTGCCCCGGCCCATAAAACGGCTCATGCTTTTCCACATATTCATGCCTTTGGGCGAGAGCAGCACGATAACGCCGCCGGCCCCCTGTTCCCGGGCCAGCCTGCGTTTGATTCTGGAAGAACGGCTCCATTTTGTGGGACGCTTTCCGTTAAAAAAGGCTTCATCATCCGCCCGTTCGGGTTCGCCTAAAATAAGAACAACGGTTTTGCCCCGCACATCCAGGTTTTCATAGTCGTTATAATCAAAGGTACTGTCGGTAATGCCGAAACGGACAAAGACCAGCTGCTGCTCCCTTCCCCGGTAAGCGCTGTCACCCGCGCTGTAAGCGTAAAAATGGCGGTTTATTCCGCGACGTCCGCTTTTTAATTGAATATAGGAAGAGTCATTGATCCCCTTCATGCTCAGGGGTACCGGAGAGAAAAAGCTCTTTGCCCCCGTAAAGGGCCGCAGACCGTAAAGTTCCAGCCTGCCGGCGATAAACTCCGCGGCAACATCGATATCCGCGCTGCCGGTTTCCCGACCCTTAAGCGCGTCCGAGGCCAGAAATTCCAGATTGGCCTTAAGATGAGCCATGGCCCGCTCTTTTTTGTGGCCATGTTTGTAAACGCCCGGTTGGCAGGCAGCCAAAATAAGCGCCAGCAGAAAAAGCATACTCCTTTGCATAAAAAACTCCTTTGTATAAGGTAAGCCCTAAAATAAAGCTAAATTTACAAAAAGAAAAATGTGGATAGCCTTACGTTGGTTTATATAAAAAAGTTGTCCAGAAAATTATCCGATGAAGGGATTCAAGCTAAAATGGCAAACATATTTTTAAAATAGGAAAAATATGCTAACTTTGAGTTTTGACTTTTGGAAACCGATGAAACGATTTGCCTCTTTTTTTGTAATCCT
>JALTKX010000057.1 GCA_027006055.1 Calditrichia bacterium | reverse complement strand
ATCAGGTGGATCTGCTGGCCTGGATCGACCAGGCCACCTCGGAAAAGATCGCCAAAAGCATGGGCAGCACTTTGCAGGGTCTGTTTGAAATGGCCGCCCGCCGCGACTTTAAACCCCGCGATACCGGGTACACGCTGAGCGCCCATATCGAAAGCGCAAAGCGGGTCATCGAGACCAAAAACGTGCTGGGCATTTTACCCGGCAGCGATCCCCGGCTCAGGGATCAGGTGATCGTCTTTTCCGCCCATTACGACCATCTGGGTAAAAACAGCGATCCGCGGGCAGAGGATCAGGTTTATAACGGCGCCTGGGACAATGCCCTCGGTACCGCCGCGCTGATCAACATGGCCGGCGCCTTTGGCAAACTGAAGGACAAACCGGCCCGCAGCATCCTCTTTCTGGCCTGCGCCGCCGAGGAAAGCGGCTCTCTCGGCAGTCGCTGGTTTGTGGCCAAACCGCCCTTCGCCCGCAATAAAATCGTGGCCGATTTCAACATCGACATGCCGCAGATTTTCGGACTGACCCGCGACCTGGCCGCCATTGGCGTGGAGATGAACAGTCTGGGCACGGCCCTTAAAGAGGTGGCCGCCCAAACAATGGTTCCCTCCGCCGATGGCGGGGAACAGCCGCTGAAAATTACCGGCGACGCCAACCCCAATGCCGGCAGTTTTTACCGCTCCGACCAGATCAACTTTGCCAAGGCCGGTATTCCCGCGCTTTATATCAACCCGGGCAGGGATTTTGTTCAACCGCCGAAAGCCGACCCGAAGGAATACAAGACAAACCACTATCACCAATTGAGTGACAGCGTGACCGCGGTGTGGGACCTGAGCGGTTGCCAGCGCGACATGCGCGTGCTTTTCCGTACCGCCCTGAAAGTGGCCGGCAACCCGGATCAGCCGGTGTGGGTTGAGGGTAATGAATTCGAGGCCAAATGGCGGGAGCTTTACGGAAAAAAATAGGAGCCGGGCTCTTTTATAAAATATTTTCTTCATGTAAAACTTTTGTGAACTTCGGCTGCTAATATAGGTGCTATTGGCAATCCAAACGGACAGAAAAACAGGGACGGATGTTGTAACGGCATCCGTCCTTTATATATAAGGGGGTATCCATGTTTTTAAAATCACTTTTTTTTATACTGCTTTATGCCGGGCTTTCCCTGGCGCAGGGCCTGATGGAGCCGGCCTACGGTCTGTGGGCCTTCGGGGCTACCATAAAGGAACGTAACTATACGGGCACGGATATTTCGGTCAGTCCCAGCCCGCTCATCTTTGGCGGATACGGCCCCGTGTGGATAGAGGCCAACCGCCTGGGATATACCTTTTTCCGCTCCGACGGCTGGTTTGCCTCGGTGGCGGTGCAGATACGCTCGCACCAGTTCCGCAAGGATGACGCCCCCCTGACCGACCGCCCCCAGGCCATTGAGGCCGGCGTACAGCTGGGGAAGCGCCTGCCGGGCAATCTGACCGCGCGCCTGGCACTGCTGCAGGATGTTTCCGGCCGGCATAAAAGCTGGGAAGCGGACCTGCAGCTCTATACCCACTTCTTCCCCGGCCCTTTCAGCCTGCTTACCGCCGCGGGACTGCAATATCAGAGCGCGGCCTTAAGCAACTATTATTATGGCACGGAAAACTATAAGGCGGAGGCCGGTTTTTCCACGGAGCTGGAAAGCATCCTTACCCTGCCGGTGGGCGATTTTGGTGTTTTTGTCGGCGCAAGGGTCTGGTTTTTCGGAAAACAGGCCGCCAACAGCCCCATTGCCAATGGCAACCGGGTCAGCAACATTTTTGTGGGCGTGGGCTATTATTTCGAGTAGCGGGCGTTGCTTAAGATTACGCCTAATGTTGCCCGATCCATTCCATTACATTTTCCTTGTAAATATGTCCGCGTTTGCATATACTTTACATGTTATATAGAATTCCGGTTAATACATAGTTGGGCAAGTACAGAGCTACGTAAGAACAGTGGCAGATTCTATCGATGAATTGCGCATGACTTTGAGGGCTATTGATGAAAATTGAAGAAATCCATATACGCAACTTCCGCTGTTTTGGACCTCAAGGAACAAGAATAACTCTGGAAAATTGCGTCACCGCATTTGTCGGTGGAAACGGTTCTGGTAAAACGGCTGTCTTCCAAGCGCTCTCACGTCTTTTTGGAGTCACGGCTGCGGACCGACGTGTGAGAAAGCGGGATTTCCATGTGCCCGCCGATCAGCAGGTGCTTCAGTCGGGAACAACTCTGTCTATCGAGGTTATCTTATCGTTTCCCGAGCTTAAGGAACTCGACAAGGACGATGCCGTGGACGCCGTTCCGGAATTCTTCCAGCAAATGGCTGTTTCCAAACCACGTGCTCCGCTCAAAGCGAGGATGAGACTTCAGGCGATATGGACTGACGACGGCACGCCGGATGGTAGTGTAGATGAAGATCTTCGGTGGATCACCACGCTCGATGATGAATTCGACTGGGATGAATGCACAAAGGTGCAGGCCGTTGAACGCAGCTCAATCCAGCTTATTTATGTCCCGGCTACTCGGGATGCAGCGTCGCAGGTCACGGCCTTGCTAAAGGGCCGGCTGTGGCAGGCCGCAAAATGGTCCGACAGATTCCGTGACCATAGCACGGTAAGTGCCCAAGAGATTCAGCAGCAGTTTGAGCGCGAGAAACCTACAGAATTCATCCTAAAGCAATTCACCAAGCGTTGGCGCCAGATACATGAAGCTGATACTGACACAACGCCGCTCCTGCGCTTGGTCGATAGCCGGTTCGAGGAACTGGTCCGCAAGGTGGAGTTCGCGTTTTCTCCCGACGAGGCTGGGCAGGAGCGGGCACTCGCAGACCTCAGCGATGGGCAACGTTCGCTTTTTCATATCGCTCTTACCGCAGCGACTCTGGAAGTCGAGAAGACTGTATTCACAAGGGCTGCCGACGAAAGCCCCTTCGATCAGGATAAGCTCCGGCGGACTAGCCTTACCCTCCTTGCGATCGAGGAGCCGGAGAACAGCCTTTCGCCATTCTTTCTCTCGCGCATCGTTATGCAGGCGCGGGAAATCGGTGCACTTGCATCCGCGCAGGTAGCCCTGTCTAGCCATTCACCGGTGATACTCAGCCGCATAGAGCCGGAGGAAGTGCGCTACTTCCGTTTGGACCGTGTTCTGCGGTGTGCTTACGTCCAGCAAATCACGATGCCGGAAGGCGATGAGGAGGCAAGCCAGTATGTGCGGCTCGCCATCAGAGCCCATCCGGAGCTTTACTTCGCCCGCTTTGTCATTCTTGGCGAAGGAGATTCCGAGCGCCTTGTCATCCCGCGTGTCGCGGATGCCATGGGTGTACAACTCGATCCCTCATTCGTGCCGATCGTACCCCTAGGTGGGAGGTATGTCGGTCATTTCTGGCGGCTTCTCAATGATCTTCGCATCCCCTATGCGACCTTGCTGGACCTCGATCTTGGCCGTGCACACGGCGGTGCAACTCTCGTTGCCGATATGGTCAAAAAGCTGAAGGAGATCGGCAACGACCTGAGCAAGAATTCGCTGGTCGAGGCCAGCACCATCAATCCCGATAGGGTGAATGATGTCGAGGACAGTGACTTGTTGAAGAAGGGCGGAGACCATGACTGGCTACAAGCCCTCAGAGAAGAGAGGATATTCCTTTCGTTTCCACTGGATATCGATTTCGCCATGCTCCGCGCTTTCCCGAAAGCTTATCAGTATCCGAACCTTGGAGGCAGGGGGCCGCGAGGTGACGCCGATGCAATCCGAGCCAAGAAGGCTGTCACGCTTAAGAGCGGCGGCGAGCCCAACCTCTATCACGGAAATTATGACGATGAGTTCAAATGGTATCCGTACCTTTTCCTGAGCAGAAGCAAGCCCGAGACCCATATCGCCGCACTTGCGCGGATCGATCCGGATGAACTTGCCAAAGAGGCACCCGCCGAGCTCAAGGCGCTCATCCAGCATGTAAAGGAGGCGCTCGGCCTTAAGGACGGTGATGAATGAGCCGAGTGCGCCCCAAAGACTGGAGGCCGCAAGGCGTTGATGACCTCGAGCCGCGCGCATGGAAAGCACTGCGGCAGACCGATAGGAGCGTGCTGGTCACGGCAGGCGCGGGGGCGGGAAAAACAGAATTCCTTGCGCAGAAGGCGACCTATCTTCTCCAGACCGGTCTTTGCCCTGCACCCAAACGCATACTTGCGATCAGCTTCAAGCGCGATGCTGCACGCAATCTCGCGGATAGAGTAGCCATGCGCTGTCCGGCCGAGCAGGCA
The DNA here is from genome assembly GCA_027006055.1 of Calditrichia bacterium. Classification (GTDB taxonomy): domain Bacteria; phylum Calditrichota; class Calditrichia; order Calditrichales; family J004; genus J004. The sequence goes on along the minus strand of JALTKX010000057.1, from coordinate 2,460 downwards.
CGGCGTTTCAACTCATACACTTTTGACGCATTTGCCAAAAGCCTTTTGGACCGCTTTCGTGCAGCAGTTCCTGATGTATATCGTCCCCCTGCAGGCTACCGGATTGTGATGCCACGCCGGCAGGATTACCAATATTTTCTGGATGTTCATAATTTCCACGGTGTGAACCCTGGCCAGCTTGAACAAGCTATTGCTCGGATGCCTCTGCCAATTGCCGATGAAAGATCTGAACTCCGGCGCGCCGTCGCAACGTACTGGCGGGCTCAGTATGATGATCAGGACGATGTGTTGCTAACGTTCTCGATGATCAATCGGCTTGTTGAATTACTCATCCGGGAAAACCCTGCAATTCGAAAGGCACTGCATCTCACCTATCCCGTCGTGTTTCTTGATGAGTTTCAGGACACTACCTTCGCGCAGTTCCAGCTCCTGCGCACAGCGTTTGATGGTAGTGAAGCCATTTTCACGGCGGTCGGCGACGACAAGCAGCGGATCATGGTATGGGCCGGAGCGATGCCAGATGCTTTCGCGCAGTTCGAAAAGCACTTCGTTGCTCAGCGCATATCTCTGATCTGCAACTGGCGCTCACACGAGGACCTCGTGCGAATTCAGCATGTCATCGCAAGTAGGATCGATCCTAATGTCGAGGAGCCGGAAGCACGAGCCGACCGGCTGGTGGACGGCGACGTTGCCGCTATATGGGAATTCGCGACAGAGGAGGAAGAAAGTGATTACATCGCGCAGAGGGTCGAGCATGAGGTACGGGCAGACCATGTCGAGCCGCACGAAGTTGCCATCCTTGTGCGCATGCGTGCAGACGAAGTGGAGGAACAACTCTCCCAAGCCTTTGCAAACCGTGGGCTAAAGCTACGGAATGTCGCGCGCAACGTGGGCGATATCGCCATTCAGGACCTGCTTACTGAGGACCTGACGAGAATCATCTTGCAACTTATGCGCCTCGGTGCTACCGACCGGAGTCCCAAGAACTGGAACGCTACCCTGTTGGACTTGCAGTATATCGAAGCGGTAGATCCCGCCGATGAAATGGAACAGCAGCGTCTGCAAGAGCACCTTCAAACGTTTGTGCGCGCGATGCGGCGAACCCTAAGAGGTCTTGATCCTGTCCCTGAAGCTGCGCCGGAGGCCGCGCAGGCAGCACTCGATTTCATCGGAGTCAAGGTTATGCGGCGGGTTTATCCCTCTTATCAGAGGCAGGCCGACTTCGATCGCGTCTGGAACGGGTTCACAGTGCTCCTCCAGGAATCCCTCCAGAATGCGGGAACATGGTCAGGCGCTCTCGATGAATTCGAGGGCTTTGGTCAAGTACCCCTTATGACGATCCACAAGAGCAAGGGCCTTGAGTTCCACACGATCATTTTTTACGGGCTTGATAACGAGACCTGGTGGAGCCTTACGCCCAATCGCCTCGAGGAGCTAAACTCATTTTTTGTGGCCTTCACACGTGCGAAACAAAGGGCCTTCTTCACTCTGTGCACTGAGCGCGGTCAGCCCATTGGGTGGATAGAGAGAATTCTTATCCCAGGTGGGGTTCAGAGAGTGCGCTTTTGAAGCGATGATTGTTAATTCGAGTCGGCCCAACAATGCGCTCCACCTGACCGCTATTCCGCTGCGCTCCATAGCGGCAGGTGAGCTTTGTCGTTATTCGGCTTTTAGATAAATGTTATTTTTATAATCTTAAACACCTTCCCCACCGATGCAAAATTGTACTATAAAATGCGGGAACTTCTTGTAATAGCGGCCAGGGAACGTGTGGTAACCCTGTGGCAGAATTATAGTTAATTGGCCAAAAAAGCTTTGTCGCGGCAAAGCGGTTACGCCAGGGCACGTCAATTTAAAAGGGCCGGTAATCCCGGGCCAGGTAGTTTTGAACATAATCCCTTACCCCCTCCTCCAGGGAGGTGGTCGGCCAGTCATAACCCGCCGCGCGCAGCTTATCCATGGGCGCCTCGGTAAAATACTGGTAGCGGTCGCGGATATCTTCCGGCATGTCGATAAACTCGATCCGCGGCGCTTTTCCCATGGCCTGAAAGGTGGCCGCGGCCAGGTCCAAAAAGGTGCGCGCCCGGCCGCTGCCGGCGTTAAACAGGCCGTTCACCCGCGGATGCCGCCACAGCCAGATCATCATCTCCAGCACATCGCGGATATAGACAAAATCCCTCTTCTGCTCGCCGTCGCCGTAATCCTCGCGGTGGGAGCGGAACAGTCTTACCCGGCCCGTTTCCCGAATCTGATTAAAGGCTTTAAAAACCACCGAGGCCATATCGCCCTTGTGATATTCATTGGGTCCGTAGACATTAAAAAACTTTATACCGCAAATCTTTTCCAGCCAACCCTCACGGCGCGCCTTCAGGTCAAACAGTTGCTTGCTGTAGCCGTACATGTTCAGCGGCCGCAGCAGGTGTATGGCGGATTCATCATCGGCGTAGCCCCGTTCCCCGG
>JALTKX010000056.1 GCA_027006055.1 Calditrichia bacterium | reverse complement strand
GAAGAGAGCTGTTGCAGGGTTTGCTCCAAAGTGCCCTCATCGCTGCTTTGGGCGGTGACATTTAAAGCAAATAAGAGTGTGAATAATAAAACGAATAAACGCATAATACCTCCTTGAAAACATAAAATCGTTATATAGGGCGCAAGCGCCGTGCCAATGCACGGGTTATCGGCCTTTTGCCTGATTTTCATTAGAAAAGGCGTTGATCGGCCAAAATCGTTTACTTTTAGCGACAGTCGTCGCGGGCGATTTGTCGGGGCGATGCAACAGTTTGATATTCCTTCGGCCTGTCGGAATCCTTTGTTTTTAGCGTGGATTTGATTATTATAGAGATCACGACCACACTTTATAAGTTAGCCATGGGAATAAGCGCTTTTTTTAAGACATTGAACAAACAACAGAAAAAAGCGGTGGAGGCGCCGCGGCAGCCCGTTTTGTTGCTGGCCGGCCCCGGCACGGGGAAAACACGCACCCTTATCGCCCGTATCGCCTGGCAGATTCACACGTATAAAGTTCCCCCCGCGCAAATCCTGGCGCTGACCTTTAGCAATAAGGCGGCCGATGAAATGCGCCAACGGCTGGAAGCTCTGTTGAAAAAGAAAGCGGCCGATATCCATATCGGTACCATACATGCCTTTTGTCTGGAAGTCATCAAAAAGTATCCGCAACACTGTAACCGCAAGCCCCATTTTACCGTGGCCGATGATGAGTATACGCGCTATCTGCTGGCCCGTCTGGTGCGCGATCGCAGCCGGGAAAACATCAACCGGGTAATAAACGGCATCCGCGCGGCCTTCAGCATGTATCTTATCCGGGGCAAGCCCCTGCCGCCCTTTTCCGCGCAAATCTTTGAAGAATATGACGCCTATTTAAAAAAACATAACCTGTTGGATTATGATCAGATTCTTTATTACACGGACCGGCTTTTTAGGGAAAATCCCGATATTCTGGAACAATACCGTTTTATGTATCAGGCCGTCCATGTGGATGAGTTTCAGGATACCGACGCCCTGCAATACAATATCATCCGCATGCTGGCCCAAAAGCATCAAAATATATTTGTCGTGGCCGACGACGATCAGTCCATCTATGCCTGGCGCGGGGCCAATCCGGAAAATATCCGCAATTTTATGAAGGATTTTAAAATAGAGTCTCCCATTTTGCTGGACGTCAACTACCGTTCCGGCCCCAGGATTATCGCCACGGCCAAAACCATGGTTGACGGTACCGATCGTGTGGAGCCCCACAAGGAGATCACCTCCGGGAGCGATGTGATTAACGAAAAGATACAACCCCGGTTTTTTGATTTTGAGCAGCAGGAGCAGGACTTTATAGTTTCCAAAATAAAGGAATGGCGGGAAAAAGGCGTTCCCTATTCCGAAATGGCCGTGCTATATCCGCGCCATAATTTTGTGGACGCCCTGAGCGTGAGGCTTTTAAAAGAGGGCGTCCCCTTTCAGCAGGCGCGAAAGGCTCTTTCGGAAAATCCCCTGTTAAAAAAACTGGTGCTTTATCTGCGTCTGATAAGCGATCCGCTGGACGACGTCAGCTGGCAGGCCCTGGTTCAGGCCCAGATGGGTTATAATGTGGATAAACATGTGGAGATGGTGCAAAGGGCCGCCCGCGTCAGCTACCGCCGGGCCCTGTATGAGCTGAGCCGCCAAAAAGAAGCGGAAGAGGAGACCCGGCTGCGTGTAAAATCCTTTTTGGGCGTCGTCGGCAACTGGATCAATCTGAAAGGCTTTTACGGTTTTGAACAATTGATCCGCGAGATATTGCAATACCTGCAAAAGGGCGCCGATGATATTTTAAATGACCATGTCCGCGAAATAGGGGCCTTTGAGCTGCCCGCGCCCTTGTTGCCGCCGGAGGGAAGCACGGTGGTTGTTTATGACGCCCAAAGTGAAAACGCCTGGCTGGCCGGGGAAATGTGCCGTCATGTGTGGCCCGGCCGCGTCCGCGTGGGAGAGGCCCCGGAAAAAAACTCTTTTGTTATCGCCCTGTCTCCGCTGCCCGGGGGCGGGGAACCGAAACGGGGCGTCGAGCTGTTCCGCCCCAAATTCAGCGCGGAGCGCTCGGTATACACCGCCCTGCTGCGCTATCTGCAACAGGCCGCCACCCCCTACAGAGCGATGTTCAGCGACTATGTGGTTTTTGATCTGGAAACCACCGGCCGCGATCCGCAAAGCTGCGGCATTGTGGAAATTGCGGCCGTGCGCGTGGAACAGGGGCAGATTGTCGATCGCTTTGAATCCCTGGTTAAGCCGGAGATGGCCGTGGAACCCGGCGCCCGGGCCGTGCATGGCATCAGCGACGCCCAATTGGCCGACGCGCCTTCCCTGGCCGATATCTGGGCCGATTTTAAACGCTTTATCGGCGACAAGGTGCTGATCGCCCATAACGGCTTCGCCTTCGATTTTATCATCATCAACCGCTATGCCCGCCTGCTGGAAGGGCAAAAGCTGCCCAATGTCCGTTACGACTCCCTGATACTGGCCCGGCAGCTCTTTCCCGGAGAGGGCAACTCCATTGACGCCCTGGCCGCCCGTTTTAATATTGATCCCGGAGACCGCCACCGCGCCCTGGCCGACGTGGAGGCCCTGCACTTTATCTTTCAGCGCCTGATGCGCGTGCATGGCGACGATCAAAGGAAAAAAAGTCTGGAGCTTCTGTTTGAATATGTCGCCCTGGCCAATCACCAAAACAAATTCCTGAAACGGGAAGAGGATAAAATCTATTTTATAGCCGGCGCCGGACGGCTAATATCCCCTTACAGCACGCTTGTGGAAAACTATGCCGGGCATTTTATGAAGGATGCCGCGGAGATTAAGCTCAGTCTGCGCAACCAACTGGAACTGTTGAGACCCGGTTACGGGGCCTTTGACGAAGACCGGGCCTTTATGCAACGTTTGCTGGAATGGGTTCACGGGTTTGAAGAACGGGAGATGGACGCCGCTATCAGCTCCTTTTTGAGCGCCCTGGCTCTGATCAACAGTCAGGATCGCCTGGATACCATCGACGCCGTTTCGCTGCTTACCTTTCACGCCGCCAAGGGGCTGGAATTCCGCAAGGTGATCATCATCGGCATGGAGGACGATCACATGCCCAGCTTTTTTGCCAAAAAGGAGGCCGATCCGCTGGATGACCGTTCCGTGAATAAAAAAATGGATGAACAAAAACGGCTGCTTTATGTGGGCATTACCCGGGCCCGGGAGGAACTGTTGCTGATTGCCGTAAAAAACAGGAACGGCAAACCGCAAAAATCTTCGCCTTTTCTGCGACAAATTTTGAGAAGTATGCGTCAAAAGATGTAACTTATCGCTTTAAAACAACAAGGACGATCTTTTGAGTGAACACAACGGCTTATTGCCTCAAAAAAACTGGCGTGTTTTAAATCGCGATACCTCCCGTTCGCTGGTGGATGTATTGCTGGAACAACGCGGACTGCCCGCCGAACACATGGCCCCCTTCCGCCTTTCCGACCGCATGCACGATCCCCTGCTGCTGCCCGATATGGAAAAAGGGGTGCGGCGGATTTTGCAGGCCATTGAGCGGCAGGAGAAAATTGTTATCTTTGGCGATTATGACGTGGACGGCGTCTCCTCCACGGCCATGATGATCTACCTGTTTCGCGAGTTGGACTACCCGGTGGATTTTTTGGTGCCCCACCGTGAACGGGACGGCTATGGCCTGCGCCCCGCGGGGGTGGACCGAGCCAACGCCCTCGGCGCTAAATTGATCATAACCGTGGATAACGGCATCTCGGCCAACGAGGCCATCGACTATGCCAACAGCCTGGGTATCGATGTGCTGGTTACCGACCACCATCTGCAGGAGGGCGAGCTGCCCAATGCCTGCGCCGTCATTAACCCCAATCGCGCGGACTCCACCTATCCCTTTAAGCAGATTTGCGGCGTGGCCGTGGCCTTTAAGGTGGCCCACGCGCTGACGCGCCAGGTTTTGAGCGAGGAACGCTATAAACGTTTCCTGCTCAGCCATCTCGATCTGGTGACCATCGGTACCATCGCCGATGTCATGCCCATCCGCGATGAAAACTATGCCATGGTCAAGTTTGGTTTGAAAGTGCTGAGCAACACACGCAAGCCGGGGCTGATCGAGCTGAAAAAAGTAAGCGGCGTAAAAGCCGATCGCATCTCGACCGTCACCGTGGGTTTTTTTCTGGCGCCGCGCCTCAATGCCGCCGGACGCATGGAAGACGCCCGTCTTTCCGTGGAGCTGCTTATCGCCGGGGACAGTTATCAGGCCCAGGATAAGGCCCGGGAACTGGATCGCCTCAACCGCAGCCGGCAGAACCTGCAGCAAAGCTATCTGGATGACGCCCTGCATGCCTGGGAAAACAGCGTGGGCGACGACAAGGTGATCATCGTGGAAAACGAGAAGTGGCAGGCCGGTCTGATCGGGCTGGTTTCGGGACGGCTGAAGGAAACCTATGCCCGGCCGGCCATTGCCTTTACCCGGGACGGAGAGGGAAACTATGTGGGCAGCGCGCGCAGCATAGACGCTTTTCACGTCACCGAGGCCCTGACCCGCTTTAACCACTATTTTTTGAACTATGGCGGACACCATAAGGCGGCGGGCATGACCATCGCCCCGGATCACTATTCGGTTTTTAAACAGGAGTTTACCGAATATGTCAACCGGCAACTGGCCGGACAGGACCTGCGGGCCGAACTGCTGATCGACTCGGTGGTGGATATCGATCAGCTTAATGAAAATGTGGTGCGCGATATCGAAAATGTGGGCCCCTTCGGCGAGGAAAATCCCGAACCCTTTCTGCTGATGGAAAACGCCGTTATCCGCGATATCCGTTTGCTGAGCGAAGGGAAACATATCAAGATGGTGGTGCAAAAGGGCAACCGTAATTTTGAATGCATCTGGTGGCGATCCGGTGAATTTAAGGACGCCCTGAGCTTTGGCGCCGTGTGTGATATTGTCTTTCGTATGAATATCAATGTGTTTCAGGGACGCTCGCGCCTGCAGCTTACGGTGGAAGACATGGCTCTTAAAAAATGAATAAAAAAGTGTAAGCCCCGGCACACTTTGTTATATGTACCCTTTGTATATAGGACACATCTAAAAATGTTATAAAAAATAAGATTTTTTTCTGCGGGGATTTTAGATAAATTAAGCCCGGTCGAAGCCAATGGGAAGAAATAAGCGGAACGAAGATGCAAGAACGAATTATTGAAATTATTGTTTATGTTTTAGAAGAGTTTAAAACCAGCCATACCGAAGAGAACTACGTCGATATTTCCAAAACCCTGATGTCGCAGGGTTATACGGAAAATGAGATCAATCTGGCCTTTTCATGGATTTTTGATCATCTGCAGCGCGGCATGAACCCCGGGGAAGAAGAACTGCATTATCAGGAAAACTCCATACGTGTTCTGCATGATCTGGAAAAGATGGTGATCGAGCCCGACGCCTACGGCTATCTGCTGCAGTTGATGCAACTGGGGCTGATCTCCGAGGCGGATATGGAGGATGTGATTGAAAAGGCCCTCTCCCTGGGTTCCACCCGCGTTACCCTGGAGGATATGAAGGCCTTTACCTCCGCTTTGATTTTTAACCGGGAAAGTCCCGGCGCCATGGACGGCTTTTTTATGCACCCCGGCACCAATACCATTCATTAAACTACAGCTTCGGGGAGAGAGTAGAAGCGTCTGCGGAATAAAGGCTCTCTTTTTTTTGCGTCATTCCGAATACAGTGAGGAATACTCTCCTTAATAAGCCTGGGTACGCCCTCCCCTACTCCCCTCCCCGAGCTTCGGGGAGGGGAGTAGGGGAGGGGTAATCGCGTTAACCCCCGGATTCATCCGGGGGGGTCGATGGGAGGTGAATATTGCCCGCAATCCGTTTTAGTGGAATCGGGTATGAACGAACACCCATTACCAGGATTTGGTTTTAACGCTGCCCTTTAGCCGTCCGGCCCGGGTTGGGAACTCATCCCCCGGCCCCTCCCCGAACTCCGGGGAGGGGGGTAGTGTAAGGGTAATGGTAACCCCCGGATTCATCCGGGGGGATGGAAAGAACGTGAATATTTCCCAATCCGTTTTAACGGATTGGCCTCTGCCGGACATCCCGGCCAAACCATAGCTTATGGCCGTCTTCCTTGTAGAACCGTCATTTTAGGCACACATTCAATAATAAGGTTGTTTGATTTTGGGTAGGTTTTTCTACTAAGGTTGAAAGAAAAGAATAAGGTTTTTGAACAGCCCTGTTTTTTCTTTTGCTAACAAATGCTTTAGGCACCTTTAATGCCCGAGCCGCCCATTTTCCAACAATCGTTTCAACGGATTGCTGTCGGCTAAGGGAGTATCAGGTTTCCCGGCGCTGCGTTTCCCGAAATGACGGTTGGCCCGCCCCACCCCCGGCCCCTCCCCGGGCTTCGGGGAGGGGAGTAGGGGAGGGGCAATAGCGCTATCCCCCGGATTCATCCGGGTGGGGCGATGGGAGGTGAATATTGCCCGCAATCCGTTTCAACGGATTCGGGTGTGAAGGAACCCCTTTAGATAGACTTTGGTTTGAACGCTGCCCTTTAGCCGTCCGGCCCGGGTTGGGAACTCATCCCCCGGCCCCTTCTCTTGCGAAGAGAAGGGGGGAAGGTCATGGGTGGGGTAAAACTTTTATTGGTTTTGTCGGATAGGTTGATACCGTGTGGCAGTAAAGGATTTCTCGTCGCCGCGCTTCCCGGAATGACGGTTGGCCCGCCC
>JALTKX010000055.1 GCA_027006055.1 Calditrichia bacterium | reverse complement strand
GCACCTTTGTGGTCAGCCGCGTGGCCGAAAAGCTTTATGTGGGTAAAAAGATCATCCATGTGGCGGTGTGGAAAAAGGGCGACGAGCGCATGGTTTACAATATGGTTTACCGCGACGGCAAGGACGGTCGTACCTTTGCCAAGCGCTTCAGCGTCACCTCCATCACCCGCGACCGGCAGTATGTGCTAACCAAAGGCACGCCGGGCAGCAAGGTGCTTTACTTTACCGCCAATCCCAACAGCGAATCGGAAGTCGTTACCGTGTTTCTGAATCCCCGCTGCAAGGCGCGCGTGAAGCAGTTTGATTTCAACTTTTCCGACCTGATGGTGAAGGGGCGCGGCTCCCAGGGCAACACCCTTACCAAGTGGCCGGTGCGCCGGGTAACACAAAAGGAGGCCGGCGTTTCCACCATCGGCGGGCTGGATATCTGGTACGATCCCACCGTGGGCCGCCTGAACCGCGATGAGCGCGGAGACTATCTGGGTAACTTTGAAGCGGATGACAAGATCGTCGTTTTCTATAAAAACGGCACGGTGGAACTGACCGGCTTTGAGCTGACCAACCATTACAATTATGATAAAATCGAACGCCTGGTAAAATATGATCCGGAACAAGTGTTCAGCATGGTACACTATGACCCGCACAGCAAAAACTTTTACGCCAAGCGCTTTAAGATCGACAGCGATACCATCGGCCGGGTCACTCCGCTGATCTCACAGGAAAAGGGCAGTTTTGTGGCCTTCTTTTCCGACGAAGCCGCGCCCAAAGTGGAGGTGAAGTATCTGTTCGGCCGCAAAAAGGAGCGTCGCGCGCAGGTGATGAAGCTGGACGAGGTGGTGGATGTGAAGGGCTGGAAGGCCCGCGGCAACCGTCTGTTGGCCCAGCCCGTGGTGGATGTAAAACCGGTGGTTGAGGACGGGCCGGAGATCATTATTGCCGATGATCCGCAAACCGATCTGTTTGGGGAATAAGGCCGGTAACGATTGTATCACATCCCTGTAAAATAAGAAGGTTCCCCGTCCCGTCGCTGGCATGGGTCCATAAAAAGCGATATCTTGCCCCGTATCATCGAAAGGGAATATCATGCGTCTGTTTTTTTTCATCCTGCTGCTGATGGCCCTTGGCCTGCAAGGGGCCGAAGGGCTGATCCGCCTGCAAAGCAGCCATACGGCAGGCGTTACCGCCGACCGTTTAGAGGCCGCGATAAAAGCCCGGGGACTGACCCTCTTTAACCGTATTGATCACCGGGCCAACGCCTCGGCCGCCGGTCTGGACATGAATCCGTCGGTACTGTTTATTTTCGGCAATCCCCGGCTGGGCACGCCGTTGATGAAATGCGCCCCGACCATGGCCATCGATCTGCCGCAAAAAATATTGATCCGCCGGGGGGCCGACGGCACCGTCTGGCTTTCCTACAATGATCCCTTTGCCCTGGCCCGCCGCCATGACATGCGGGATTGCCGGGCCTTATTGAAAAAGATTGCCGCCGCCCTGAACGGGCTGGCAAGAGAAGCAACGGGAGAACAACCATGACCCTGAACGAACTGAAGCAACTGTTTATGCGAGATTTGGA
>JALTKX010000054.1 GCA_027006055.1 Calditrichia bacterium | reverse complement strand
TAGTGGTAACTGGATATTATTTAGCGCTTGGCAGTTTTGCGCCAACATTTACAGGAGACAAGGTGTTTAAGGATAAGAATAAATTTACCATCTATTATGATGATACCATCACAGAAGGGAACATAAAGCTTTTAGTGAATAGTTTAGAAGAATATGAATATTTATACTGGAAAGAAAATACCGCTTTCAGGCTTACGGATGAATATGATTATTTAAAGCTGCAATTATATCAACCGGAGTTTTTTTGGAATAATGAAGATGTACTGGAACTGTTTGAGATTTACCAGAAAGAGTTGAATGAAATTGGTCTGTCCAAAAAACTTAAAATCTTTCTGGTTGCAAATACAATTTTTGAATTAAAAGAAAAACCCATTGTCACCAACTAACCTTTTATAACAATATCTTCCGGTTAACTGTGTATATATCAGCAGTTTTGATGCTTTTTCAATAGCAACAACGTTTATCCATACTTCTATTTGCCAGGGTTCCTGGCAATGTATCCGTCGCCGGCAGACGATACGGAGAGTCACCCACGCGTTGTATTTACAAATAAGCACCGACCCCACGCGCGTGTGGTGAACGTGGGCCATTGGCTTTAGCGGTCGTTTTAAGCGAACAGTACCATGAAGAGCTATCGCCTTTAGGTTATCGAATATGGATCATGCCATTATTATGCAATAAAATATTGAAAAATACAATCAGGTTGACAACGTACATCTTATGGCGTAATATATAACATGATTTACTGGGATGATGAAAAAAATCAAAAATTGTTAAGGGAAAGGAATATTTCGTTTGATGAAATTTCAGGGATAATATTACGTGAAGAATATTTAGACATTCTCGAAAACCCAAACCGGAAGGATCAAAAGATATTTATTGTTCGTTATAAGGACTATATTTATGTGGTGCCCTTTAAAATTGATGATGATGATAACATTATTTTAAAAACAGCTTATCCCAGCAGAAAGTTTAACAAAAAGTATGGTGAAAAATCATGACAACTATAAAATTGGATAAAGAAGAAACCGATATAGAAAATAATGCTGACCGGTTTGTAAAAGTATCCGGTAAAGAACAACAAAAAATAAAAACAATTATCTCCAGGGCCAATGAGAAAAACCGGGTAACTCTTCGTTTAAATAATCAGACTTTGGAATTGATCAAACGAAAAGCACAGGAAGAGGGTTTGCCCTACCAGACTCTAATATCGAGCATATTACATAAATATGCCAATGACAAGCTTATTGATGAAAAATATATTCTGAAATCAATACATCTGTTAAATAAATGAGATAAGAATTATTTCAGCACGTGAAATGAGCAAAAACGAAAAGGACATAATCCTCAGACATAAAGAAGAAAGAAAATTCAGGACCACTCATGACTCAACGGAATATATTGATTGGAATGACGGTGAGAAATTGATCTTATCGACTTTAAAGCCTTCCCAAAAACCTATTTACGACCAGAAGCAGCATTCTATACGTTAAGAATCGATTCACCCTTCTTTCGAAAACCCACGCGTGATCGCGTTCTTCATTGTAATGCTTTTAGCGGATAGACTGCGCCCTCTGTAAATGTTCCGCGCCCACACATGGACACCCGTTCCGTTTACTCCCCGGCCAACACCTTGTCATCCAGAACATAGCCGCGGTCGGTTTGTTTTACTTTCCCCGCGATATGGCGCGGGTCGTGCTCAAAAAGCAGCGTCCAGTTTTCTTCCACGGCCCGGGGCAGAATGCGTTTTTTTTCGGCCAGGGTATCCAGCGGATAGACGTCATAACCCATAATGTAGGGCAGGGGGATATGCGCGGCGGTGGGAAACAGATCGGCGCAATAAAACAGGGTTTCCTGTCCGTCACGGATTTTAACCGCCTGCATGCCCGGCGTGTGGCCGTTCAGCACGATCAGCTCCAGCCCGGGGATCAGGCTGCCCTCGCCGTCGATCAGATTCAGCTTGCCATGCTCCTCGATGGGCACAAAGTTTTCACGCATAAAGCTGGCGCCGTCTTTTTCCGTGGGGTTCAGGGCCCATTCCCACTGTTTTTTCTGCACATGGTGTATCGCGTTGGGAAAGGTCAGTTGCAGATCGCCTTTTTCATCACGCCAGGTGGCGCCGCCGATATGGTCAAAATGCAGATGGGTAACGATGACGTCGGTAACATCCCTGGCCGTCAGCCCTTCCGCCGCCAGACCGGCCTCCAGGCTGCCGCGGCTGTGATCCACATTGTAAATTTTTTTCAGCTTGTCGCTCATTTTATTGCCCACGCCGGTATCCACCAAAATCAGGTGATCCTCATAGCGGATGAGCATCAGGCGCATGGAGAGGATAATACGGTTCAGCTCATCGGCCGGATTGGTGCGGCTCCACAGGGTTTTGGGCACCACGCCAAACATGGCGCCGCCATCCAGGCTTACATGTCCGCTTTCGATAAACGATATTTGATAGTCTCCGACATTGAGCATTTTTTATTCCTAAATATTTAAATAGTTATCAAACCAGTTTTCGGTCAAATCACAGGCGGTAAGGTATTCCGCCGGCGGCTTGTCACGATCCATGGGATGCTTGACATTAAAGGTATGTCCGGCGTTTTCGATGATCTCCAGCCGCTTAACATAGGAGCCGCAGGCCTCATGCAGCTTTTCGCTCTCTTCCACGGCCACCGTTTCGTCATCCGCGCCATGGACAAACAAAACGGGATTTTCCTGGTTTTCGCAGGCCTGGACAATATCCAGCTTTTCGCTGTTGACGTTCAGATCTTCCCAAAGGCTTTTCTTTATGGGCATCATCTGTTTTGTGCGGGCGTTTTCGATTTCGATAAAGCCCTTTTTCTTCCATTGGGCTATTTGTTCGTCGCTATAACGGAAAAAGGAGGAAACCGCGGCCCAGGTAACCACGCAACTGACAACATCGCTCTGCCCGGCGGCCGTAAGCAGCGCCGTACCACCGCCGCGGCTGTGGCCCAACAGGCCTATGCGCGTGGGATCGGCATAGTTACGGGCCATTTTATTTTCCAGAACGGCGTCCAGCACGCATTGCAGATCATCCAGTTCATGGCTGTGGGTGTTTTCGCTAAAGGCCTCCAGGTGTTCAAAAGTGCGCGGATCATAACCGATGCCGTTACGTGAAAAGTTAAAGGCCAGGGTAACGTACCCGTCTATGGCCAGCCGTTCGGCCAGGTCGGGAAAAAAGCCCCAATCCTTAAATCCCTTAAAACCGTGCACCAGAATAATAACCGGCGCCTCATGAACATCCTCGCGATGACGCAGGTCCAGCGTTATCGTTTCATTGGCTTTATTCATAATGCGTAGCGTTTTGCGCAGCATGACTCTCCTCTGATAAATCTAAATGATACATGATATAAAATTGGATAAACACTAAAGGGGTGAAATCGATATGTCTTCTCACATTGGGTTATGCCTTTGAAGAAATCTACAAAATGATGCGGCTTACTACCAGACTTCAACTACAAATTTCGCATAAAAAACAAAACGCTTTAATTTAGCCGGGCTTTTTATTTTCGATTTGTTAAGGAAAACGGTTAAATTAAGCCCGCGTCCCGGGAGCATTAACGGCGCCAACGCTAACGACCGCTTCCCGTAATTCCAGGCCGTTTTCTCCGCGACAGAATTTTATATTTAAACAAGCAGCAAAGGATTTCCCATGGCTAAAAAGAAATCATCGGCAAAGGCCGCTCCATCGACGCCTCCGCTACAAACAGGCATCCGTCTTTCCCGCCGGGTTCAGGATATCATCGCCCTGTCGGTTCTGGCTCTCGGCCTGCTGATACTGTTCAAGCCCATGGCCATAGACCGGCTTACGCCGCAGGGCGTGGATGTGCTGGCTTCCATCGGCACCAACCACCAGATAAAAATCTGGCAGAAGGAAAGCGGCGAGAAGGCGCTATGGAATCCCTATGTTTTTTCCGGCATGCCGCGCTATCAGCGCATCCCGCCGGTTACCCCCTCCTTTGACACGATACTGAACCTGCTCGGACGCTTGTTTAACAACATTTTTATTTACACCCTCTTTGCCGCCTGGGGCTTTTACTTTATGCTGCGTTATTTTAAGTTCAGCCCCCTGGTCAGTTTTGCGGGGGCCGCCCTTTTCGTGCTGATGCCCCACTATAAATCCCTTTACCTGGAAGGACATAACGCCAAATACCGGGCGCTGATGCTGCTGCCCTGGATCGTCTGGATGTTTCAGCTTTTCATAAACAAGCGCACCCTGTGGGCCGCGGCCCTGTTCGGCCTGGCTTTTGGCGTGCAAATCCGTACCCAGCACTATCAAATTATTTTTTATACCGGTCTGCTTATTTTTGCCATCGGCATTGCGCCGATTGTCAAAGATGTTCTGGCCCGGCGTTACAATGCTTTTTTAAAAGGCAGCCTGCTTATTCTGGCCGCTGTTTCCCTGGGCATCATGACCGCCGCCCAGCCGTTGTTTTTGGCGCAGGAATATCTGCCCTGGTCCAAGCGGGGTAAAACCACTATTCATCTGAGCGACCGGCAGAAAACAAAGGAAGCGCAAAATAAAACCGGCGTGTCCATGCAGTATGCCACGCAATGGTCCACCGCTCCGTCAGAGCTGCTGACCTGGGTGGCCCCACGCGCCTTTGGCGGTATGTCCGGAGAAAAATACACCGGCAGCGCCGTGCCGCAACTCAAGGGACGCACCATTCCCGGATACTGGGGTGAGATGCCCTTTACGCAAAGCTATGAATACATGGGTGTGCTGACCCTGCTGCTGGCCCTGCTGGGTTTTTTCCTGAACCGGAAGAATCCGTTTGTTATTGCCCTGGCAATCTTTGCCCTTTTTCTGACCCTGCTCTCCTTTGGCCGCCATTTTGAAAGTTTTTACAGCTTTTTTTACAACTATGTACCCTATTTTAACAAGTTCCGCGCGCCGATGATGAGCGTAACGGTTACCTTTTTTATCGTGGCCCTGCTGGCGGCCTTTGGCCTGCGCGGACTGTTGCAGTTGGATTTTAAAGACCAAAAAACGCTTAAGACCGTTATATGGATTTGCGGCGGTTTTTTGGCCTTCGGGCTGGCAAGCTGGCTGCTCGGCCAGGGCATGTCCTTTGCCAAGGGGGGTGAAAAATACGACCCACAGGTGATGGGCATGATCCTCTCCATCCGCAAGGAGATGTTCAACGGCGATATGTTCCGCTTTATAGCCTATGCCGCGGCCGGCGGGCTGGGGATTTTCCTTTATACACGCCAAAAACTAAAAGCCTCCGCTTTGGCCGTTTTACTGGTAACGCTGGCCGTGATTGATGTAACCCAGGTACGCGAGTGGGTTCAAAAAGAACATATTAATCTGCAGAGGCTGGAAAAACGCTATTTTCAGGCCACCGATACAGACCGTTTTATAAAGAAGGACAAAAGCCTTTACCGGGTAATGCCGGCGGGCCGTGAGTTTTCCGACAACCGTTTTTCCTATTTCCATCAAAATGTGGGCGGCTATACGCCTATTAAAATGTATACCATCGAGGAGATTGTGGAGAACAATCTGGGTAACGGCGCCGTGGCCAACCCGGCCGTGCTGCGGATGCTCAATGTTAAATATGTGGTTACCAAGCGCGCCTTGCCCGCCGCTGATTTTGAGCCCGTGTTCCGCGATGAAAAAGCCCAGCTTTTAACCTATCGCCTGAAGAACTCCCTGAAGCGCGCCTATTTTGTGGATGCCTTCCGGGTTATCGCCGATGAATATGAACGGGTGGCCTTTTTAAATAACCCGGCCTTTAAGCCGGACAGCATGGCTCTGCTGGAAGAGGAACCGGGCCTCCGCCTGGCGGCGGCGGACAGCCAGAGCGTGCGCGTAAAAAGCTTTAGCCCGCGGGAACTGCAACTGGAGGTGTTTACCGACCGCGAGGGCTTGCTGGTTATTTCCGAAAACTACTATCCGCCGGGCTGGAAACATTTTATCGACGACCGGCCCGCGGATAAGGTCTGGAGAGCGAACCATACCATGCAGGCCATGGCCATACCGGCCGGGGCCCACACCGTAAAACTGCTATTTGAACCGGACAGCTATACGCGCAATGTCCATTATGCTCAATTTTCCGTGGCCTTGTTGCTTCTGGCGGCGCTGAGCGGACTGATACCGCTGATAAATCGGCGCCGGAGTGGCGCCGCCCCTGATAACGGCTAACCATGAAAACGGTTCTGATCATCAGCTACTACTGGCCGCCCGCCGGCGGGCCGGGCGTGCAACGACCGTTGAAGTTTGCCCGCTATCTGCATGAACTGGGCTGGAAGGTGGTTGTGCTCACCGTAAAGGACGGGGTTTATCCCGCGCGGGATGACAGCCTGTTGGAGGAAATCCCCGCCGGCGTCAAGGTTTTTAAAAGCCTTTCTCCCGAACCGGAGGCCTTCTTTAAAAAACTGGGCAGCGGCGATACACGGCCGTCCCCCGTGGGCGTACTGGCGGAGGAACCCTCTAAGCTCCACAAGAGGATCATTCACCATATCCGCCTGAATTACTTTATTCCCGACGCCAAGGTATTGTGGCGTTACAACAGCAGGCGCCTGGCCGAACGGTTGGTTCAGCTATACAGGCCGGATATTGTTTTCAGCACATCCCCGCCGCCCACCACCCACCTGATCGCCTATGATATAAAAAAACGCTTTCCCGTGCGCTGGGTGGCCGATTTCCGCGATCCCTGGAGCAGGATTCATTATTACCGGGGTAAACGTACCGCCCTGGCGGAAAAATGGGATCAGCGGCTGGAAAGAAAGGTACTCAACGCATGCGATCAGATCCTTTGCGTAAGCCGGGCCTTTGCCGGCCTGTTGGTGGAACAACATCCGGATAAAACCGCCATCATCCCCAACG
>JALTKX010000053.1 GCA_027006055.1 Calditrichia bacterium | reverse complement strand
GGTATTCGTCAAAGTCATAGTCCAGTGAGGCATAGCCCCGGGTGTAGGATTTCAGCTTATCGTAAAAGTCGAAGATCACCTCGGCCAGGGGAAACAAAAAGGTCATATCGGCGCGGTTGGTATCCAGATAAGCCTGGTTAACGTAAATAGCTCTTTTTTCCGTGCTCAGCCGCATGATGTTGCCGATGTATTCCGGCGGGGTGATGATCTGCGCCCGGATATAGGGTTCCTCGATTTTGGAAATAACCCCCGCGTTGGGCAGGTCCGCCGGATTGTCGATCTCCTTGATATCGCCATTGGTCAGATGAACGCGGTAAACCACGTTGGGCACGGTATTGATGATGCTCAGGTTGTATTCCCGTTCCAGCCGTTCCTGAACGATCTCCATGTGCAACAGGCCCAGGAAGCCGCAGCGAAAGCCAAAGCCGAGCGCCTTGGAGGTTTCGGGTACATAAACCAGGGCGGAATCGTTCAGGGATAGTTTTTCCAGGGCGTCGCGCAGGTTTTCAAAGTCCTCGCTGACTATGGGGTAAATACCGGAAAAAACCATCGGCTTAACTTCCTTGTAGCCAGCCAGGGCCTCGGAGGCCGGGTCGCGGGCCAGGGTAACCGTATCGCCCACCTTGGTATCCCGCACATTCTTGGCGCCGGTGATCAGATAGCCCACTTCGCCCGCCCGGAGTTCCTTTACCGGTTCGCGGGAGAGGCGCAAAATGCCGATCTCGTCGGCGCTGTACTCCTGAAGGGTACTCATAAATTTTATCAGGTCGCCCTTGCGCAACACACCGTTAAAAATACGTACAAAGGCGATGGCGCCGCGGTAGCTGTCAAAAATAGAGTCAAAGATCAGCGCCTGCAGCTTACCGTTCTTGTCACCTTTGGGCGGGGGAATTTCGGTGGTGATCTTTTCCAGAATATCGTGGATGCCCAGGCCGGTTTTGGCACTGGCCGGTAAAATCTCGCTTTCGTCACAGCCGATCAGTTCAACGATCTGCCGCTTCACATTGTCCACCTCCGCGCTGGGCAGGTCTACCTTGTTGATAACCGGAATGATGGCCAGGTCGTTTTCTATGGCCAGAAAAAGGTTGCTGATGGTTTGAGCCTCGATACCCTGGGCCGCGTCCACCACCAGCAGGGCGCCTTCGCAGGCCGCCAGGCTGCGCGAGACCTCGTAGCTGAAATCCACATGACCGGGGGTGTCGATCAGGTTGAATATGTATTTTTTTTTGTCATCCGCCTCGTAGGTCATGCGGATGGCGTGGGATTTGATTGTGATGCCGCGTTCACGTTCCAGGTCCATGCTGTCCAGGATTTGTTCCTTCAGGTCGCGTTGGGCTATGGTGCGTGTCTCTTCCAACAGGCGGTCGGCAAGGGTGGATTTGCCGTGGTCGATGTGGGCAATGATGCAAAAATTCCGGATATTTTCCTGATTCATAATCTCTTTTATCATAAATAAATTGTAGCCAAGAAACTTAAACAATAGCCCGGATAAAAGCAATCCGGGCGGGCTCTTCCTTTCCCCGCGGCCTCGGCGGCGGGATGAAAAATAAAAGTGATTTGTTAACCCTTTATAAGCGGTGTCGATAGATATTACTTGATTTTGATGGCATATACTTTAAATTATGCCGTTTTTTTATTGCCGGATATGATATATTCAATCGATATACGCCTATGACATTTTACAGGAAGTGAACAAGCGAAATGAATGATTTTTATTCTTTGCGACTTGAAGAAAAAATCGAACAGTTAAAAGAACGGGATGATCTGCCCAGGCATGTGGGCATAATTATGGATGGAAACGGCCGTTGGGCCAAGGCCAAGGGTCTGCCGCGGGTAGCCGGGCACAATGTGGGTGTCCATTCCGTGGAAGAAGTTGTGGAAGGCTGCGCCGAGATCGGTATAAATAATCTGACCATATATACCTTTTCGGAGGAGAACTGGAAGCGCCCCTCGCGCGAGGTGGCGGCGCTTATGCAGTTGCTGGTCAGCACCATTAACCGCAAGCTAAAAAAGCTGGTTAAGCAAAATGTGCAAATCCGCACCATCGGCCATTTAAATAAATTGCCCTCCAACGCCCAGCGCACCATGATGTCCGCCATTCAAAAAACCAAAAGGAACACCGGGCTTATTTTAAATGTGGCCCTCTCCTATGGCGGACGGCAGGAACTGATCGATGCTTTCCGCAAGCTGGCCCATCTGGTGAGTAGCGGCGAAATCAGCCCCGATGAAATCAACGATCAGCTTATCAGTAATGAGCTGGATACCAAAGGACAACCCGATCCCGATCTGATCATCCGCACCGGCGGGGAGAACCGGATCAGCAACTTCCTGCTATGGCAAATTGCCTATTCCGAAATATATGTAACACCAACGCCATGGCCGGAATTCCGTAAGTCGCAACTGGCCGACGCGCTGTGGAGTTTTCTGCAGCGGGAGCGCCGCTATGGCATGATATCCGAACAAATCAAGGGTCAGGCAACCGTCCCCCAAATCTAATGCCCGATAAAAAAAACATTCAACAGCTTAAACGGTATACCTTATCGTTCAAGCTCTTTTTTCAAGCCTTTTGGAAAACAATCCTTACCTGGGTCATACTGGTAACTTTTGTGGTCGTGGCCATACACTACAATGTGGATAAATCGGTCATCGGCGGTTTTGTGGTTATTTTCGGTATTGTTTCACAGGCTTTTATCGGTCTGATCAATATCATCGGCCTGGTGCCCCTGGTCGGGCCCATCGTGGCCAAGGTGCTGGCCCTGCCCCTTTTTTGGCTGATCAATGCCCTGGGGTATTTCGTCTCCATCATTGCCATAAAAAAGGGCTACAGCAAAGACGTGGTCAACTATCGTATCCTTACCGTGGTTTTGCTGGTGGGCATTGTTATCGGTTTTATCCTTGGTAAAATTATTTAAGCGGGATGCGCGAAAAAATACCCGGTTTAAACGGCCGCTTCCCCCTTTTGAAAAAGCGCCGGGAAGAAGGAAATGGTTTGACTTATGGGACTGTTTTTTGCAAATCCGGCGAATACAATTATGACGAGTTTCCTTAAAAGCGTCATATGTCCGCTGTCCGCCCGCCGTTTTATGGCGCCCGGCCGAATAGGGGGTGTATGGGTATGACGCCCTATGCGCAGACGGTTGAAGAACTGTTTGATCTGCAAAAATTTGCCATCAAGCTGGGACTGGAAAATATTTCCGCCCTGATGGACGCCCTGGATCACCCCGAAAAAAAATATCCCGTTATTCACGTGGCCGGAACAAACGGCAAGGGCAGCACCTGTCTTTATCTGGATCATATCCTGCGGGCGCACGGTTTTAAAAGCGGTCTGTTTACCAGTCCCCATCTGGTGGATTTTCGCGAACGTATCCGGGTGGAAGGAAAGCTGATTCCCCGAGAGGATGTAACTGCTTTCTGGCAAGGGACTAAAAAAAAGGTACTGGAACGAAAAGCGACCTTTTTTGATACCACCACGGCCATGGCCCTGGATCATTTTGCGCGGAGCGGGGTTGATGTGGCGGTTATGGAAACCGGGCTGGGCGGCCGGTTGGATTCCACAAATATCGTACCGGCGGAAATTGCCGTTATTACCCCCGTGGGTTTTGATCATCAAAAACAGCTTGGCGACACGCTGACCGACATTGCCGGGGAAAAGGCGGGCATCATCAAGCGGGGCATAACGGTGTTCACGGGCCGGCAGCCCGAAGCGGTGACAGAGGTACTGAAGAATATATGCGCGGAACGGCAGGCCCGCCTGTTCCCCGTGTTTGAGCACACCGACCTGGTCTATGGTCGGGAAGACGATGCGCATGGTTTTATCCTTAAGACGGCCGGAATCCGTATCGGGGGGCGTCTGCCGCAGGCGGGACGCTTTCAGGTGGAGAACCTGGCCCTGGCCCTGAACGCGGCCCGGGAGTTTATTGAACGTCGCGGCGGGAAGCTTTCCGCCGAAAAAACAGTAAACAGCCTGCCGGGCATGCATTGGCCGGGGCGTTTGGAGTATGTCCGCCACCGGCCGGATGTGATTTTTGATGTAAGCCACAACCTGCCCGGGATCATGGCCACCATGGGCGCGCTTGGGGAAAAGCCGGAAAAGGGCAGGCGCTACCTGCTTTTGGGGCTGGTGAACGATAAGGACATGCCGCGGATCGTTCGTTTTTTGGCCCCGCTTTTTGACGCGGTTGTGGTAAGCGAACCGCCCAGCGCCCGCAGGCAGGATGCCGCGGCGCTGGAGCAGGCTTTTTTAAGATATACACAAAATGTGAAATTAATTAAAGATTTGACGGAGGCATACGAATCCTCGCTAAGTAAGCTTGAAAAAGACGATACTTTGCTGGTCATGGGCAGCCACTATCTGGTGGGTGCTTTAAAAGCCCGATTTGACAAAAACGAAGGACTAAGGTAAATTGTCGCTTTTTACACGCAAAATCCTATAAAACCTCGAAAAGAAAAATACAAAAGACAACAACTTCCCAGGTATGTTCCGGCCCTCGTATAATATTTCAATACATTAATATTTCTTTAATGCCGGAGATACCGCGACAATCCATTTAATTTAAAGGACCTGCCATGTTAGACATAGAAGAGTTAAAGACTAAAAAGATAACCGAACTTACGGATATCGCCAATAAGCTGAACATTACCGGCTTTTCCGGTTTAAAAAAACAAGAACTGATATTTAGGATTCTGGAAGAACAGACGGCCCAGGAGGGACTGATCTTCTCCAAGGGGGTGCTGGAAATACTCCCGGACGGATATGGTTTTCTGCGTTCGCAAAATTACAGCTATCTGCCGGGCCCGGATGATATTTATGTTTCTCCCTCCCAAATCAAGCGCTTTGGCCTGCGCACGGGCGATACGGTCACCGGTCAAATCCGCCCGCCCAAGGATAACGAACGTTTTTTTGCCCTGCTACGCGTGGAGGCGGTCAATTTTGAAAGTCCCGAAAAAGCCCGGGAGCGTAAATTCTTCGATACGCTTACGCCTCTCTATCCCGATGAAAAAATCGAACTTGAAACCGAGCGCAATGATTACTCCATGCGCGTAATGAATTTGCTGACGCCCCTGGGTAAGGGACAGCGCGGCCTAATTGTGGCGCAGCCGCGCACCGGTAAAACCATCCTGATGCAAAAAATTGCCAATGCCATTTCACGCAACCATCCCGAAGTGGAATTGATGGTTCTTCTGATTGACGAACGTCCCGAAGAGGTAACCGATATGGAGCGTTCGGTGGATGCCGAGGTGATCAGCTCTACCTTCGACGAACCGGCTGAACGGCACGTGCAGGTGGCTGAAATGGTGCTGGAAAAAGCAAAGCGCCTGGTGGAATATAATAAGGATGTTGTCAT
The DNA here is from genome assembly GCA_027006055.1 of Calditrichia bacterium. Taxonomy (GTDB): domain Bacteria; phylum Calditrichota; class Calditrichia; order Calditrichales; family J004; genus J004. Next base: position 18,456 of record JALTKX010000053.1, on the reverse strand, counting down.
TCTTCTGGACAGTGTAACACGCCTGGCCCGCGCGCATAACACCGTTATCCCGCACAGCGGTAAAATACTTTCCGGTGGTGTGGACTCCAATGCCCTGCAAAAGCCCAAGCGTTTTTTCGGCAGCGCCCGGAACATTGAAGAAGGCGGCAGTCTGACCATCATCGCCACGGCGCTAATCGATACCGGCTCGCGGATGGATGAAGTTATCTTTGAAGAATTTAAGGGTACGGGTAATATGGAACTGGTGCTGGATCGCCGTCTGTCCGATCGCCGTATTTTCCCGGCCATAGATATAAACAAATCCGGTACCCGTAAGGAGGAGCTGCTGCTCTCGCGCGAGGAGCTTTCCCGTATTTGGGTGCTGCGTAAATTCCTGAATGAGATGAATGTGATCGAAGGCATGGAGTTTTTACTGGATAAGATGCGCGAGACCAAAAGCAACCGGGATTTTCTGCGTTCCATGAACTCCTGAGGCCCCGTCCGGTGAGATTTTACGGAGAATGATTTTTAAGCCTTGAATATGCCCCAAAAAAAAGCTATATTCCAAGGCTATTGACAACGGAGGATTTAATGAAAGCAAATATTCATCCAAAATATGACTATGTGGTTTATAAGGACACATCCTCGGATTTTGCCTTTTTAACCCGCTCAACGGCGACCTCAAGTGAAAAAATTAAATGGGAAGATGGTAACGAGTATCCACTGATCAAGGTGGAAATATCAAGCGCCTCGCACCCGTTTTTTACCGGTAAGCAAATGCTGGTAGACTCCGCCGGTCGTGTTGAGAAATTCAGAAGAAAGTATAATCGCTAATATTTTTTTCGATTTTAATTTTGAGCGGAATGGCCCTTTGTCATTCCGTTTTTTGTTTCCGCCAACGCCAAACCCCTTACAGCCATGAAAGATAAAATTATCGCCTTACAGCAAAAAAGGCACGAATTGAATGAAGCCCTTTCCCAGCCGGATGTGCATAAAGACCCCCGGCGATTCCGTGATTTGAGCCGCGAGCACAGTGACCTATCCAAAATTCTGGATGTGGGCGATCCCTATCTGAAGGTATTGGCCGAATATGAGGGCAATAAGGAAATCATCGCCGAGGCGGAAGACCCGGAACTGGTGGAAATGGCCGAGATGGAACTTGAGGAGCTGGAGAAAAAGCTGGCTCAGTATGAAGAGGAACTGAAGGTGCTTCTGTTGCCCAGGGACCCCGAGGATCATAAAAATGCCATCATGGAAATCCGTGCCGGAACCGGTGGGGACGAAGCGGCGATTTTTGCCGGTGATCTTTACCGTATGTATAGCAAGTTTTGCGAACAAAATGGCTTTAAAACCGATATTATGAGTTCCAATCCATCCGAACGCGGCGGCTTTAAGGAGATTATCGTTTCCCTTGAGGGGGAGAATGCCTATGGCACGCTGAAATTTGAAAGCGGCGTTCACCGGGTTCAACGGGTGCCGGATACCGAAACCCAGGGCCGTATCCATACCTCCGCCGTATCGGTGGTGGTGCTGCCCGAGGCCGAGGATGTGGATGTGGAGCTTGATCCCAATGAACTGCGCATCGACGTCTTCCGCTCCAGCGGGCCCGGCGGGCAAAGCGTGAATACTACCGACTCCGCCGTGCGCATTACCCATGTGCCGACAGGTATTGTTGTCAGTTGCCAGGATGAAAAGTCCCAGTTGAAAAATAAAACCAAGGCTTTAAAGGTTCTGCGCAGCAGGCTGATGGATATGGCTCTTTCCGAACAGCGGGAACAGGTGGCCCGGCAGCGTAAGTCCATGGTGGGCAGTGGCGATCGCAGCGCCAAAATACGTACCTACAACTATCCTCAGGGGCGTGTAACCGACCACCGTATTAACCTTACCCTTTATAAGCTGGACAGGGTGATGGAGGGCGATCTGGATGAGTTGATCCAGGCCCTGAACATGGCCGAGCGTTCCGCCCAATTGGAGAATTTCTCCTCCTGACAGCTTCTTTCCGCTTCATGGTATGAAGGATTACGGCCGGAAATACCGTTTTTTGTGTGACGGCGATCATTTCGGCACTTAAAAATATACAAAAATATCAAATTGTTTTACATCTGTTCTTGCATTTTGATAGATTCCTCTTATATTTACAGACATCCGACTTAGCTCACGATATATTTACGGATAAAACCCCACCTGAACGGACTCAGACAAGTAGCTATTTTCCACATCCACTGATATGACACATCGGTTGTGGTACGGGTTCCCAAGTAAATCCCAAAAGAACTTCTTAATTCATCTAAACGAAAGGAGATATGATGAAGAAGCTAGCTGCACTTGTCGTCGCATTTGTATTTACCCTGACCATAGCGATGGCGGTAATCAATACCGCTCAAACGACCATTACCCCAAAAAGTGGTCATACCTATTCGCTGTTGATCGGTTTTCCTCCTCCGGGACTCCCCAAGGACAAGAAAAAGAAAGACGGGCAATAGTATTTACCGTCTATGCAATCGATAAAGTGTTAATACATTAACAACTAAAACAATTGCTTATTCGTTTTTGTTTTTAGATGTTTTTGATTAATTTAAAACCTCGGGGTAATCACTCCGGGGTTTTTTTGTTTCACCAATATTAAGGAGGCAGATATGTCAAGAGGTACGGTAAATAAGGTTATCCTTTTGGGGCGTTTGGGCAAAGACCCGGAAATGCGCTACGCTCCGAGTGGAACAGCCATTGCCACTTTTTCACTGGCTACCAACCATCGTCAGAAAAACAAGGATGGCGAATGGGAAGAAAAGACCGAGTGGCACAATATTCTGACGTTCGGTAAAACCGCCGAGGTAGCGGGAGAGTACCTTAAAAAAGGTAAGCTGGTATTTGTTGAGGGGCGTATTCAAACCTCAAGCTGGGAAGATGACAAGGGACAAAAGCGTTACAGGACGGAAATAGTAGCTGCTAATATGCAATTGGTGGGTTCCAGGGGTGATGAGCAAGACTCCTCGTATTCCGCTCCCGCTCCGGCCGCGGAGAAAAAGCCGGCCTCCAATCCTCCCGCTGCCGCGCCGACCGATGAGGAAGATGATCTGCCGTTCTAACGGGAAAGGTATAAGGACGTGGATGATATAAATCAGGAAACGATAAAAGAACTCAACGAAACAGCCAGGCAGGCTGTAAACCACGCGCAGGCGAAGTATTCGCATTTTAGGGTGGGCGCCGCTTTGTTATCCGATTCCGGGGAGATTTTTCGCGGAAGCAATGTGGAAAGCAGCTCCTATAGCCTAACCTTATGCGCGGAACGGGTGGCATTGGTAAAAGCGCTTTCAGAGGGGACCACCCGTTTTAAAGCCATTTCAATATACGCGGAAAAGATGGACTTTTGTCCCCCCTGCGGGGCATGCCGCCAGTTACTGTATGATTATGCGCCGGAACTCGATGTTTATTTAACCAACGGCAAGGAATTTAAAAAATATTCCCTTAGGGAACTTTTACCACACGCATTTGATGACTCACAATTAAAAAGCTTATGAAAAAAGGTATACTTATTGGTATTTCCGGAGCATCGGGTTCCGGGAAAACGCTAATCGCGCGTACGATTATGGATCAGCTTGTTTCCAGCAGTGTAACCATGATCCAGGAAGACTCCTACTATAAAGACCTGTCGCATATTCCCTATGATGAACGCACCGGTCGCAACTTTGACCATCCGGATGCCTTTGACCATGACCTGTTATATGAACAGATGCATGACCTTTTGCACGGAAAAAGTATCTCTCATCCGGTGTATGATTATAAAACCCACAGCCGTTCCAGCGAAACCCAGACCGTGGAGCCGCAAACGATTATCGTGCTTGAAGGCATTCTGATCCTTAATGATCCGCGGCTGAGAGAGTTGATGGATATAAAGATATTTGTGGACACCGCGCCGGATATCTGTTTTATACGACGGTTAAAACGCGATATTGCCGAGCGGGGCCGTTCCGTGGATTCGGTAATCAATCAATATATGGAAACCGTGCGGCCCATGTACTTTCAGTTTATCGAGCCGTCAAAGCGCCATGCCGATCTCATTATTCCCCGCGGTGGAAAAAATACCGTGGCCATCGATGTTATCTCTACAAAAATAAAGTACCTACTTGCAAAAACTAAAAGGAATTAGCCCCCAAGATGAATATCCTCAAACAGCATACCGGTTGGATTGAAGTGATCTGTGGCAGCATGTTTAGCGGAAAAACCGAGGAACTGATCCGCCGCATGCGTCGGGCCATGATTGCCCGGCAAAAAATTGAACTGTTTAAGCCGGAAATAGATAAGCGTTATAGCGAATCGGAGATTGTATCTCACGATCAACAAAAAATACCCTCCCATGTTATAAAAAATCCGAAACAGATACTTGACTATGCGCTTGAGGCCCAGGTGGTGGGTATAGATGAAGCCCAGTTTTTGGGCAAGGGACTGGTTAAGGTGTGCCAGACCCTGGCCAATATGGGCAAGCGCGTTATCGTTGCCGGTTTGGATCAGGACTATCGCGGCGTTCCCTTTGACCCCATTCCCGAACTGCTGGCCGTTGCCGAATATATTACCAAGACCCATGCGATTTGTGTTTTATGCGGAAATCCCGCCAATCACACACAACGCATTTCGGATGACAAGCGTAAAGTGGTTATTGGCGCGTCGGAGATTTATGAAGCCCGTTGCCGGAACTGTTTTGAACCCCCAAAGGATGAGGTGAAAAAATGAGCGCTACTGTTTATGATATTCTTTTTGGATTCTTCGGCCTGTTTACCCTGGTGGGCATAGCCTTTTTATTCTCCAACAATCGCGGCGCGATAAAATGGCAGCAGGTGGCCATGGGCCTGGCCATGCAGATTGTATTTGCCATCTTTGTTATTCACATTCCCTGGGGAGAGCGCGTTTTTAACGCCATCGGGCAGGTTTTTGTAAAAATTATTTCCTTTACCAACGAAGGCTCGGCCTTTGTTTTTGGCGCTCTGGCCGATCAGGGAAAATTTGGCGAAGCCTTTTCACCCGAACTGCAATCGCGGGGGATTGGTTTTATTTTCGCCTTTCAGGTTTTGCCGACCATCATATTTTTTTCCTCATTGATGTCCGTGTTGTATCATCTGGGCATTATGCAAAAAATTGTACAGGGTATGGCCTGGGTCATGGCTAAGTTATTAAAGATCAGCGGCGCCGAATCGATCTCGGTGGCGGCGAACGTTTTTATCGGACAGACCGAGGCGCCTCTGGTGGTCAGGCCCTATGTGGACCCCATGACCCGTTCCGAATTGCTGACCTTAATGATAGGCGGGATGGCCACCATCGCCGGCGGCGTGCTGGCGGCCTATGTGGGGCTGCTGGGCGGTTCCGATCCGGCGCAACAGCTTTTTTATGCCAAGCACCTGCTCTCGGCCAGTATTATGGCTGCTCCGGCCACAATCGTCATCGCCAAAATACTGGTGCCGGAAACGGAAACCTCGAAAACCATGGGCGAGGTAAAGGTCAATATCGAAAAAACCAACTCCAATGTTATAGAAGCCGCCGCCACCGGAGCGGGGGACGGCCTGCAACTGGCCCTGAATGTGGCCGGCATGCTGCTGGCCTTTATCGCCCTGATCGCCATGGTTAATTTTATTCTTACCTCGGTGATTACGGACATGATGGGTATTACCACCGCCGCCGGCGGCCCGGTAACCCTGCAGGTGCTGCTGGGCTATCTTCTCAGCCCCATCGCCTGGCTGATCGGCGTGCCCTGGAACGACGCCGTAACCGTCGGCTCGCTGATCGGCGAAAAGATGGTTATCAACGAATTTATTGCTTATCTCGATTTATCCCGTATAATACCGACGGGCGCGCTGAGCGAAAAGGCCATTATCATTTCAACCTACGCCTTGTGCGGCTTTGCCAATTTTTCGTCCATTGCCATTCAGATAGGAGGCATTGGCGGTATTGCGCCGAGGCGTCGTTCCGATATTGCCAAAATGGGGCTAAAGGCCGTGCTGGGCGGTACCCTGGCCACCTTTATGACCGCTACCATCGCCGGTGTGCTTATCGGCCTTTTATAGGACTGAGGTTTTAATGAAGTCGTTTTTAAAATATCTGCTGGTACTGGTTTCCGGCTTTGTCATTTTATTCCTGATGCTTTTTCTGGTTATCTCCTCGCTGGCCTCCACGGAACCGGTTGTGCCGGACGAGGCTTTTCTGAACATCTCCCTTTCCGGCACCCTGCCGGACTTTGCCCCTTCGGACCCCTTGCAGGAGCTGACCGAATCCCGGCCGTTGAGTCTGCAATCCCTAAGGGATGTACTGGAAAAGGCCGCCGTGGATGAACGGATAAAGGCAACCGTGCTCTACTTCAACTTTCCGCAACTGGGCATGGCTCAGCTTGAGGAACTGCGCGACGCCATCGCCCGCTATCGCGAAAGCGGGAAAAAAATCTACGCGCAACTGCCCATGGGTTTTACGCGGGACTATCTGCTGGCCGCCGCCTGTGATTCCGTTTTCATGCCCGTTACCGCCAATCTCTTTTTAACCGGTATCAGCAGCGAAATCAGTCACTATAAAGATCTGCTGGGTAAAATTGGCGTTGAGGCGGAATATGTGCATGCGGGCACTTATAAAACCGCGCCCGAACAGTATACCCGCGCCAGGGCTTCCGGGGCGCAAAAGGAGGTGATGAACCGCCTTCTGGATCAAATGTTTGAGGCCATCATCACCATGATTTCCAATTCCCGGGGCATGGCCCCCAAAAAGGTGCGTGAACTGATCGATCAAACCAGCGGTTTTACGGGGCGCATGGCGGAAGAGGCCGGCTTAATAGACCGGGCGCGCGCCCTTCGGGTTTTGGAAGAGCGTTTTAAACAGCGGGGCTGGGAAAAGATTTCCGCGCGCAACTACGCGCGCATACCGGTCAGTTCGCTGGGCATCCGCAATAAAAAACGTATTGCCGTTATCGAAATACAGGGCGTAATTGCCGGCGGCGCCAACAGTGACGACCCCTTTTTGGGCACGGTGGCCGGCAGCGATGACATCATCCGTGACATCAACAAAGCGGCCGATTCACGCTCCACGGCGGCGATTATTTTACGCATAGACAGTCCCGGTGGCTCGGCCATACACTCCGACGCCATTTACGAGGCCGTGCGGCAGGCGGCGGAGAAAAAGCCGGTCATAGCCACCATAGGCGATTATGGCGCTTCCGGCGGCTACTACGTGGCCCTGGCCGCCGATACCATCATTGCCAATCCCCTAAGCCTTGTGGGCTCCATTGGCGTTTTTGCCGGAAAGTTTAATCTTAAGGGCCTCAATAACAAAATAGGCGTCGGGATAGACCAAATTACGCGTGGCGAGAATGCCTCCCTGTTCTCCACAAACAGCCGGTGGAGCGCCTCGGAGAGACGCATCATGCAGGGTCTGATCGATCGTTTTTATAAATATTTCGTTCAATTAACGGCCACGCATCGTAAGCTCGGCTATGAACAGGCCGATAAAGTAGCTCAGGGGCGTGTCTGGAGCGGGAAAGAGGGGCATGAAAAAGGGCTGCTTGACATGACGGGCAATTTTTACACGGCGGTGGCCCTGGCCAAGGAAAGCGCCGGCATACCGGAGGCAACCTCCGTGCGCCTGGTATATTTTCCGAGGGAAAAAAAGCTGTTCGCCGAGCTCTTTTCATTTATGTCCAGGGCCGGGAACCTGTTGACCCTGTGGCAAAGTCCCTTGGAAAAGCTGATAAACGAGTATCAAAACAGAACCTTGCTTATTGTACCCTATAAGATAAGTTGGAAATGATAAAAAAAGAAAACCGTACCCTGTCCAATCTGCTGAGCTTTATCCGCATCTTCTTTATCATACCCGCATTTTTTATGATAAAGGAGCAACGGAACGATCTGGTGCTTTGGTTGGCGACCGTGGCCATGTTCACGGACTGGCTGGATGGTTTTCTGGCCCGGCGCTGGAACCAGATATCCGATTTGGGGAAAATACTGGACCCGCTGGCCGATAAGGTCTCCGTGGGGGGCATGGTTATCGCCCTTTATCTATATCAGGGGTTTCCACTGTGGTTGACGGTGGTGATTGTCTTACGGGACATACTGATTCTGATCGGGGCCATTTTTATTTATGATAAGGAGAAAAAGATTACGCCCTCCAACCTCCCCGGGAAAGTCAGCGTGGCTGTTATTGCCTTTGCCATTCTGCTTTTTCTGCTTGGTTTCCGGCAAGGGTTCGATTATTTTATATATGTGGTAATCGTTGCGCTGATAGTATCCCTGGTTATGTATGCCCGGGTTTTTATACAACTAATTCGTGAGAAAAATGATGCAGCCTGAATTAAAAAAAGCTATCGACTATATAAAAGAACGGATTGACCTTCAAGCCCGCGCCGCGCTTATTTTGGGTAGCGGATTGGGGGATTTTGCCGATACTTTTGATGACAGCGTTCGAATAGCCACCTCGGATATCCCCGGATACCCGCGCTCCACGGTGGAAGGCCATAAGGGCTTTCTGGTTTTTGGCCGCCATAAGGGCGTGCCCCTGATGGCGGTTCAGGGTCGTACCCATTTTTACGAAGGTTATGAAATAAGCAGGGTCAGCTTTGTTGTGGAAATAATCGCTGCCCTGGGTATCCCCCATCTGTTGGTGACCAATGCGGCCGGTAGCGTAAACCCCCGCTTTAAGCCCGGCGATCTGATGCTTATCGATGACCATGTGAATTTTTTATTTGATAATCCCCTGCGTGGCTCGGCCCGTTTTACAGATATGTCCAACCCCTACTCTTCGGAGCTGACTTCGGATATAGAGCAGCTTGCCCTGAACAGGGGCATACCTTTGAGGAGGGGCGTTTTATGGGTCTCGTCCGGCCCGGCTTATGAGTCTGCCGCGGAAGTGGCCATGATCCGTAAAATGGGGGGTGACGCGGCCAGTATGTCCACAGTTCCCGAGGTGATTATGGCCAATACGCTTGGTCTTAAAACCGTTGGCATATCCTGCCTTACCAATTATGCCACCGGTATCAGCACGGAAAAGTTGACCCATGAAGAGGTGACGATAACCGCAAAAAAAGTTAAAGAAAGTTTTATCTCACTCGTATCTAATATAGTTACGGAAATTTTTACCGCTCAGATATAGTTTGATTGGTCAGCGAGGCCGGAATCTGCTTGTTGCTTTTATCATCGCGATAAAGGGCAACGGACGCCCGGCGGATTTGCTGAAATAGTAAGGAGGCACCCGGCCGGAGTCATCGGTACATGTTTTTATTTATACATTGGTAAATTATTGACGGTCACAAAATCAGGCGACGAGCCTCACAACAGCTTATAATGTGCGTCCTGTCAAGGCAGCGGTCATGAATATTGAGTTGCTTTGATCCATGCACATAGTGGAGGAAGTTTTATGAAACAGTATCTTTATAGTAAAATAGTGTTTGCTATTTTTATCCTGACGGCCCTGGTGGGCGCCCAGACAAGCGTTGTCTCGGTAAGCATTGAAGACAAGGGCATATCGCAATATCAGTCCATTTATCTGGCTGATTTTGATTTTTTACAGGTAGGGGCCACGGAAGAGCTTTTTGTGGTTACGGTAAGCAAAACACCCGGAGCGGTTACGGATGCGGTTATGCGCTTCGATTTTTTGCTGGACGGAAAATCGGTGGCCTTTGTAAAAACGCAACCGTTTAGCATGCCGGCCGGAGCGGAAACCTGGAGTGTTACCAATATAGACCTTTCACAGGGAAAGGCTATCCGGGGACTGCAATCCGGTGAAATACTGCAGATTCGCATTGAGGAAAGCGGCGTGGAAGACGTGGCTGATGATATTCAAAACGAGATTCTGGCCACCAGCCAGTTGCCGGTGGGCCTTTATCAGTTACTGCTGCGGGTTAACTATACGCCGGAAGGCGGCCAACCCCAGGAAATACAAACAGAGCGCTCCTTTGCCATACAAAACCCCACGCTGATCAATCTGGTTTCACCGGGTTTTCCTTTAAACAGCGGCGGTGTTTATAAGGTATACACCAATAATCCCATCTTTCAATGGAACGGAAACAGCGGGGATTACCAACTGCTTGTTTTCAAAAAACAGGAAGAGCTGAGCACCATAGACGATATCCTGAACTCCGTGCCCATCTATGAATCGCCCCGTCTGCAAAATCTGGCGGTGCAATATCCGGTTGCCGGAGCCTATCCCCTGCAGTTTGGCGAAACCTATGTATGGCTGGTTAAATCCTTTATTCAAACATCCTCGGGTGAAAACGAAGTGATCAGTGAGGTGTGGGAATTTACCTATGTGGACCCGGCCAAGGTTGAAACAACCACCAATATTGCCAAGGAAGAGTTTGAAGACCTTCTGCGGCAGTTGCTGGGCGACAACGCGGAAGACCTGATCCGCAACCTGAGTAACTACAACATGAAGTCGGTTCGTGTAAACGGCTCGGTGATTACCGTGGAAGAGCTGTATAATTTACTGGAAAAATACCGGGATAAATCGCACACGATCACAGATTTAATTTTGCGTTAAGGAGCTGTTATGAAAAAGAAATCATTAAAAATGCTTTTGCTTATTTCTCTGATAGGCGTGGCCTTTGCCCTGCAGGCCAAGCCCGTGGCCATTGTTATAAAGGCCAAGGGCCAGGTGACCGTAAAAAATAAAACAACGGGAAAGTCCGTTAAGGCGCGCCGCGGCACGCGTTTAAACGACGGCGATAAAATAACCACCGGTAAAAAAGGCCGCGTGGCCATAAAGTTTATCGATGATAACAGTTTGCTGCGTATCCGTCCCAACTCCAACTGCCAGATCAGCGCCAAAAAGGAAAAAAGCTCCGTGGCCAAGAATATTTTTGTGGAGTTCGGTTCTATATTTGCCAGTATTACAAAACAGCGCAGCCGTTTTCGGGTAACCACGCCCACGTCCGTGGCGTCCGTTAAGGGCACCCGCTTCTGGACGGTGCAGGAGTTTAAGGGAAAAACCATGTATTTTGGAGAAGAGGGCGTTGTGGAATTGGCCAACGATTCCGGCGTGGCCCTGTTGCATAGCGGTGAAACCGGTATCGTTACTTCCAAAAACAGTAAGCCGCTGGTACGCAAAACCAAGGCGGGGGAAAAACCGGGATTTAATGAAGATGGTGACGCGCCCGATGAGTTTGAAATGGAGTTTGAAGACGCCGAGGGTAACCGCAAGGTGTTGAAATTTAAGGTGAAAAAATCCGAATAATAGCCCCGGGGGGTAGAAATGCGATTAAGGTTTATTAAAAGCGCGGGAATGATAGTTCTCTTTCTGGCCACGTTAGTGTTTGCCGGAGAGCCCATGTTCCTGCATAATAGTATTCAATCCGTTGTGATTGGTGAAAAAGCGCATATTGAGTTTAACCTGGTTTCCTTTGATCAGGATGTTTACGAGGCGCGTCTTTTTTACCGGGAAAAAGGAGAAATGGACTATCAGTCCGTGGTCATGCGCCAGGAAGGGTACAACCTGAGCACCGATATCAACACGCAAAAGCTACAACCCGGACGGGTGGAATATTATCTGGCCATGCAATCCTACAGCGGCGAGGTTTATTTCTATCCGGCCGTGGACCCCGAACAGAATCCGTTCAATTTTGAGTTGATTGCCGGTGAAAGCGGCGGCTACAATCAGTCCGGGGCCGAAATTTTGATTCTAAGCCCGGAACCGGCGGATGTGGTGCCGCAGGATGAATTGTTGATTGCCGTTTCCGTTCCCGATGAAAATCTGGATATAGACGCGGCGCGGACACGTTTTCTGATCGATGGCGTCAATGTGTCGCAGCTCCTGGAAAGGGACGGCGATCTCTATATGTTGGTGCCGCGGCGCATGCGCACGGGGAATCACAACGTGGAGTTTAAAATATTTGACAGTTCGGGCAATCTGTTGGGCAAAAAAGAGTGGTCATTCCGCGTGAGTTCCAGTATTGCCACCGAAGCCGCTTTTTCTTCCCGGACAAATATCTATTTTGATAACCGCTTTCAGGATATTGCCAGGGTTCAGGATAATTATATACGCGCCGGACTGAACTTTGACGGCTCCTATAAGGATCTGGATATCGGCCTGCGCCTGCAATATAACTCCACGCCCGGGTACAGCGCCCAAAATGCCACGCGCTATTCGGCCCTGATGGCCTACAATTTTTCTTCCCGTACCCGCTTGTACCTTAAAGGCGGGGATTTCTCCGGCAACTACGATCCGCTTACCTTTTGGAACCGTCGCGTGCTGGGTTTTTCAGGCGGTCTAAAAAGCGCCTGGTTTGATCTGGACGTCAGTATGGGAACCACCGCATCGGCCGTGGAAGGTCAGGCGACCATAACGGGCGGAGATACCACCATCACCCGCTACGGCACATTTAAAGAAACCTTTTTATCGGTTCGTCCCGTTTTTAATTTTGGTCGTTATGTCAGCTGGGGGTTGAATCTGATCAATGGCAAGGAAGACCCCGGCTCCATTGTATATGGGGCTAATCCCCGGGAATCCCTGGTGATGGGTACCTCGCTAAGCCTGAATCTTGATAATAACCGTATCCGCGTTAAAAGCAGTATGCAGGCCAGTATTGCCAATAAGAATGCCCGGGGCAAGGTGGATTTTGATACCCTGGCCAAGCAATACAATTTACCGGCCTCGGCCAAATCCATGGCGGACCTGCTGGAGTCCAGCGGTTTGTTAACCCTCTCCCAGGGGCTGGCGCCGATTCCCAGCCTGGCCATGCAGGTGGATGCCTATTTCAGCTATTTTAATCACCTCTTGCGTTTATCCTATAAATCCATAGACGCCGATTATACCACGCCGGGTAATCCCTATCTGCTAAAAGGGCTGCGCGGTTTTTATGCTTCGGATAATGTACGGCTGATAAACAATCAGGTTTTTCTGAATCTCTATTTTAATTCCTATACCGATAACCTTTCCCAAAAAGGGGCGGAAACCGCCAATCAGGATTTTGGGGCGACGCTTTCTTACTTCCCCAATTCCAACCTGCCCAGCCTGACGCTGAGTTTTGGCAATCAAAACCGCAGCAACAGCGCGGATACCACCAACAGCGCGCTCTATCCGGAAGATAACAGCACGCAACGCATAGGGGTTTCCTCCAGCTATTCCTTTGATACGGGCGCTTTGGGCAATACCGCCACGCTCAGCTTTTCCAATTTTGCGCGTGATGATAAGGTTTCCCTTAACAACCGCTCTTCCTTTAACGTGATAAGCCTCGGTCTGCGCAACAGCTATCCCTTTCCGTTGGTTACCCGCTTTGGCTACAGCCAGACGAAGAGTGAATTTGGCGCGGGCAGCACGGCCACCATCCAAAACATCACCCGTTTTGACGGAGGCGTGGAGTATCAGTTTAAGGGTGTGGCCCGGGGTATGAACATTAAGCCCTTTGCCAATGTCATCTTTCAGCAAATCAGCGGTGGCGTTCAGGACTATAACCGTCTGAACTATTCGGCCGGAATATATGCCCGTTCGGAAAAGATGGGAGCCCTCTCGCTTCGCCTTGATTATATCGATTATAGCGACCTGGCAGGTGTGGACTGGAAGGATACCATTGTTAATGCCCGTTATGATTTAACTTTTTAGGTCTCTATGGAAAAATCCAAAAAAATGCCCGAGTGGCTGATTGTTCTGGGGATAAGTATTGTTTCGGTGTTGGCGGCCCTCATGCTGGCCAACACCACTTCTTTTCAGACCCTGGAGCTAAAATCCCTTGATATGCGTTTCGGGCTGCGCGGCCCGTTATCGGTTGAGGATAATCCCATTGTTATCCTTAAAATAGATGATCAGTCCGATGAGTCCACCCCTCATCGCTGGCCCTGGCCGCGCTCCTACTTTGCCCATGTTTTACGCAATCTGAACGAGGCCGGCGTTAAGGCGATCGGCGTGGACGTAATATTTGATCAACCGGATAAATATGGCGCCAGGGAAGACGATCAACTCCGCGAAGTTCTTAAGAAATATGATAATATTGTTCTGGCCGGAAAAATTGCGCGAACCTTTGAGCAAAAGTCTTTCAGTAACATGATCTTTCCGCCATATGAAAAATTTATCACGCAAAAATCCCATTGGGGGCTGGTTTCCCTGGAATCGGATCTGGATGGGTTCTATCGCCGCTATATCGTGGGCGATGTCTACAATGACTCTTTGTACAACTCCTTCGCCGCAACGCTGTACCAGATATACACGGAGCAGGACAGCGCTACCCTGAGCATGGATGAGAGCGGTTTTCATTTGGGAAGTTTGACCATCCCCAAGTATGACGTCAACAGCATGTTAATCAATTTTATCGGCCCGGCCTATTCCTTCCCCAATTACTCGTTTGACAATGTTCTGGATACCGAGGATTTTGATCTGCTGGAGGATTTTGACCTGGATACTTTTGATGATCCGGGCGATCCTGAGTTTGGTATCAGCCCGGGCTTAAAATATTCCGGCCTGCTCAAGGATAAGATCGTCTTGATCGGTTCCACCATGCAGGAGCTTCATGATAATTTTCCGACGCCTTTTCTGGACGCGGCGGGCAATGACAGCATATCGGCCAAGGTGGAGATGCCCGGGGTGGAAATCCACGCCAACGCGCTGCTGACCATGTTGCAGAACCGTTTTCTGCGCCGCGTGCCGGATGCGTTGACCATCGGCAATATTTTGCTGGCTCTGCTGATAACCTTTTTTGCCACGCGCTTTCTGCCCACCCTGTGGTCGGCGGCGGCCGTCCTTGCCGGTTTTGCCGGTTTTGTTGTCGGAGCCATCTATCTGTTTTCCGGTTACAATATGGTTATTGAGATGGTCTTTCCCACCCTGGTGGTCGGTTTTGCCTACATGGGGCATATTCTCTATCACTACTTGCAAACACAGCAGGAAAAACGCATGCTGCGCGGCGCCTTTGCCCAGTATGTGCCGGAAAAGGTGGTTCAGGATATCGTGGCCAATCCCGAAAAACTGCAACTGGGCGGCGAGGAACGGGTTGTATCGGTTATGTTTTCCGACGTGGCCGGCTTTACCAGCATTTCCGAAAAGCTGACCCCCGCCGAACTGGTGGTTTTATTGAATGAATATCTGACGGCCATGACCAATATCGTACTGGATCACAACGGTATCATCGATAAATACGAAGGCGATGCCATTATGGCCGAGTTTGGCGTGCCCGTGCCCTTTGACGATCATCCGCAGGTAGCGTGCCGCGTGGCTTTGCGCATGCAGGAAAAACTGGTTGAAATGCGAAAGCAATGGAAAAAGGAAGGCCGTCCGCAACTGGAGGCGCGCATCGGCATCAATACCGGTGAAATGATTGTGGGTAATATGGGTTCGCAAACCGTTTTCGATTATACCGTGATGGGCGACCATGTCAATCTTGCTTCCCGGTTGGAGGGGGCCAATAAGCAATACGGCACCTTTATCATGATCAGCGAGTTTACCAATGCCTATGTGAAAAATGATTTTTACACCCGTCCGCTCGATCTTATCCGGGTGAAAGGCAAGGAGCAGCCCATTGAAGTGTTTGAGCTGATCGCCGAGCGCGGTCAGACACTGGACTCCACATATCTGGAAATGTTGGCGGTTTATCAGCGCGGTATAGAAGCCTACCGTAAACGCTCCTGGAATGAGGCGATAGAGTTTTTTGAATACTGTCTTTCCCTCCGGGAAGATGACACACCTTCCAAATTATATCGCAAGCGATGCCTGGAATTTAAGTTAAATGATCCCGGCCCCGAGTGGGACGGCGTGTTTACCATGACCACAAAATAGTACGATACCCGGTATGGTCACAATACCGGGTATTATTGTTTGAATCCTGCCTGATAACGGAAAATTGTCATTTATTTTGACAATTCTTTAATAAAAACCGCCGTTTCCCTAAGTTACATTTTAATTATTTGTATTTTTATTTATATTCTAATCTTTACATGGCAAGTTTCCAACTGCCAGGCAAACTCACTTACCAGCTTCATAGAGGAGGATATCTGTCCATGAGTGCACCACGAGGCCAATGGAATTCTAAGATCGGTTTTATTATGGCCGCCGCCGGTTCGGCTATCGGCCTGGGAAATATATGGCGCTTCCCCTATGTTGTGGGTGAAAATGGCGGCGGGGCCTTTGTCTTTTTTTACGTTCTGTTTGTCATCCTTATCGGCTTGCCCTATATGTTTGCCGAGCTCTCCCTGGGAAGGGCCACGCAAAAAAATCCCGTGGGCGCCATAAATAAAATACGTCCCAAAAGTTTTTGGCGCCTGGCCGGCTTTCTTGGAGTGGTAACCGGCGTGGGTATACTCTCTTTCTATGCGGTAATCGCCGGATGGACGGTGGCCTATATTTATAAAATGTTTACCGGGAATGTGGGCGACTTTAGCGCCTTTGTGGCGGACCCGGGAGGCGAAATTCTGCTTTTTGTCCTTTTTGTGGTAATTACCACGCTGATTGTGCAAAAGGGCGTTTCCGAAGGCATTGAAAAATGGTCAAAAATTCTGATGCCCATTTTTTTTATTTTGTTGCTGAGTCTGGTGATTTATTCCTTAACTCTGGACGGCGCTTCCAAAGGTCTTGAATTTTATCTGAAACCCGATTTTTCCAAAATCACCGGTCGCACCCTTTTAGCAGCCCTGGGGCAGGCTTTTTTCTCGCTGAGCCTGGGCATGGGTACCATGATCACCTACGGCAGCTATCTCAGTAAAAACGACAATCTGGTCACTTCCGGGGTGAGCGTGGCTGTATTTGATACGCTGATAGCCCTGTTTGCCGGTCTGATTATTTTTCCCGCCCTGTTTGCCATGGGTAAAGACCCGGCGGCCGGTCCGGCCTTGGTATTTGTGATCTTACCAGAGCTGTTTTTGGAAATGCCCGGCGGGCTCATCGTCGGTTCACTCTTTTTTGTGTTGCTCTCCGTGGCGGCGCTTACATCAACCATATCCCTTCTGGAAGTCCCGGTTTCCTATATGATCGATGACCACAATGTGGACAGAAAAAAGATTGTTTGGGGCGTGGCCGGTCTTACCATTCTCCTGGGGGTGCCCTCGGCGCTGTCTCAGGGGGCCAGTGATTTCTTTACCAACTTCGGTCTGATACCCGCGTCCTATACCGGGCCGGATTTTTTAAGCCAGATGAGTTTCCTTTTTGGCGATATTGCCCTGGCGGTGGGCGCCATATCGCTGAGTATTTTTGTCGGCTGGGTATGGGGTATTGATAAGGCCTCGGATGAGATCGAACAGGGCGCGCCTTTTTTCAAAAAAACACGTTGGCTATGGAGTTTCATCATCCGTTATGTCATTCCGGTTGTAATTTTACTGGTGTTATTAAACACCATCCACATATTCTAAACAGAGAGCTGAGAGGTTATAATGACTGTTTTTGATAAGATTCTGAATTTCACCACCTGGCTGGATAATATTATGTGGGGGCCGGGTATGATCGGTCTGCTGCTGGTGACGGGTATTGTGCTGACTTTTGTTACCCGCGGCTTACAATTCACAAAGCTGTGGTATTCCCTAAAATTGATATTTTCCAAGGAATCGCGCTCCGATGAAGGCCACGGGGATATCTCTCCCTTTGCGGCTCTGATGACCGCGCTGGCGGCCACGGTGGGCAACGGGAATATTGCCGGGGTGGCCACGGCCATTGCCATCGGCGGCCCGGGAGCGCCGGTATTTATGTGGATTGCCGGTCTGTTTGGCATGGCCACCAAATATGCCGAGGGCTTTCTGGGGGTCAAATACCGCGAGGTTGCTGAAAACGGCACCATGGCCGGTGGTCCGATGTACTATGTGAAAAACGGTCTTAAAAATAAAAAACTGGGGCACATTCTGGGATCGGCCTTTGCCGTGTTTGGCGTCATCGCCTGTTTGATCGGCACGGGTAATATGGCCCAGTCCAACAGCATGACCGCCTCTCTGGCCAACACCTTTAACCAATACCTGCACGGCGGCGTTTCCGGGGATCAGGCGCCGGCCATGTATTATTATGTTATCGGGGCCATTATCGCCCTGTTGGTGGGCATGGTGATTATCGGCGGCATCAAAAAAATCGGCAGCGTTTCCGAAAAACTGGTACCGGCCATGATCATCTTTTATATCTTTTTTTCCCTGTGGGTTATCCTGGCCAATGTGGATCAGATTCCCGCCGCTTATGCCTTGATCTTTAAGTCTGCCTTTGGCTTGCAACCCTTGTTGGGGGCCACGGTGGGGATGGCTATACAAAACGGCGTCAGTCGCGGGCTGCTTTCCAACGAGGCCGGTCTGGGATCGGCGGCCATTGCCCAGGGGGCCTCCGCTTCCGATGAGCCGGTTAAAAATGGTTTTATCGCCATGACCGGCGTCTTTATCGACACTATTCTGGTTAATACCATGACCACGCTGACCATCGTTCTGACGGGCGCCTATCAGTTCACCCAGGCCTGGCGCGGTTCGGGCGTGGAAGGCAACATCACCAGCATTCTGGTTACCCAACAGGCTTTCGACAGCGTTATCCCCTTTGGACTGGGTGGTACCATTATCGCCGTATCTTCCTTTATTT
>JALTKX010000052.1 GCA_027006055.1 Calditrichia bacterium | reverse complement strand
CGGGAAAGAACCGTGGGTTTATCCAGAAGTTTTATACCGTCCCAGGCGGCCACATAGCCCGGTTGGCCGGAACGGATTTTAGGATTGCCGGCCCGGTCGACAACCGTTGGCGCCCACAATTCCAGGTCAAGACCGGTACTGACAAACAGATCGGCCTTTTGCAGCATAACGGCATAGCTGGGTTTGGGACGCACAAAATGGGCGTCCTGATTCCCGCGGACGATGGCATGGGTTTCAACCCGATCTCCGCCCACCCGGGCGGCAATATCGGCATAGGTGCTCAAAGTGGTTACAACATAAATCTTTTTCGCGGCCATGGCCGGTTGCAACAGCAAAAAGCTGAGGAAAAGTGTCCATAATGGTTTTCGCATAGCCCTATCCTTTCTCAATAGCGTTCATGTTTATGCGGCCCGATGGCCCAGGTAAGCTGCAGGCGCAACAGAGATGGTGGCCCGGTCATATTTTTAGCGCCGCCCGTCGCATACTCCAGCCGGAAGCGGGCCCAATGGCTCTGCCACCAGGTAAGATAAGGTACCCACTGGTATTGATAGTCCCCGCTGTTGGCGGCCTGAAAAGGCTGGGTTATATCAAAACGCAGACCGGTTTGCCAGCGTTCGCTTAAACGGTACTGCACATAACTGTAGCCTCCCAAAGCCCGGATACGTTCCGCCGCGTCATTCCTGTCCACATAAAACAATTCCGAGCGCCAGACAAAACCGCTGTAGCGGGCACGGTTCACGGGCTCCCAGGCCAGGGTAAGGTCCAGGCCGGCAAGCAGAGTAAGCTGTTCTCCCCTTCCCAGACTGCCATGGGCGGCATTACCGCCGGCCATGCCTGTCAGCCCCAGTTCGAAATAGGTATTTTCATTCAGATCGTAATAATTGCCGAGGCGAGCCAGTATGGCGGGAAAGGAAAAGTCATCGCCGGCAAACAACTGTCTATTACTGCCGTTGGTGAACTGAAGAGTAAGGTTATTGGCGTCGGCCCATGGCGCGGCAGTCGTCCAGTCCAGTGAAATCCCGCTTTGGTTCAGCCCCTCCTCCCCAAGCAGGGTGGTCAGGGCCAAGGGAAAAGCATATTGATCCAGAGAGTGGACATGCCAGCGGTTAAGCAGGCCGAACTGCTGACGGAATTTTCCGGCCGTCAGGGAGAGCCCCGGTGCCAAATCCGCCCAGGTGACATAAACCTCGCCCAGTTCCACCCCCTCATCGGGACGGAACTCCAGGGCCACTTTAACCAGACTGAAGGGATCCAGCCCGGATTGCACATGCAGGCCCAGCACCCGGTAGGCAAAACCGGATTTTAGGTCTTCCCCGCCATCGTTGCCCGGTACGATCAGGCCATAGCTATCCCCCGTGAAACTTATTTCGGGATTGATGGCCTGCAGGGAACGCTGGCCGCTTTTAAAAACCTTACTTTCTTCAGAGGGGCTCTCTTTTTGCTCCGCTACCCGTGCCGCCTCTTGCCGTAGTTTCTGTAATTCATTTTCTTCCTGCCGGGCCTTTAGCAGCGCCACTTCCTGTTCCAGTTGCTTCAGTCGTCGGGAAAGGGAATCCTGCCCTGCCGGACGAGCCTGTAACTGCAACAAAAGCGCCAGTATAATTAAAATTGTTCTATACATGGTATCGGTTTCTCCTGAAAAAAATATTTTTGGCGCGCCCACGGCGGGGCGGCCCTGATCCTGTTGGGACCTGCTTCAGGAAAAATATATACCTCCCGGTGCGGACATTACGGCCGCGCGGGACAGGACATTCCCTGCAACAGGTCTATATGGTTACGGAAGAAATGATAACGGGAGGAGACCGGCCGGAGGAGGGGGAAAGAAAAAACTGACCGTTAAATACGTGCGGGCTGTTGCTTAAAATACACTCAAGCCTAAAAAAGACAGGCGGTTGTTGAGCGCTGTTTTCGGGATTATCCGCCAGATGGGAAAGGGACAGAAAGGCCGCCGGACAGGTAACCGGTTCGTTTGGGCTGTAGGCGTGGTTGTGCCAGTTGCCAAACATGCCACTAAGCAGTAGCATTGCCAGCAACAACAGAGAGTTGTATGATTGTCCGCGGCTCATGATTCTTTAACTCCCAAATCCATCGTTACTCCCTGCCCCCTGAAAATATGGAGTATATTCCTTACGATGTTTATCAAGAGATAAAAATACAAAATTCAGATTGAAATAAAAAGCGACGGACATCTGTTTTAAAATATAAGAGGCGATATACCCGTCAAAAAAAACTTTTTCCTCGCTGTTTTGCTTTAGGCCTTTGTAAAAAGAACAAATCACTCTAAATATTTTAGACGGGTAAACCCCTTAAAGAACAGGCCCGCCATGCCGATAATATCTTAGCTCATTTGACACAACAAAGATATGGAAATCAGGAAGACGCCGGCTTGAAATACTTTTATCTTTTTCAATTGACCCTGCTGATGTTTTTATCCGGTCAACCCCTGCAAACGGGAATTCCCTTTTATAAAACCTATAGCAGCAAAATCTATAAGGCCGGCCCGCAGAACTGGGATATCGTCCAGGATAACCGCGGCATCATGTATTTTGGTAACAGCTATGGCGTTCTGGAGTTTGACGGGACGACCTGGCGGCTTATACCCACGGAGCAAAATACGGATATTATCAGCCTTACCGTTGATTCCCGCGGCCATGTCTATGCCGCCTCTCAGGGCTATTTCGGCTATTTAACAGCGGACGAAAAGGGCGAACCGGTCTTTCAGAACCTTTCGGATAGCCTTAAGTCCTTTCGCGGCTCCATTTATGAAATCCAGGCCCTTGGCAATAGCGTATTCATCAGTACCGATTCCGCCCTGTTCCGGTACAGCGAAGGACATACCCGGGAAATAGCCATTGATTCGGCCTATATTGTCTCGATGTATGTCATTGGAGATTCCCTTTATTTTATGGATTATAACCGGGGAATATATAAATGGAATGGAAATGGACTGACATTAAGCCATGCGTTTGACGCCTATAAAAAAGAGAATCTTTGGTTAAAAACCGAGTCGCCCGACGACGGGAAAACGGTATACTTCAGTTCCTTTACAGGCAAATTATACAGCTATGCCCGGGGTACGGTGCGTGAAATAAAGACGGAACTCGGACGCTATTTTAAAAACATACGAATCATTGACCTGGAGGCCCTCAGCAACGGTCTGATTGCCCTGCTGCTCGATCCCTATGGCATTGTGGTGGTAAATAAGGAGGGGCAGCTTGTTTACTATTTTGATATTCAGTCCAATTTAATGAGTCAGAGTGCCAATGTTTTGTACAGGGACCGTCAGGGCGGTTTATGGGTCGGCCTGAATGAAGGTATTATGCGCCTGGAATATCCATCCGCTTTTATGAGTATTACCCCCGATATCGGTATACGCACCGGCGTAACGGACATAAAGAGATATCGCGGAGATATTTACGTGACAACGCTTGGCCGTTTCTACAAGGTTTCGGGTCAGGCTTCGCCGGATCAGCTGCTGAATCCCGATCTGGCCCGGCGTTTCGGTTTGCAGGAGTATGAGGAAATACGTTCCTGGTGCTGGGGCATGGTACATGTTAACGATCATCTGTTTATCGCCGCAGATAACGGCTTGTATCAGTTAAAAGACGAAAAGCCCGAGAGAGTTCTCGAAGGTCAGTTCTTCTCTGTCCGCCGCTCCTATCGGAGACCGGATATTTTTTATCTCTCCGGGTT
Source organism: Calditrichia bacterium (assembly GCA_027006055.1). Classification (GTDB taxonomy): domain Bacteria; phylum Calditrichota; class Calditrichia; order Calditrichales; family J004; genus J004. Next base: position 3,229 of record JALTKX010000052.1, on the reverse strand, counting down.
CGATACTTTGTATGTCTATTCCTCAACGGCAAGGGGCCTGAGCTTGTTGTCCAAAACGTTTCTCGGGCATTCGGGCAGTTATTCCATTAATGAAGCACCCAATGGCGATGTATGGTTGACCAGTTACGAAAAGGGTTTTTACCGCCTGCGGTATGAAAAGTTTTCCGCTCCCGCCCAGGTTCAAAGGTACGGCGTGGGTAAGGGGCTGCCCTCGGAGCTTAACAACAATTCCTTCCGCTATGACCGGCGCATGATTTTTTTAACGGAACAGGGGCTGATGACCTTCGACAGTACGGCAGACAGGTTTGTGAGGGATACAACCCGGCTGGGGCTGGCGGCGGGCCGGCGTTTATACCTGAAAATATTTAACCATAACGGGCAGCTTCTACTCGGCTCCCGCGACAGCCTCTTCTATTTGGTGAAGGATAAAAACGGTTATTTTAATTATGATGATACCACTTTCGGCAGAATAGCCCACAATCTGATAGAGGCCGTATATACGGAGGATGACGGTACAACCTGGTTTGGCCTGGGAAACGGCATCATCCGCTTCGATCCGCATGTTCCCATGCGGCACGCCATTCCCTACCATACTTCCCTGAGAAGAATATCCTTTGGCGGCAGGGAGCTTTACGGGGGAATGGCGCGGGCACACCGCAAGGGCGGGAGCTATCACCTTTCTTCCGGCTCCGGGATGTATCACCCCATTACCTATAATCATAACTCGGCCTATTTTAAATTTTCCCTGCCCGGTTATGACGGGAGCGAGCCCAATCAATATCAATACCGGCTCATCGGCTATGACAGTACCTTTTCTCCCTGGAGCTTTAATACCGAAAAAGAATACACCAATCTTGCACCGGGGAAATATATTTTTGAAGTACGTGGCAAGGATGCCTATAACGCCATTTATCCCGAAACCAATTTCCCCTTTGAGATATTGGCCCCGTGGTATGCCACTCTCTGGGCCTACCTCGCTTATCTGATCACGCTGGCATTTCTTATCTACCTCATCGTCTCCTGGCGTTCGCGTACCCTGAAAAAGCTGGTAACCATACGTACCGCGGAACTGACGGAAACAAACCGGCAGTTGATGGAGGCCAAGGCGGAAGCCGACAGAGCCACGCACTTTAAATCACTCTTCCTGGCCAATATGAGCCATGAAATCCGTACACCGCTCAATGGCATAATCGGCATGAACAGTCTGTTAAAAAATACGCCGGTAAATGAAGAACAAAAGGATTTTCTGGAAGCCATCAACGTAAGCGCGGAATCCCTGCTTTCCATTGTAAACGATATTCTCGACTTTTCTAAAATCGAAGCGGGTAAGCTGGATATAGAAAATGTGACCTTCAGCCTGCGTCAGATCGTCGAGGATGTTACATCGGTCTGTAAGGTTAACGGTAAACCGAAAAAACTCAATATATATGCCGATCTCCCGGATGATTTGCCTGCTCTTTTGACCGGCGACCCGGTACGCATACGACAGATACTGCTGAATTTTACCACCAACGCGGTAAAGTTTACCGAGCATGGCCATATCATCATCCGCGTGGAGAAACTACCGCAACAGTCCGGGTGCCGCCCTCCCGAGCGCATTGCCCTGCGCTTTTCGGTGGAGGATACGGGTATCGGCATTCCCGGGGATAAGCAGGCGCATATTTTTAACAGCTTCCAGCAGGCGGATCACACCACGACCCGTAAATACGGCGGTACCGGTCTGGGGCTGACCATTTGTAAAATGCTGACCGACCTGATGGGGGGCGAGATCGGTGTGGAAAGCCGTCCTAACGTGGGCTCAACCTTCTGGTTTACCCTTTGCCTGCCCATAGTGGAATCCACTGAAATCAAAGAGGTTGACGAACCGGGCGAAAAAAAACCTGCCCGGGATATACTAAAAAATATCCATGTGTTGGTTGCGGAAGATAACCTGATCAATCAGAAGGTTATGACCCGCATCCTTGGTAAAAACAATATTGAACACAGCCTGGTGCCCAATGGCCGGGAAGCCATAAATTTTATTAAACATAACCGATGCGATCTGATCCTGATGGATGTTCAGATGCCTGAAATGGATGGCATAGAGGCAACGCGACAAATTCGCATGCTTGAAGACCCCGGGCTGAACACCATCCCCATTATCGCCCTTACGGCCAATGCCGTTAAGGGAGACAAGGAACGATGCCTGGCCGCCGGTATGAACGACTATCTTTCCAAGCCTATCAATGTGGAAACCATGCTGCTACTGCTCAAAAAATATGGTTCGCGGTCTTTCCGTTCCCCTTCACGTAATTAGCATCCCTTAACGTTCATTCTCCTTTAAGACTTCTCGTTAATAAAATCTTCATTCTCTTTTCACTTTTTTTTTCTATATTAATTAAACTATCCCCCTGGGATGATATCATATAGCAAGGATTTAAGGAGACGTGAAAAATGACTCAGCAAAAGATGAATATACCCCCCGGGAAATCCAAACCCGACATTGAAATAAACAAACCGGATCAGCAGAAATTGTGGCATGATCCCTGGAAGTTGTTTATCTGGTATCTGATTTTTACCGCCGCTTTTTTTTACTTCAGCCAATCGATGCTGGAACATCAACGCAAGGAAATACCCTATAGCGAGTTTCAGCAATATGTAAAGAATAAGCAGGTGGACTCCCTGGTTATCAGCCAAAACAAAATAATGGGCATTCTCAAAAAGGAGGGGGACAAAGCCCGGGAATACTTTGTAACCGTACCTCCTCCGGACGATAAAATCGCCAGTGAGCTTGATTCCCGGGGTATCAGTTACACGGTGCATATCGAAGACCAGACAGTCAACCGTTTCTTTTTTGACTGGATTTTACCCATTGCCCTTTTCGTTCTGATTTGGGTTTTCCTCTCGCGACGTATGCGCACCATGGGCTCCAGCTTTTTAAATATCGGCCAAAACAAAGCCCGTATCCATGCCGATGAAGGGCCGAAGGTGACCTTTAAGGACGTCGCCGGCGTCAGCGAGGCCAAGGTGGAACTGGAAGAGGTGATCAAGTTTTTAAAAGATTCCGATTATTATAAAAGTCTGGGCGGCCATATGCCCAAGGGCGTATTGTTGGTCGGCCCGCCGGGAACGGGAAAAACTCTTTTGGCCAAGGCGGTGGCCGGTGAGGCCGATGTGCCCTTTTTCTCCATCAGCGGTTCCGATTTTATCGAAATGTTTGTCGGCGTCGGCGCGGCCCGTGTACGCGACC
>JALTKX010000051.1 GCA_027006055.1 Calditrichia bacterium | reverse complement strand
CCCTCCTTTTCGGAAAGATAATAGAAGGGGTTCATAACGGTGGAGCGTAAAACAAACAGACCGTCCCTGTTATAGGAGGCTTCATCAATGCCAAAGGATTGTAGCAGGGGTCTTAGAGATTCGTAGGCATATTGATCGCGCTCAAAACGTGTGCGGGAGACAAAATAGGGCTGTCCGTAGGGCGGCTTGTAACCGATGTCCGCTCCGCTGATGGTCAGATGCTGGTATATGTTTTGATTCAACCGGTTTAACTCATCCAGGGGCAGAATGTCTATGGCGGGTTGGGCGCCGCTGCCTTTTACCGGGCTGGCAATAAAACAGACAATATTGGTATCCGGCGTATAGAGCGGATAAAAGGTGAAGGGCCGGGCCACATTGTTGCTGTATTTCTGGAAATCATGAATTTCCGCTTCTATCAGGCTGAACATGCGGCTGTGGTTGCGCAGATAGTGGTTGAGCTTTTGGGCATTCAGCAGGTTTGTGCGTACAATTTTACCGTGGCCGTGGGTTTTTAGCGGGATGGTTTTGTGGGAAAGCCAGCAGGCCGCCGCCGCCGCGCCGGGCTTGCTACCCTCCAGAATATAGGGCCCGATGGCGTGAATATGGCTGTGATCGTCAATATTCTTTATCCCCTCTTCGATATCGGAAATGTATTGGGCCTTATGGGTGATCAGCTCCGTGACCAAGCCGTTTTTAAAGGCAATGATACCGGCGGGGTAAGGGATATAACCCATCTTATGCGGATCGATGGTCACCGAATCGGCATGGGGCATGTTTAAAAATGAGCGTATGACCTCGGCGTCTTCCCAGCGGATGGTTTCCTTCAGGGTCTCTTCCCCGGGGTCGGAAACGGGCAACTCCGTCTCTTCGCGCATTTTTAAAATATCCATGTGAGCGGCAACGCTTTCATCCGCGCGGGGCACGGCCTGTTCATCCAGGGTTTCGTGCCCGCAAAACAGGCTGCGTACATAGCCGCCCCAGGCGGCGTCCGCATGCAGCCAAAAAGAACGGTTTTTTTCTTTCTCCAGCTCTTTTCTTAAGGATTGTATGCGGTGGATGGGATCGACGGCCCCTTCCTCGGTGGTGCCCATAACGCCGATTACCGCCACGGTATAACTCTCATCATCCTGGGAAAAAAGCATTTCCCTTAGCGCGGCCGTATCCATGCGGAATTGGGGGGTAATGGGCACGGGTATCACGTGGTCCTCGCCATAGCCCAAAATATTGACCGCCTTGGCGATACTGTAGTGGGCGGTGGTGGAAACGTAGAGACGCGGAACCAGGCCGATAGCCTGCTGAATGGCAAAATAGCCCCTTCGGCCCGGGTTAAAGCGACTGTTGTGAATATGTTCGTTGATTTTTTTAAAGGTGTTTTCCGGGGACTGATGAAGTTCGTTGATAAGGTGGCGTCCCAGAAACTTTATCAGCTTTATGGCGCGGTTAGGGGGCAGGTGCAGTAAATGGCGCGGCGCGAGACGGCGAATATCGTGTTTCTGGCGGTCGGCGGTTTTCAGGGGCAGAGCGATATTTTCCCGCTGACAATATTCCTGTACGATGAGCGGAACAAACTGGGCCATGCGCGCCACCCACAGGGCTTCGATATTGGCCACCGTGCC
>JALTKX010000050.1 GCA_027006055.1 Calditrichia bacterium | reverse complement strand
TCCCAGGAAAACCATAATTTTTGAATAAACGCCATAATCGTCACAAGGGCAACATATCCCCCAAGGAGGTATCCCGTGCTCCGGCCACGATTTTTGCGTATATATTCAAAAAGAGTGATCATTATTTTAATATGGCCCTAAGTAAGATTAAAAATTCCTTACCGTCATTTTCAACAAGTTTTTTGTTCTTTAGCGCCTTTTCGAAATTAGGATTTATCTCCAGGGCGCGGTTAAACTCTCCCAAAGCCTGCAAAAAGAGATTGCGGCATTGTATCAGATGAACAATACCCAGGCTATTCCATAGGTCGGCATATTCTCCGCGGATTTCAATGGCCTTGGCCAGGTCCCGTTCAAATTTTACCAGCGAGCGGTTGGTCAGGCTCTTTCCGCCAAACATAAAACGCAGATAAAAGTCGATTCCGATCAGGTTATACAGATCCTCGGGGAAGACCTTTTCGCGCATGCTTTCCAGAACCTTGACGGCCGCTTTTACATCCTTTTGTTTTAAGGCTTTTTGCACCTTGCTCATCACCGAGGCAATATTTTTAAGCTTAAGTTCCTTTAATTGCTGCAGGGAACGCTCGGCCCGGATGGATGCCGGAGGAAGCTTGGTATCTTTTTTATCACTCAGAATACTATCCAGATATACAAGGGCCAGGTTGTACCGGGCCAGCTTATAGTCGGGATTCATCCTGAGGGCGGTTTGAATATGGTCGATGGCCTTAAAGTGCTGACGCTCCAGGTAGTAAGCCATTCCCAGATTGTGGTGCACATCGGGATAGTCCTTATTAATGCGCAGGGCCGTTTCAAAAGTGCGGATTGCGTTATCGTAGTTTTTAAGCTGAATTTGCGCCAGGCCCAGATTGTTATAGGCGTCCACCTCGTTTTTATTTAACTCAATGGCCTTTTCAAAATGACGGATACCGTCGTTTATGAGATTGTTTTTCATAAACAACAGTCCCATTTTAACATGGGAGGGCGCGTGTTTTAAGCCGTTGATTTTCTCCGCGATACTGAACATAAGTTCTATTTCCTGCAGGGTTTCGTCATGGACGGACTCCACCACATTGCGGATGCGATTTTCAAATTTTTCCACATCGGCCCTGCTGCGACGCTCAAAGGTCACATAGTGCTTATTGATCAAACGGCCCTGTTCAAACACCTCGCAACTGGCCGTACCCTGCGCCAGATGGCTTGCGGTTTGTACATGGAATTTACGACCGCCGACATTAACATCATCATTAAATCCGATATCGGACATTTAATTTCTCCGTTGAAGCAATGGGATTTTTCGCTTTACTCTTCATTATAAAGCGTCAGACGGTTACGTCCGGCGCCCTTGGATTTATACAGGGCCTGATCGGCCTTGTAAACCAGGTCTTCAAAATTGTCGGCATCACTGGGGAAGCAGGAACCTCCCAGACTGACGGTCAGTTTGCCGCCGGGTTGCACATTTTCCTTGTAAAATGGATATTCATCTATTTTGGAACGTATACGTTCACCAAGAATGGGGATCACTTCCTTGGGAATGCCCGGCAGAATCACGCAAAATTCTTCACCGCCGTAACGGTTTACAATATCTTCCTCACGGACGGCGTTTTTCAATATCCAGCCCACGCTGCGCAAGGCCTCGTCTCCCGCCTGATGGCCAAGTGTATCATTATAATTTTTAAAATGGTCAATATCAAGCATTAACAACGAAACCTGCGTATTATTTCTTCGCGCACGGTTTATTTCTTCCTTCAGGCGATCCTCGAAATAGCGGTAATTATTAAGGTTAGTCATACCGTCGGTCAGCGACAGATTTTTTACCTCTTCATAGGTTTGGGCATTACTGACCGAGATGGAGATCATATTGATCAGGATATTGAGAATATCCAGCTCGTCCTTGCCGAATTTTTGTTCGGACAGCAACTGACCGCTGCCGATGATCCCCTGAACACGCTCACTGTGGATGATCGGCGCCAGCACTTCGATTTTTCTTTTAGCCATATACTCGGCAAAGGGCCGGAACTCTTCCTTTTCCAGCAGGTGTTCCACGGTTACCGCGCGGCGGTTATGTTCAAAATAGGTAATAATGGGATGATCCACGGCCAGCTCAAAATCCGAGAGTTCCAGGGCATCCACCCCCTTGGCATATTTTTTGGAATAACGGCGCAGGTTGTTATCATACAGCAGCGCCAGACTCCGCTGGCAGCCGATTTGCCCGACGATGATCAGCAGGGCCGAATTGATAAGCTGATTCAAATTAAGGATGGAGTAGAGTTCACTGCTGACCTCGAGCAGGTTATGGATTTCATAAACCCTGCGGCGCAGATTACGCTCCACATTTACCAGGTGCTGTTCTTTTTTAACCAGCTTTTCCTCAAGCCGGCGGATAGTCTGCCGCAATTCGCCGGAGCGGTCATATTCCTCCCGCAGGCCGGCAAGCGTATGCACCAGCTTATCCACAAAGCGTACAAAACGCTTGGCCTCCGGCTGACTGTTATTATAAGAAAAGAGGAAATAGCTGTAAGGGGTCAGTTTAAAAAGACACAACCAGTATGAGGAGGGCATCATCTGCCCTTCAACAACCCATTTTTGTTCGGTGCTTTGGGCGCTGAAAACCTTAAAGAGGCTCTCCCCGGCCAGTTGCTTAACCAGTATACTGCCTTTTTCAAAGGGAACCGTCATATCCTGTTCGGCCGGTTTCCACTCCCAGTCCGAACGGGCCAGGGCATAATACAGCTTGCCAAAACCGCGGATATTAACGCTGATTTTTTCGAAAAATGAAAGAAAATGTAAATGATATTGGGCCTGTGAACGCGGGCTGTCCAATGCGTCCCGGGAACTGTTGATAAGCTTCAGGAATTCATTTAAGGCTTTTTGGACTCCGGCCTGTCCCTTGTATCCATACCGGCCCATCAGGCGTTCTAAAAGCTCAGTCATGCTTTATCTACTTTCTTCCTGCTATACATGGCTATCCCGCTATTAATTCTGTATTAGGATATCCGGCATCCTTGTTATGGCAGGCCGGTGGGTACGCGCCGGACAAAAGCATCTATGCGCCTGTCTTCCGCCGTGGGCGAAAGAAGGCGGAGCGAGGTACAGATTCAATCAGCTCCCGGAATCCTAATCACACTAAAACAATGAATAACGGCAATATAAAGCCGCTCCTCAATAGTATCATTGATCTATGTCGTCTTTGATTGAAAAAACAGACGAGTTCTCATTTTCGCTCTAACCGGGCGCTTTGTTTAACTTTTATAGTAAAATAATTGCCCGGGGGGACTCCGTTGAGCTGCGGATCAACTATCCAATCTGTTTTCGATAGGTATCTGTTTCTTAAGGTCGTCAATCCATTGACGGTATTCTTTTTCCAGTTTGAAGTTCTTGGCCATCTGTTCAATCTTTTGCCAGTCTTCCTCCAGGGACATGGGCCGGGCCGCGATATGACGGTTAAGTTTTACAATATGATAACCAAAGTCGGTTTTAAAAGGCATGCTTATTTCGCCGGGCTTCATCCCCTCAAGCACGGTTTTAAACTGGGGTACCACAAGCTTGTCTATTTCAAAAACACCTAAATGGCCGCGATCCTGCTTCACATTCTCATCATCGGAATACTCAACGGCCAGTTCTTCAAAGGAGGAGTCTTCCAGCGCCTTGCGGCGAATGTCCATCAACTCATCCACGGTACGTTTTTCATCCTCGGCGGTGGGCGCCACCCGGATAAGAATATGCCGTGTATGGATTTTTTCACCCCGGCGCTCCATCATTTGAATAATATGAAAGCCAAACTGAGTTTGAACAATGCCGGATATTTCACCGTCGTTCAGGGCAAAAGCCGCCGTTTCAAACTCCGGAACAAACTCGCCCCGGCCAATCAGCCCCAAATCGCCGCCGCGCACGGCCGAAGCCGGATCGTCGGACTCAGTCTCGGCCAGTTTTGCAAAGTCCGCCCCGGCATCCAACAGGGCTTTTATGGAATCTATTTTCTGATAGGCCCGCGCCTGAGCCTCGGCGGAAGGCTTGACCACCTTAAGGATGTGGCTGATATCCACGCTCTCCTTTAAGCGGGGCAGGCTGTCGCGATACTGATTATAAAACTGTTCCACTTCCCGGCGCGACACTTTGATATTTTGAAAGCGCGATTGGCGCACCTTCTCCACCAAAAGTTGTTCTTCCAATACCCGGCGCGTATCCTTGCGGATTTTTTTCATCGGGCTGCGAAAGGCTTTTTCCAATTGCTCTTCCGAACCCACCCGTTGAATTAAGTACTGAATACGTTCGTTGACTTTTTGATCCACATACTCCGGGTCAACCGTGATAGTATCAATCGCCGCCTGCTCTTTAAGCAGCTTCTGTTCCACCAGGGTGTTTATGGTGCGCACGCGGATGCGCTCCACCATTTCCGGATTTTTCTGCGGATCGATGCGGTTCTGCATCAGGAAATTACGCATATGTTGCTCAATCTCGGAGCGCAGAATAACTTCCTTGCCCACGACCACCGCGATGCCGTCCACAAGTTGCTGGCCCTGCAGCGCCTGCGCCACCAGCATAAAGGCCAGAATGAGTTTAAGAGTCCTTTTCATAAAATACCTTTCTATTCCGCTTTACTCAGATAGGTCTGTATCTGAAATTTTTGTTTCCATTCATCGAGCAGGCGTTCATGTTCCTGCTGGCGCTTTTGCCACTTCAACCGTAACACGATCTGATCCTTTACCAGGTCAAGATCGCGGATACTGCCTTTTTTGGCCGCATCGAGCAGTTGCACAAAATGATAACCCTCTTTCACCTTAACCGGCGGAGATATGGCGCCGGTCTTTAGCCTTTTGACAGCCTTTTCAATATAAGAAGGCAGGATGGAGCGTTCCACGTACCCCAGGTCGCCATTGGGCATGATCTCCGAAGAGCGCGTGTTAAAGTAGTACTTTTTGATAATGGCCAGCAGATCCTTGGATTCACCGATCTCCTTGAAAATAGCGCGGTCACGGTTTTCCACAAACAGATGGATCACATGTACCTCATCCGTCGAGCGGACAAACTCCGCCTTATGCTCATCGTAATAGTCCTCGATCTCCTTTTGGGCTATGCGATAGTTCTTGTTCAGCCTGCTGTCCAAAAAGGACTCGGCCAAAAGGGCCTTGCGGTACTGCTCCACCATCTCCTTTTGGCGCGGGCTAAGCTGCATGCCCTCGGCCAGGGCCGTCTGGTAAACGATTTCTTCGTTCACCCACTTTTTGATCAGGGTGCGTTTCAGGGCCAACCGCTCCTCGTCCGAAAAGCCCACCGGCACCTGGGCGTTCAACTGATCCTTTACCAAAAATGCGTCGTTTACCTGAGCCAGCATATCGGGCGGTACCTGAGGGCCGTTTTCACAGGAAGCCAAAATCAGAGCGCCGGTCAACACCGGCAGCAGCTTATATTTTTTCCAGTAATTCTTCATTGATGCGCACCGTATATTTTTCCTTCAGTTCCTTGTTCCAGGCCTCGCGCAACTTACGCAGGCGAAGCTGTTTATATTTAACGCGAATTTGATTGTAAGCGTCTTCAAAACTGCGTAGCACCTTCTCCTTTTTAGGGCCGGTTTTTATTACCGCCCAGCCTTCCCGGTAGGGAACAGGAGGAATAATCTGATTCGGCCCGTGTTCAAACGCGATCTCCGAGATGCCTTTCATACCGTTTTTGGTTTTAAATCCGGCATAGCCGCCGCGTTTGGCATAAAATTTATCATCGGAATACTTTTCGGCCAACTTTTTAAAGTCCGCTCCGCCCCGGGCTTTGCGGTATACCTTTTTGGCCGCGGCTTCGGATTCACAATAAATGTGATAGATCTCAATCTCCTCGGGCAATTGGAATTCCGAAGGATGCCGGTCATAATAGGCCCTAAGGGAATCATCATTTAAAACAATCTTACTCTTAACCTCAATATCTTCTATTTTTCGCGCCAGCAGGCTTTCACGGTACAACCTTAGATTACGTGCCAGATCGGGCTCCTTATCGATCCCCAGCCGTACAGCCATATCGCCCACCAGCTTGGCCTCGCCCCGGCCATCCACCTCTTTTGTCAGGCGTGCCAAATTCAACAAACCGTTTTTATAACGCTCCATCTTATTGCCGTAGGCTAAAATCAGCTCTTCCGATTTCAGGCTGCCGCCGTCCCATCTTACCAAAACGATCTCTTTTTGATCAGCGCTAAAATTCTCCGGAGCCAGCCCCGGCCCTTTATCCAATTCCCTGGCGATGGCATTAAATTTTTCAATGGCGGAATTGATGCGCTTGTAATGGTATTCCTTTTTTTCCTTTTCAACAATGGCCTTCCAGCGCTTCATGCCCGCCTCATTATAATTTCTAAACAGCGAACGCTTGATCTCCCGTTTTTGCGCTTCGTACAGGCTTTCCTTCCACCCCTTGTTGGGGCGGCGCTTGTGGAGCAGAATAACATGGTAGCCATAGCGGGTTAAAACCGGATCGGAGACCTCGCCTTCCTTAAGTTTATAGGCCGCTTCCTGAAACGCAGGCACCATATCGCCCCAGGTAAAAAAGCCCAGCAATCCTTTATTGGTTTTGGCGGAGGGATCATCGGAATATTTTACGGCCAGTTTTTCAAAGCTTTGTCCCTTGCGTGCCTTTTGGGCTATTTCATAGGCCAGCTTATAGGCCTGCCGCCCGTCCCGTCCTTCGTTTTTCACCTCGCTGCCGTTAAAGCCGATCAGAATGTGACTGACCTTGAGCTGCTCTTTTCTTTTATTAAAGGCCTCGCGGATTTTCTCCTCGGGCACCAGGCTGTCCATAATCAGGCGCTCAAAAAGACGATCCGTGGAGATGCGCATACGACGGCGATTGTATTTATAGTTGATCTCGGGGTCTTCATCCAGCCCGGCATCCAGGGCGGCATTGATTTTTAATACCCCGTTAATCAGTTGATTGAGTACAACCCGTTTTTCCTTCATGTCCACGGTAGTGAATTCTTTCAACTTGGGAAAGCGCCGGGAAAGCACATCCTTGTATT
>JALTKX010000049.1 GCA_027006055.1 Calditrichia bacterium | reverse complement strand
CGCTTCCCGAAATGACGGATGGCCCGGAATGTGTCATGCCGAACGAAGAGAGGCTTCTTCGGTGTGAGAAGTTTTACCGTTGTCCATTGGTGTCCGGCCCGGGTTGGGAACTCATCCCCCGGCCCCTTCTCTTGCGAAGAGAAGGGGGGAAGGTCATGGGTGGGATAAAATTTTATTGGTTTTGTCGGATAGGTTGATACCGTGTGGCAGTAAAGGATTTCTCGTTGCCGCGCTTCCCGAAATGACGGATGGTACCCGCCCCACCCCCGGCCCCTCCCCGACTTTCGGGGAGGGGAGTAGGGTATGGGTAAAAGGTTAACCCCCAGATTCATCCGGGTGGATGGAAGGGAGGTGATTATTGCCCGCAATCCGTTTCAACGGATTCGGGTATGAACGAACACCCATTGCCAGGATTGGGTTTTAACGCTGCCCTTTAGCCGTCAGGCCCGGGTTGGGAACTCATCCCCCGGCCCCTTCTCTTGCGAAGAGAAGGGGGGAAGGTCATGGGTGGGTTAAAATTTTATTGGTTTTGTCGGATAGGTTGATACCGTGTGTCAGTAAAGAATTTCTCGTTGCCGCGCTTCCTGAAATGACGGGTGGTATCACCCCACCCCCGGCCCCTCCCCGACCATTCGGGGATGAGTATAGTCTATGAGTAATACGTTATCACCCAGATTCATCCGGGTGGATGAAAGGGACGCGGAATTCCCGCCATCCGTTTCAACGGATTGGCTGACGGCTAAGGGAGTATCAGATTTCCAAGCGCTGCGCTCTCGAAATGACGGATGGCCCAGAATGTGTCATGCCGAACGAAGAGAGGCATCTTCGGTGTGAGAAGTTTTACCGTTGTCCATTGGTGTCCGGCCCAGGTTGGGAACTCATCCCCCGGCCCCTTCTCTTGCGAAGAGAAGGGGGGAAGGTCATGGGTGGGTTAAAATTTTATTGGTTTTGTCGGATAGGTTGATACCGTGTGGCAGTAAAGGATTTCTCGTCGCTGCGCTTTTCGAAATGACGGATGGCCCGTCCTCATCCTGGTGAACATAAAAACCTCCAAAAAATCATTGCAAAACAAAACAGGAATCTTTATGCTTGTCTCACTAAGTTAAACAACGCCATGCCGATGTTTCATTTGCTTGCCCTACTCCGTCGGGCCCGCCCGGCTCTGTCGGGTCATTTGTCATTTGTCATATCTTTTGTTTACCCGCCTCCGGCGGGTCATAAAAAAGGAACTGCCATGAACAAAACACTTTTCCTTCTCCTGTCCCTTGCCCTTTTGTGGGGCTGCATGGACGACCCCTTTGAAAACCACAGCCTGCAACTGGAGGCCGAAGCGGGCGTGACCGAAGCCTGGCTAACACTGCATGTACAGGGATTGAAAAACGACGCCGTGTATACCCTGCAACGCAACGGCGCCGTTATTTTCAACAGCCGCCTGCAAACGGCCGACACCGTGATATATGACAGTCTGTTGACCCCCGCCACCGCCTACCGCTACCGTTTTTTCGCCACCGACCAGGGTGAGACCTCCCCGGCCGCGGAAACCATGCTGACCACCATGGACACCACCGGCCATGATTTTGACTGGCAGGTGTATACCTTTGGTGGACAAAAGGGCAGCAGTGTTTTTTACGA
>JALTKX010000048.1 GCA_027006055.1 Calditrichia bacterium | reverse complement strand
AATTTCCCGCCTGGTGGCCGAATTCACCGTAACGCGCACATAACGGTAACCTTCACGGGCAACAGGTAAAAGAACGCTGTATATCTCCGCCCCGGCGATACCGTGTTCGATAAAGGTTTCATAGCGGAAAAGAGTGTCGGCAAGCTGGGTATAATGCTCGCCATCGCCACTGCCTTCAATACGGAAGCGGTAGTTTTCCCCTCCAAAAAGGGCCAGCGACAGACGCCGCAAGGTATGGCGGCTTCCCAGATCAATCTCGATCCATTGCGGCAGAGGGCGTGCTTTCCAGGCGGTTTGGCTTCCGGCGGGAGCATCTCTCTCGGTATTATAGAGCCCATCCACGACATTTCGCGCGGGAAAACCGCTCAGCCCGGGCGCTCCGGTTTTTACGGCCTTGCCCCGGGCAAGATTTTTTACCGCCCCAAGGCGAACTTCAGCCACGGCAATCCTGCTTTCTCCCACGGCATGGACGGTGGAAACCGGCCGGCCCAGGGGATCATATACGCTGCTGTGCACATCCTGGCGGCCGCCCTCGGTGCAGGTTGTGCTTCTTAAAACGGAAAAGAGTATGGGAACCCCATTTTGGGCATTGTTGATTTTCAGGTTTTGCTTAATATTACACCAGGTAGGCACTACCAGCAGTTCCGCACCCTTTTCCACCAGTTTTTTGGCCGGTTCCGTGAACCAAAAATCCCAGCAGATTAAAACGCCGACCCGGCCGAAATCGAGATTAAAAACGGAAAGGGAATCACCGGGAGTGGCCCAATGCTCCTCCGGGGGCAGGTTTACTTTCCGGTACTTACCGGCAAGCCGGCCCTGGCGGTTTACAACAAGAGCGGTGTTATAGAACCGGTCGCCTTCTTTTTCCACCAACTGAAAGATAATATTAATCCGGTTGGCGGCGGCGGCGGCTTTCATGGAGTCCAGCAATACGCTGTTGGAAAGCTCCTGCGCGCCGCTTTCATAGTTTCCGCCACGGAACAGATATTCCGGCAGCACCAGCAAATCGAGCGCCAAACCCGCGGCGCCGGACTTTTTAATTAACGGCGTCACTTCACGGATTTTTACATCCAACGGCTGTCTGAAGTTTAGTGCCTTCTCCATGGACACGGCGCCCACCCGGACGATTCTTTTTTCGGCCATGGCAAACGAAACGAGAAGACAAAGGGCTGTTATCCATTTTCCGCGCATAATATCCTGTCCGTATTAAATAAAAGGAATGGCCCTGAAAAAATTCCAGGGCCATTCCCACAGGTTCATTTGAACAATGATTAACCACTAAGCGGGCTTACTTAACCAGCATCATTTTCTTTATCTGGCTTACGTCACCCGATTCCAGTTTGTAGTAATAAATCCCGGATGAAAGCTGACTGGCGTTAAAGGTAACCTCATAGGTACCGGAGGCCAAATCTTTATCCAGAAGCGTTGCCACCTGCTGGCCCAACACATTATAAATCTTTAGCGTGGTCACGCCGGAATTTTTAAGACTGAAAACAATCTTGGTGCTCGGGTTAAAGGGGTTGGGATAGTTTTGGTTCAGCGTAAAACCGGCCGGTACCGGGGATACCCGCTGTTCAATGGAAGTTTCCTTATCCAGCACCCAGTTAATGGCCGCATCGATAAGCTTGTAACCGTCATCGGTAATAAAGTCGTTGGCGCCGGCAAAAACACCCACAAGGGCGGCCCGGTTTTGCGTAACCGTGGAATCGGAGCTCTCCAGAACCGTTCCATCTTTATTCCAAACCACCGTATTCTTTTCAACACCCATAACAATGGTCTTCTCCGGCTCCAGGGAGGAAACCGCGATGGGAATATAGTCAATTTCGGGAACGGTAAAGGTTAAGATATCATTCGTGTGGCTGTCGGAGACCAGGGTGACCTCGTCGCCGCTTTTAAAGCCGGCGGCCAGGGGGTGGTCGCTATCGTCGACAAACAAAATCTTATTGGCCACGCCAAGCTGGGTACTATCCTGGAACAGGGTACCGTAACCGGTGTCGCTGGGCGCGGTGGTCCAGCCCAGTACTTCCGGCTTGGTCAACCAGCCTTCCAGCATTACCATGGGGCGGGGAATGGAACGGATGCCCGGGCCATCGCCATATTCCCAGGGCCAGCTGGACACCGACTCGCTGACAAAAAGGAAGTCGAACTGTTCCAGATCGCTGATAAACAGGGTGCTGTCCACAAAATCCCTGGCATTGAGCAGGGTGACGTTATACTGCTTGCGCATGTTTTTGTATAACAGGGAGTCATTGTCATTCCAGCCTTTTTTGCTAAAGAAACCGACAGAGTATTCTTTTTCCAACACCCAGTCAACGGCGGCATGGATGAGCTTGTAGCCATCATCGGTGATGAAGTCGTTAGCGCCGGCAAAAACGCCTACCAGGGCGGCTCGGTTCTGTGTTACCGTGGAGTCGGACTCGCCCAGTACCGTACCGTCTTTATTCCAAACGGTTGTTCCGGCCTCAACCCCCATAACGATGGTTTTCTCGGGATCGAGAGAAGAAACGGCTATGGGAATATAATCGATCTCCGGAACGGTAAAGGTTAAAATATCATTTGTATGACTGTCGGAGACCAGAGTAATCTCGTCGCCGCTTTTAAAGCCGGCGGCCAGGGGATGGTCGCTGTCATCGACAAACAAAATCTTATTGGCCACGCCCATCTGCGTGCTGTCCTGGAAGAGGGTGCCGTAACCGGTATCGCTGGGCGCGGTGGTCCAACCCAGTACTTCCGGTTTGGTCAACCAACCTTCCAGCATCACCATGGGTACGGGGATGGAACGGATGCCCGGACCATCGCCGTATTCCCAGGGCCAACTGGACACGGACTCACTGACAAAGATAAAATCAAACTGCTCCAGATCGCTGATAAACAAAGTACTGTCCACAAAATCCCGGGCATTGAGCAGGGTCAGATCATAGGTTTCGCTCAGTTTTTTAAACAGCAGGGAATCATTGTCATTCCAGCCTTTTTTGCTGAAAAAACCGGCGGAAAGCTTGGGCTGGGCCATCAGGCTCCCCGCAAAAAGCATTGTAGCAAAAAGCATCAAGAAAATACTTTTTCTGTACATCATACTGTCCTCCAAAAAAATGATAAATTAAAAAAATTATGCATATCGGTATCGTATATTTGCCTGTGCCCTCCCTTTTGGTTAGTTCTTCCCTCAGCCTGTTGGTTTTACTTAAAACGGATTTAAGACAACCGGCCGTCCTCATCGGGAAATCGGTTTTCGCGGCCTCTCCTCTAAAGGACGCCATTCAAGGATCATGCTTTTTTTCTCGTTAAACCCCGGATAAACCGAAATAGTTACCTGTCACCGGAAGCGGATTCCCCTGATCCCTTTTGCCGGGAGTTAAGATCATTTACCCCTAAAGGTTGCGCAAAGAAATTCCGCCCGGAAACTACGAATGAAGCATGACCTCTAAAACTTGACGATACAAATAAACGAGATTTTACCCCCAAACCAAGGTATTTGGATTTAGCGGCACAATATGGTAACAAACGGTCAGCATAAAAAAATCAAACATTGTCTCCATTTTACTATATTAAAAGACGGTTATTATCCACACACAAAAGACCGGCATTGCCTTCCGGGAACAAAATCATTTGACATTCGAAACAGATTTATCAATATTCATTGCAAACAACCAAATCATAAAAGATTAAATGAATCCTTTTTTACCCCCCCGCACAAACAGCCTTCTCCAAAGAGGCCTCTTTTTTATGACACGGACGCTTGTTGTCCTGGCGCTCATGGCCGCCACAGCCCACGCCCAGGAAGATGAACTGAAGTTTGAACATTTAACCATCGACGACGGTCTCTCTCAGAATAAAATAAACTGTATCTATCAGGACAGCAGAGGGTTTATGTGGTTCGGCACCAATGAAGGGCTGAATAAGTATGACGGCTATGAATTCACCATCTTCGGAAAGGACAGCAACAGCACGGCAAGCCTTTCCGATGACTGGATACAATGTATTTTTGAGGACAGCAGGGGGAATCTATGGATCGGTACCGGCGTTGGCGGCCTGAATTTGTATGACCGTTCCAATAACCGTTTTTTTCATTTTTCCGACGATTCCGGCTCGGCCCCGCGCATAAGCAGCAGCAATGTCAGATGCATCACCGAGGATGCGGAAGGATATATCTGGCTGTCTACCGGCGGAGGCATTGACCGGATAGATACCCGCAACAATACGGTTACCACCTATATTCCGCCACATATGCGCAACAGTCACTTTGAAAACGATAACCTAAACGTGCTGTTTGAAGACAGCCGCCAGGAACTGTGGTTTGGTACACGGGGAGACGGGCTGATTCGCTTTAACCGCAAAACCGGTACATTCAAATACTTCCGTCACGACCCGGCTAACACGTATTCTATTTCAGACAATGACATCCTGGCTATTTTTGAAGACTCCGCGGGCCGCTTATGGATCGGCACCTATAACGGCGGTATAAACCTTTTTGACCCGCTTACGGAAAGGTTTTCCAGCTATGCTCCCCTGCCCAAAATACAGGAGAACCTTACCGTGCAGTCCATTCTGGATAACGGCCACGGAAAACTTTGGATAGGCACGCGTAACGGTCTTTTCCTTTTTGACCCCGACAGGCTGAGCTTCAATCATTATTTCCATGACCCGCACAACCCCTACAGCCTGAATCAGGATAATATATGGTCGATCTACAAGGATAAAAATGGCGACTTTTGGTTTGGCACCAAAGGAGGGATCAATTTCCTTAATTCCGCCAATCTGCCGTTTGTTCACTACCGGGCCGACAGCAGAAACAATCGCCATCTGAACAACAAACACATAAACACCATTTACGAGGATCGCCTCGGCGACATTTGGTTCGGAACCGAGGGCGGCGGAATTAACCGCCTGAACCGCGAAAGCGGCCTGTACACCTACTATATACATTCACCGCAAAACCCGCACAGCATCGGCAGTAACAGCATCAGCGCCATAGCGGAGGACGATGACGGCAACCTTTGGGTGGGTACGCATCAGGGAGGGCTGAACTTTTTTAACCGCAAGACACAGCGTTTCTACAACTACACTTCCAGGTTGAATATGGAGGATAAATTTACATCCATTAACACGCTTTTTAAGGATAATAAGGGAGATATCTGGATTGGCATCGGGCAGAGCCGGGGACTATACAAATATCATTTCAGGGAAAAAGTCTTCCGGAGGGTTATCCTGGACTCCAACAAAAGGAGCCCCAGCTTTTCCTGTATTTTTCAGGACAAAAAGGGCTATATCTGGGCGGGCACCAATATCAACCGCTTTTATAAAATAGACCCCGTCACCCTGGACTACGAATCCTTCCGTATCCCGGGCGGTACGGAAAACACCATCATCATGAATATTCTGGAAGACAAGCATGACAACCTGTGGCTGGGCACCCAGGGCAACGGCTTGATCTATTTTAACACCAAGGATAAAAGTTTCCGCCGTTACTCAAAAAAGGACGGGCTGGCCAACAAGCATGCCCTTGGCATCCTGCTGGATGATAATGACAATTTATGGGTGGCTACCTACAACGGGCTGTCCCGTTTTGACACAAAAACAAAAAAATTCAAAAACTACTACAAGGGCAACGGCCTGCAAGGCAACCAGTTCACATCGGCCTGCCTTAAAACCCGTTCGGGCGAACTTTTTTTCGGGGGCATCAATGGCGCCACGGCCTTTTACCCGGATAACATCATAGACGACTCTTCCCTCCCGCCGGTGGTTTTAACCGATTTTAAAATCTTCAACAAATCCGTTAAAATCGGCGGTGAACATCCTATTTTAAAAAAGAATATCGAGGACGCGCGGGAGATTAACCTTTCCTATAAACATTCCGTTTTTACCTTTACCTATGCCGCTTTGGATTTTTCCAGCAGTAACAAAACACAATATGCCTATATGATGGAAGGTTTTGAAAACGACTGGAACTATGTGGGCAAGCGCCGCTTTGCCACATACACCAATTTAAACCCCGGCAGCTATACTTTTAAGGTAAAAGCGGCCAAAAACCCCGGAGCATGGGGTAATCCCGTCACTTCCGTCATGATAACGGTGGCGCCGCCTTTTTGGGAGGAATGGTGGTTCCGGATGATTCTGGCCCTGATTTTCTTCCTGGCCGTATGGCACTTTGTGGATTACCAAAAACAGAAGAGGAACCTGCTCAAAGCCACGGCCCTGGCCAATCTCACCCAGTTAAAGTTGTTGCGGAATCAGATGAATCCTCACTTTTTACTGAACGCTCTCAGCGCCATCCGCGCCCTGGTGCTGATCGATAAAAACCAGGCCTGGCATTCCGTCTCCGAACTGTCCGACTATTTTCGCTATGTTTTGCAAAATTATAACAAGGTAGGCGCATATTTAAAGGATGAAATACAGGCGGCAAAGAACTATATCAATATTCAAAGTCTGCTGATAGAATCCCTCGATATTTCCTTTGACGTGGATGATGCGGCGCTGGAGTGTATTGTTCCGGCCTTTTTATTTCAACCTCTTATTGAAAATGCTGCTAAATACGGAGACAAGAACAAGTCCGGCGCCTTACGGATTGAGGTATCTTCCACCTTCAGGAGCGGTGTTTTAACCATCGACATTTGCAATACGGGCCGCCTGGGAACCATTGCGCGCCACGCCGCCGGTCAGGCCCATGGCAATTCCATTGTCAACATAAAAAAGCGGCTCGACATTATGTTCAGGGATTATTTTACTTTTGAGCTGCAACAAAAGGACGGCATGGTACACGCTTTAATTGTTATCGACTACGCCAACAGCGGCTTTGAAAAAAAGCTGCCCCTGAAGGTTATCCACGAAAAGGCCAATTCCCTGGTAAGCTGAGAGAGGCCCGGTAGTTAAAACCCCCGCACGCTCCACAAATAAGATGATCTTTTATGGTTATCGTTTTCCGCTAAAAAAATAACACCGTCGCTGCCGATGGCCATATCGTGAATCCGGGCCGGGCGGTTTCCCCGATCGTCTTCGATCCTGTCCAACAATTCCATTTTGTCTTCACCCGGCCGCC
>JALTKX010000047.1 GCA_027006055.1 Calditrichia bacterium | reverse complement strand
CCAAGCTGCCAGGCAAAGCCGGAAAAGAACTGTGTATCGTCCTGACCGGTTTTAAAGTTGGTGATCGAGTTCCATAACAATTCATAGCCGATGCCACCGGTTACCTTGAGATCCAGACTGGGGGTGATTTGGCCGATATAGTGCAGTTGAAAAAAGAGCGGAATGGCCGTGGCGCTTTGATCCAGTTCATATTGCTGGGTGGAGACGCCTATTTGGCCGGACTGGTCTTTTTCGCCAATGGTTGATTTTTTGGTATAGCTGCTGCGATACACGTTAAATCCCATGCTGACGCCCACATTCTCATCCACCATGCGCCCCATGTTTAGGCCGCCGTAAAAACCCCTTTCGGCATCCGCGGGCGAAAGCAATCCCACATTAAACTCGGTCATACGATTGCCGGCAAATAATAATGCGCTAAAAACCAGAAGGTATAAAAGTGTGTTTTTTAACATGTCCGACTCCTTTTCTCTATGATATGGGCATGGCTGAAAATTAATCTATTCCCCTCAAACCTGCAAACGTTATAACGCGCGTCCTATTGGTATGGTCATCACGGCCGTAATGTTCCATCCCGCCGGTTTTTGCTTTTTTGCTTACAGACATCTGTTCACTTTTTCGCCCCCATGGTGGTTTTAGAACAAAATTCTACCAAAACTGATCACCTTATAAAACTATTTTAAATATCCGCCCGGCCATACGATTATTAAAACAGAGCAAGGAAAGGGAAGTCTTATGCGCGAGGATATCAGAAAATCATTCCGGGAAATCTACGATCTGTTTTGTGAAAGAAGTTTCTCCCGGGAGGTCAGCATCGAGTCCATCCAGTTGATTATGGACATCGGCAACGAGGTTTTTATAAAAAACAGCCCGGAACATGTGGAGCATTATATGATGCAGCCCCCCTCCAACGCTCCCGATCTGCGCGATGACGAACCCTTTTCCTTTGATCGCATTATGGCCATTTTTATGCGCCTGGAAAATGAAGCCGAGGAAATAACCCCGTCCCTGGTGCAACGCGTTTTTGAGATAAACAGCCAACTGGCCTGGAAGGATTATCAGGTACGCTACCGGGAGTATATTTACGAAACCCACGAAAACAATCCCGATGATGAATATATCAGCTATCTGGCCGCCGTGCTTTATTATGATGAAAAAAACTATAACCGGGCCTTAAAGGCCATAAATTTTGCCCTGGCGGAGAACAGCGCCAGTGCTTTATACGCCCACCTGAAGGGGCTGACACTTTTCCATCTGGGTGAGTTTGACAGCGCGCGTACCTATCTCTATCAGGCGCTGTTTTTACTTGAGTTGTTGCAGGATCAGCCGCCGCGTCTTTCCGGCGCGCCGGAAATTTATCCCAACTACCCCATCGAATATCATACCTCCACGGAAATCATCCGCACGGAGCTGAATAAGATTGAAAGCATGGAAAAGTCCTTTAAGCATCAGATTTTGAGCCTGCTGCAGGACTAATATAAAGCCTTCGTCCGGCGTCGATAAGTTCGTTCTTTTCCGGGGAGCTGCGGGCAATCTCCGACAGGGCTCTCTCTATCCGCCCGCGAACCTCCGTTTCCGCGGCGGGCAGCAGCTCCAGCAGTTCCAGGCGCAGCAGCCACTCTCCGCCATAGTCCCCGTCCAGGGTCTCCGCAATCGCCGTCAACCGGGCCCGGTCCGTTTTTCCCTCTTCCCGTTGTTGGCGTACTTCCCGGTAGTAACCGTGCAGGCGCGTGGCTTTTTCATCATATTCAATGGGAATAGCCACCCGGTCGGACTTGGGAGGAAAAACATTGTGCTTTTGCTTATCGGCCGTTCCGGCAAACACCGAGGGAATCTCCGCGCCGACAGCCATGTCGAAGTCGCCCCATTCCGGGCGAAATAAAATGGCCCCCTCACCGTCGCTGACGGTACACTCCGTCCAGCTTAATAAAATCAGACGATCGTTCCGGTAATGGGCCTCTTTCAGCGTGCCCCGCACCACCACGCCCGACTCAAAGCGTATGGAGGCCGGCCGGCCCTTTTTAAGCCCGTATTGCTCCAGGCGCCCCGGGGACAACAGCGAAGGATCGCCGTCCACTCCTTTCCACGGACCCACCGGCGTGCTGTAACCTTCCGTGTGATACTCCGTGCCGTGGCCTTCCAACTGGCGATCTTCAAAGGAGAGGCTTACCGGCCCGCTCATTTTAAAATAGCTTACCCCCTGCCCGTTCGCCGTATACTCCAGCAGCTTGCCGGAGACCTGCAGTCCGCTGCTTAAAACAACGGTGGAGGGCGAAACGGCCTCCCGGGCCAGGCCCATGCCATACTCTCCCCCCCGGCGAAAGGCCATGCCGTCGGCAAACTCTTCCAGCACTTCCATCAGGTGTTTCCAGTCCCGGCACACAAACAGTTGCGGCTGCTCGCGGGTAATGTCATAGTTGTAGTCCGCGGCATACACGCTTAAGGGGATTTTTCTCACCGTATCGCTTAAACAATGCCTGCTTTCGCCCACGGAAGAGAGAATGCCCGCGCCATATATTTTATAGTCTTCCGTTGTGCCGATTAAACCATACTCCACCGTCCACCAATGCAGGCGCGAGAGCAGCGAGGCCTCGGAAGGATGCTTATTGGCCTCCAGCTTTTCCTTCAGCGTCGCCTCGGCCCTGTCTATCTCTTTTTGCGGCGTTCCGGGATATTCCTTGATGATGGACAGGTGACGGATCGCTTCATAGACCTCGTGATCCTGACGGGAGGAAAAGGCTTTGGTGCCGATATAACCGAAGTGCTGCAAAAAACGGGCATATTCCGGGTCGGCGATAATCGGGGCATGTCCGGCCGCTTCGTGAACAATATCGGGCGCGGGGGTATACAGGGCGTGTTCTATGGTGCGCATATCGGCGGAAATCACCAGTATGCGGTGCAGTTGAAACTCCATAAAAACCGCCGGCGGCAGAAAACCGTCCACAATAACCGCCTTCCAGCCGATTTTGGACAGGGCTTCGTTCATTTCAAAAACATTGGGGATGTACTCTATGGAGATTCCCGTTTTAACCAGGCCGGCCACATAGGCGGGATGAGCCTTTTCACTAAGGAAGTCAAGGTTGCGGCGCATGATGTAGCGCCACAGGGCATGATCCTGGGGCGTATACCGTTCATAATGCTGATCCACGATAAAGTGACGTAGATGATTCGGAATACTTTGCAGGAGCTCTTCATGGCTTTGTATCATATTCTTCCCCCTGGTTTCAAAAATGGTTATTGGCGCGGGCCGGGTTCCACGCCCGGCAGCCTGCCGCTTTGCAACAAAAGCCGCCAGTTGTAGCCGCTTTTTTGCGCTTCCTCGCGTAGCAGACTCCATAAATTTGCCAGACGGTTAAGCTGATCCGTCATATCTTTTTGCGTCCGCCGGTGATTTGTCAGACGCCTTAACAAGCGGTATAGGCACAGGGCGTCCGCAAGGGCCTCCCAACGTTCCTTGTTAAAATAAAGCACGCCGTCATAGTTGTGCAACAGCAGATAGTTTTTTCCCGTCTCCGTCTCCGCCCAGCGGATCAACTCTGCCGTGAGCGTCTCTGCCTCCCGGGCCGGTTGACCGTATAAGAAGGAGAGGGGGGCGTAAACCGTTTCCGCCCGGCCCATGCGGGCAAGCCGGTCTTCCAATAAAAAATGTTCCAGCGTGGTCCGGCAGTCGCGCGGCGACTCACAGGGCAGGGCATGGTCTAAAAACAGGGCCAGCATTGCCACGGCGCGAAAGGGACTGTCGGCGCTGCCCACAAGATGCGTCCTGAATTTACGGCCGTTTTTGGTGGGCCTTAAGCGGTTTAGCCTGTCCGCGCAATAAAACAACGCTTCCAACGGCGCCTCGGTTTGGGGAGACTTTTCGCTCTTTTGAAAATGATAGGCTTTTATCTTTAGCGCGGTTTCCCGGAAAAGCGCGGGTAAGTTCTCCAGCGCATCCTTAGCGCTTAATAAATGCTCCTCCCGGTTGAAAAGCGTTTCAAGCAAGCGGTCCAGGGCCAGCAGGGCCGGCTTAATACGCAGCTCTTGCAAGGCGCGTTCCGGGGAATCCACCCCCTTGCCCTTAAGGGAGGCGGCCAGGGCGGCATAGGGCGTTTCGGCGCTGTCCCGCTCCAGGCGGAAGTCCATAAATACCTGTAAGCTATAGGCGGCCAGGGAAACAAACAGCCCCTGTTCCTTCAGTTCCCGGAGTGACCGTATATACCACAAACCACTGATCAACTCTTTAAAAACCACAAAACCCTCTTCATCCCCGCAAAGCGCCAGGCCTTCGCACAGGTTAAGCCGGCGCAAGCCGCCGTCCGTTTTAAAGGAAACCGAGTCCTGAATAAAACCGGATGTTTCGGCGTAGCGATTGTGGTAAACCACCAGGGCGCGTTCTTCTCCATACCGGTTGGAATAGCAGAAAACATCCTCATGGACATTTCCGTTTACCCGGAAATTGTACAAATAAAAATTTTCCACCTCGGCAAAGAGATAGCGTTTTTTTAACAGCGGCGTAACCTGGCGGTAATGGCGTTTTTCCAGTTCCGTATCCGCCTGTTCATCCCAATAGGCTTTCCGGTATTCCATGCCGTATTTTTCGTGGAAACCTTCAAATTGTCCGTGACCGAACATGGGCAGGCCGGGCAGGGTAACCATCAACGTACATACGCCAAAATATTTATCCCCCTTGCCGAACTGGGCAACGGCCGTTTCCTCATCGGGGTTGTTCATAAAGTTAACGTAGCGCCGCAGTATCTGCGGGTTAAACTCCAGCACGTTGCGGATCATTTCGCGGTATTTACCGTTTTCCTCGTTTTTCAGCATGTTCATAAAGGCGCTGTTATACACGCGATGCATGCCCAGGCTGCGCACAAAATAGCTTTCCATCATCCAGAAGGCCTCGGCCAACAACAGGGTATCGGGCGCCTCGGCGGCCACGCGATCCACCACTTCCCGCCAGAACTCCGTGGGAAAGACCTTATCAAATTCCTCCGCGCTCATGGCATATTGCGCCCGGGAGGGGATATCGCCGCCATGGCCCGGCCGCGGAAACCACAGGCGCTGAAAGTGTTTTTTGGCCAGGGTCATGGCCGCGTCAAAACGGATGACCGGAAACAAGCGGGCCACGTGCAAAATGGTTTGAATGACCGTTTCCCGCACTTCGGGCAGCAGATAGTTGAGCTGGGCCGTATCATTCCAGGGCATGCCCGTGCCGTCGTTACCATGGTAGATGTAGCGCACCTCGCCCGTATGGTAGTCCACGCGTTTAAAGACCACGGCGGCGTCGCTTTTATTCCAGTAGCCCTCTTCCAGAAAGATGCCCACCCTGTCGTCATCGCACAAGTCCGGCCCTTCAAAGCGGTAGGCCGGAAACGGGGGCTGCTCGCTTTGAATAAACCACTCCGGGTGCTCCAGCATCCAGTCGGAATCCAGCCCCGTATGGTTGGGCACCATGTCGCTGGCCAGGCGTATGCCGCGTTCGGCGGCCCGTTGCTTTAGGTTTTCGTAAGCGGCATAACCGCCCAGGTCGGCGGCAATTTCATAATTCTTCAGGGAATAGGCGGAGGCAACCGCCTCCGGGTTGCCGTTTATCTGCTTTATCTTTTGCGAAGCCCCGCTGCGTTCCCATAATCCGATCAGCCACAGGCCGGTTATACCCAGGTTGGCCAGGCGGTTCAGCTCTTCATCGGGAATTTGATCCAGGCGGTTTATCTCCCGGCGGTAGTGCTTAGCCAACTGATCCAGCCAGACATAAGTGCTTTTGGCGATCAGCACCAGGCGCGGCATCCAGTGGGTATCCCGCGAAAAGGCTTCCGGTTCAAAACGGTGTATCTCCTCGTCAAACGAGGGCACCATGGTTTCCGGGCCGCCGGGACCCGGGGCAAAAAAACGTTTTTCTTCTTCCTTGATGTAATCCAGGTTTAACAGCAGGCGCCCCAAAAAGGGTTCCAGATCGACGCCCCACTCATCCCGCATATATTTCAATTGCGCGGAAAGGGAATCTGGATTTTTACGGGCCGGCAGCAGCAGGAACTCCAAAAGGTGACTGCGGCTGTCATCCACGCAGGGCAGATGTTTGCTGAAGTTTTTAAAACCCTCGATAAAATAGTCATAGGCTTTCGTTTTTTGTAAAGGGGCGTCATCGATCAACTCGCGCAGGCTGCCATAGGCGGGGTTTTGGTTTTGTACCCATTGAATGATCATCTCTTCCAAAATGATGTAGCGCATGGGACGGCCGTTGAATTCCTGTTGCAGGTAGCCGTCGATGTCGGCCCGGGCATCGTACAGCGGCGGAGAGGGAAATATCTCCAAAAAGGTGTGCAACAGGGCGTCCTTGTAGCTTTCACCCAAAACATCGTCAAGAAAAAAGTCCCAGTCTTCCAGCAAGGTTGGGTATTTTGTGTTTATATAGCTGTTTATAACGTAATGCATTATTTCATCCACCAGGCCCATGGCGTTTAAGTCCGCCGCGGAAACCGGCTCCAGGGCGCTTTTTTCTTGCGCCCGCACCTCATTGATATGGGCGGCCAGTTTTTTAACCTGATCGAAGTTTTGAAAGAGGATGCGTCCATCCGTGGAAAACAGAGCCTTGTCTATACCATATTTTTCCCGGGCGCTTTGTCTTACATGAAAAAACCAGGGCCCCGGATGCTGTTCGTTGGATGTCATTTTATCTACATTTACCTTGATTTATCATTATTGTAAAAACTTAACACCTCCTTATGATATTTCAAAGGATTTCCTGAAGATTCCGGGAAGAACCTACTGGCAGATGGTTAATAAAACAGCCTTGGGCGCGGATGGCGCCGGTTGGGTTTATGCTAAAAGCAGCATGTAATAAACCCGAAAGCTTTTTATAACGAAAGCCCCGGGCGGAACAGGCCTGTTTGCGCATAGGCCCTTTCTTTAAGGAAGGGGAGTAAAGTTCGTTTTTAGCCGGGCCGTGGATGCCCGACCGCGGGTGAACTTAGTGGAAATGAGCCCCGCGGACAAAATCAGGGACGGGCTTGAAACGGAACCTCTCCGGTTCACTTTCATTTTCCGCTCCTGAGTGAATCCATTCATCGCCTATTTTAACAGCTCC
>JALTKX010000046.1 GCA_027006055.1 Calditrichia bacterium | reverse complement strand
TAAGTTTTTGTCCCTTGGGGGTTTTACTGCCAAGCCGGGGAAGTTTATGGCTGTATATCTCTTCACGAAGGGAGATGATATCCTTAAAAACCTGTATGGAGCTTTGGGAAGTTTCGATTACGCCAACGAGAAAAAAACGGATCCACTGGGCAAGGTTGCCGGATACACGAACAACCATCAGATTGTCATAATAGTAGGCCTTGTTTTTTTCAAAAAAATCCGAAAGGTATAGCGACGGTTTTTTTAGCACGCCCTTGCTGACCAGGTACAGGGTAATCAATAGCCTGCCCAGCCTGCCGTTGCCATCCAGGAAAGGGTGGATGGTTTCAAATTGATAGTGTATGATGGCGATTCGGATTAAATGGGGTACTTGTATCTCTTCGTTGTTGATAAAACGTTCGAGGTCTCCCATTAACTCAGGTATTTCCGAATGATGCGGAGGTATGAAGATGGCATCCTTTAGTGTTGAGCCGATCCAGTTTTGACTTTTTCTGAACTCTCCGGGTAGTTTATGCCTGCCCCTTACCCCGGAAAGAAGAATTTTGTGGGTCATTTTAATCAGTCGGTTGGATACGGGGAGATTTTCCAGCTCGGAAATCGATTGATTTATAGCCTTTATATAATTTTGAACCTCGGCCCAATCATCCCGCATTTCGGGATTAATATCTTCCCTGGCGACAAGGGCTTCTTCCATATTGGTTTTCGTACCCTCAATTCTGCTGGAAGTTGTCGCCTCTTTTAATATGTGCATGGAGATGAAAAAATCAACATCGGGGACGATCTGCGAATAGGCGTTAAGCTCGCCTGTTAATCGGTTGGCCTCGGCCAGCAGGCTGTTTATCTCCGGATTGGAAATGACCCATTCATGATTTATTTTTTCAGGAGAAAAAGATTTGTACTTATATTGGCTGACTTCCCTTCCCGAAACAAAATCTTCAATATTCATAGTTATCCGAAGTTTTTAATTTCTGCAAATATACAAATTTATATTTTCATTTTTACGCCTTTTTGAAAATAAGAATATTTATATTTTCATTTTCTGTGTTTTTTGAACATAAGGATATTTATATTTTCGGTTCTACAGCTTTTACTTTACGGCCACCATGCGGATCACATCGGCCTCGCCCTCATGGTGGGGCCCTTCGCTAAGATGGATGACCGCCTCTTCCAGCAGCTCAATATGTAAAGCGCCGAAATAGTCGCGTAATTGCTCCGGGGTGTACATCAGATCGGCGCTTTTGGGACCGCCGCTGTCGCGTCCAAGCTGTTTGGTGCTGAAAACCTCGGCAATGATGCGCCCGCCCGGCTTCAGACCGGCGATCATTTTGGGGAACAGCTGTTCCCGTACGGCGCGCGGAAAATGGGTGTAGACCATAACCATCAGGTCAAAACTGTTGGATGGAATGATATATCCGGCGGCATCGGCCACGGCGTAGTCGATATTGACTCCGGCGGAGCGGGCCAGGGCCAGCGCTTTATTGCGGCCGCTTTGCGAGTAGTCGAAGGCGGAAACACGCCAGCCGAGGCGGGCGGCATGGACGGCGTTGCGCCCCTCGCCCTCGGCAATGAACAGGGCCGTGCCCGGTTTAAGGTTCTTCAATTGCCCCGCGTACCACAGGTTGGGTTCGGTGCCGTAAACATACTCCTCGCCGCCGTAGCGC
>JALTKX010000045.1 GCA_027006055.1 Calditrichia bacterium | reverse complement strand
GATAATGAGACCCCTCCACCAGCAGGCTGCGGGAGTCATCGGAAACAATGTTGTTAAAGGTGGACGAAGGCTGCCAGGTTTGGCCCAGGTCATCGGACCAGCCGTAGACGATACGCATGCCGTTGTAGCGGTCGTTTTGCGGATAGTTGTGGTAAAACATATGTATGCGCCCCCAGGGGTCTATGACGACGTCGGGATCGCCCTGATAATCGGTTGAGGCGTTAACGGTAAACGGCGCCGACCAGTTCGCGCCGCCATCGGTGCTGGTTACCATATGGATGTCCCAGTTGTATTGCGAAACCTCATCGCGCCAGGCAATGGCCAGGGTGTCGCCGTCATAGGCGTTAAACTGTCCACGGGGGAAGGCCGATCTTTGACTGTTGTCATCGCTGATTTTTACGGCCGGGCTCCAGGTAAGGCCGGCGTCAAGGGAACGGCTGTAATAGCATTCGGCGGGGGAGGTGGTCTTGACGTCGCCGTCATGCCACATAACGTGCAGGCGATCCTGGCCGTCAACGTTAAGATAAACGCCGTTAAAAACGCCGTTGAGCGGATTGTCGGCGATACGTACGGAGTCGATCACCACATTCAGGGCGCTGTCCATCTGTGTGTAATAGATCGCCCGGGGCTGGGGACGGGCCCATACCAGATGCAGCCGGTCCCGGGAGTCGCGAAAAACCTTTATGCTGTTTATGCCGGGCACATCCACCGGTTTGAAGCGCTGCATGGCCGACCAGTTTATGCCGTCACGGCTGTAGCTATAATATATCCCGCCACCGCTGTCTTCATTGTTTACAAAAACAACACGTTTGTTGTTGGAAAAGGCGGCCGAATTTTTGTATAAAAAACCGCGCGCGCTGTTAGAGCCCGGCGGCAGGGGCAGCTCCACCCTGTCGCCCCATTGGGCGCCAACGCCGTGTTGACCGAAAATTAAAAAACAGAATCCGCTTAGCCCAAGAATTAACAGTTGCCTCATGGTAACATTCTCCCAATTTAGTTTAGACGTTTCAACAAAACCCCTCCTGCCGCCAATGAAGCGGCCCGCGCGCGGTCCTTCCCGCCGGGAAGCAACCGTCACGGAAACTCAGACAAGCTTTGCCCGGAAAACTTGCACATCTGTAAAGGAAAATATCCGCAGTGGCGCTAACAGGCCGCGGCTTCCGGTCTTTTTTCCGGCCTTTTCCCGTTAAATAAAACCGGGGAACCCTTAAAAATCCGTTTGTGATTGTGCCGCTGGGCCGCTTATTGTAATTTGTCGCCGGAGGCGGACGGGAAAACTTTTCGGCACATACCCCCTTTAGCCGGGGAGGGTGGCCCCACCATGACCATAACGATATAACACAGGGTAAACAATGCATAAAAATGTAAGAATCCGGGAATTTGAACGCTCGGTAAAAAATAAATTTAATGTCTACAACAGCCTGTTTCTGAATCTTCCGTTCAAGGGAGTCGCTCATATCGGCATGCTTATTCCGCTGTTGCATCACGTCTGCAAAAGCGGTTTGGAGGCCGGCCGCGAGCCGCTGGAGATTATGGAGGATTTTTTCAATACCCATGCCCGCCTTAAGGAGGAAGAGGAAAAAATAGAATTTATGTTTGCCGTTATCCGCTATGTGGAGCGGCAGGTGGTGCTTTATGACAGCGTGGAGGACGCCGCCTTTCCCAAACT
>JALTKX010000044.1 GCA_027006055.1 Calditrichia bacterium | reverse complement strand
CAGAGATGAGTAAAGTAAAACTTCCCCTGGCCCAACAGGCAGAAGTGTACCAGATCAGTCCGGAGTATGTGCGTATCAGCATGGCCGCGGCCATCGAGCTGGGGCTGAAACCGGGCCGCTTGATGCGTGGCTGCGGCTGCGGCTGCATCAATCTGCTGCAAAATTACCCGGAAGGATGCTACGCCAATTGCAGTTATTGCGGTCTGGCGCGGGAACGGCCCGGGGTGGCGGAAGAGAATACCTTTATTCGCGTGGACTGGCCCCTCTATCCCACGGAGCTGGTGGCGCAAAAAATAGCCGAAAAAGAGGCTCAATCGGAAGTGGGCCGGGTCTGTATCTCCCAGGTGCAGGATCCGCGTAATAACGAGGATATGCTGGAGATGACCCGCATTATCCATCGGGCGGCCCCCACCGTGCCCATATCCGGTTTGATCAATGCCACCACCATGACCGAAGAGGTGCTGTTGCAGCTTAAGGAAGAGGGTATCGATATCATCGGTATCGGTCTGGACGCCGCTTCCGAGGAGGTGTTTTACAATACCCGCGGCCGGGGCGCCAAGGGGCCCCATGATTGGGAAGGGCACTGGAAGATCATCCGCCGGGCGCGTGAGTTGTACGGCCCGATGAACGTGAATTGTCATATGGTGGTTGGCCTGGGTGAAACCGACCGTGAACTGGTGGAACTGTTCGAAGGCCTGCATAAAGATCAGATTGCCTGCTACCTCTTCTCCTTTAATCCGGAAGAAGGAACGGAGATGCAAAACCGGCCCCGCCAGCCCATCGACCGTCACCGTCGCGTGCAACTGGTAAAATATCTGATCGAACATATGGATGTGCCGGCCTCGGCCATTGAGTTTGACGATCAGGGCTTTATCGCGAAAATCAATGTGGAGCAATCCATACTGGACACGGCGGTGCAACGGGGCGTGGCCTTTATGACCGACGGCTGCCCCGATCGCCACGGGGTGATGAGCTGCAACCGGCCCTACGGTTCCTACCGCCCGGGCGAGGAGTTCAGGGACTACCCCTTTCCGCCCAATGAAAATGATCTGCGGGTGATAGAATCGCAAATGAAACTGAAGGAAGTTTTACCCGGTAACGGGGCCAAGGCTTAGAAGATGGCCGCGCCGCCCGTTCGTCTCATCCGCCTGGGTACCGTGCCCGGCTGGAAGAGCCAGGCCGTTTACCACGTGCTGACACGCCGGATGACGGAGTCCGCGCCGGATACGGTGGTTTTATGCCGTCCGGCGGATCGCTATCTCTGTTTGGGCTATTTTCAGACGCCGGAAGAGATATTTGACCCACAGGCTCTAAGGGAAATGAATATCCCGCTGTACCGGCGGCGCATCGGAGGCGGCGCCACCTATCTGGACAGTAACCAGTTGTTTTATCAGTTTATTTTCCATAACAGGCGCCTGCCGGCCTCTCCGGAAAAGACCTACCGTTTTGTGCTGGAAACGCCTATATCCACCCTGCGTGATTTTGGTTTAAACGCCTCCCTGCGCGCGGTGAATGAAGTGGAAGTGGACGGACGGCGCATTGCCGGTATCGGCGGCGGACGTCTGGGGGAAGGCAGCGTGGTGGTGGGTAATTTTTTGTTTGATTTTGACTATGAAGCCATGGGCCGGGTGTGGCGCTCTCCGTGGAGCGGTTACCGGGAACTGGCCCGAAAGGCGCTGCGGGAACG
>JALTKX010000043.1 GCA_027006055.1 Calditrichia bacterium | reverse complement strand
ACACAAAGGATATGCATAAGGAGCTGCTTATTAAAAAGGGCAGACCGGGCAGTTCTTGTCCTAAAAAGTATCTTTCCTCCAACCGGGAGTTTACCGAGAAAAGCATATGTACCGCTTCGCGTCAATTTCAGCATTTAAAAATAAAGCAACTGGAAGAGAGTAGTCTTTCGCCCGGGGAATATAAAGAAGCCTTTGATAAAATAGTGGACAAATCCTGTATTTGCGTTGGCCTGGGAACAACGGCTTTGGTAAGCTATGGCCTGGATACGCGGGTGGAGGGCAAGGAGATATCGGTTTGTCCCGGGCCGAATATGGCCTATTTTGACCGGGAAATTTCCCTGCGGGAAATGGTGGATCATATCTATGGCCGTTCAAAAACATTGGTAAACGCCAACCGGCCCAATATGTTTGTCAAGGAGCTGAAGCTTTACCTGGATTATCTGAAAAACAAAATCGAGGAAACGCGCGATTCGATCAATGAACAGCAGGAGAAATATCTGCTCGGCTTTGCCGCCAACCTGAGGGAAGGCATTGCCTATTATGACCGTCTGTTTAACAATATCAGGGGTTATTTTCAAGATGCCCGGGCGACGATACTTTCCGAACTGGAAAACGGTAAAAAGAGACTACACTCCTTAAAAAGCGAGATTGAAAAGATTTCCCTGGGCAGCCTTATCGACTGATACACCGGAGCAGGGCATGTGTGTTCCTTTTCCCGTACCAGGCTGCAAAGGATACGGTTAACCCCCGATTTCAATCGGGGGCATAACGCCCTATAATAAGACCAAACCTTATTTCCCTTCCCCAACCTTAGTAGAAAAAAGTAAACCAAAAAAAATAATAACCGTATTACCTTATTCACATCGCCACATCAAAAAATAAGGTAATAAGGTCGAAAATATTTTAAACACCCATGACTACTAAGGTTGGATCGTTATATAAGGTTTTCCTGGTCTCAACCCGAATCCGATGAATCGGATGCCGTCGAGGGCGGTTCGCCTCCATCCGCCCCGCGAATGAATTCGCGGGTTAACCCTACGCGGCTTTGGGTGATATTCTTTCCCGCACCGGGCCGCAAAGGAAACTGCTAACCCTCGATTTCAATCGGGGGCATAACGCCCTATAATAAGACCAAACCTTATTTCCCTTCCCCAACCTTAGTAGAAAAAAGCACCTCTAAAATCCATAACCTTATTACCTTATTGGCTTTAGCCCTAAAATAAGCTAATAAGCTTGAATATGTTTTCTGACACGGATTCTACTAAGGTTGGTTTTTTTGATAAGGTTTCGTTATCCAACCCGAATCCGATGAATCGGATGCTGTCTGCGGGTACGCCTCCATACGCCCCGCGAATGAATTCGCGGGTTAACCCTATGTGGCTTGGGCTGATATTCTTTCCCGCACCGGGCTGCAAAGGATACTGCTATCCCTCGATTTCAATCGGGGGCATAACGCCCTATAATAAGACCAAACCTTATTTCCATTCTCCAACCTTAGTAGAAAAAATAAACCACAAAAAATAAAAACCTTATTACCTTATTCATATCGCCACATCAAAAAATAAGGTAATAAGGTCGAAAATATTTTAAACACCCATGACTACTAAGTTTGGATCGTTATATAAGGTTTTCCTGGTCGCAACCCGAATCCGATGAATCGCATGCCGTCGCGCGGGTTCACCTCCATCCACCCCGCGAATGAATTCGCGGGTTAACCCTACGCGGCTTTGGGTAATTGTATGCTGTGTGGATGAATTACCCGTGATCAGCGTAGTAACATCATCTTTTTGGTATACACTCCGCCCGGTGTATGCAGGCGGTAATAATAAATGCCGCTGGAAAGTCCCCGCGCGCTGAAGCGTACGGAATGGCTGCCCGCGGCCCGCCGGCCTTTTTCCAGGGTGCGGATAACCCGGCCATGCATATCATACACATCCAGGCGCACCTGCGTTTCCCGGTCCAGTTGATAGGAAATCACCGTGGAGGGGTTGAAAGGGTTGGGGTAGTTGTCCATCAGGCGTATGCCTTCCGGCACCAGGGAGGTGGTGCTTATGCGTAGCGTGGCCAGGATGTTCTGTTGTCCCGAATAGTCAGCCTGAACCAGGCGGTAGTTGTAGCTGCTGTTGGCCTCAATGTTGTTGTCGGTAAAGCTGTAGTCATTTACCCGGTTGCTGTTACCCACGCCGCGCAATTGGGGATACTCCCGGTAGTTGGCGATGACGCTGTATTCTTCTTCATCCGCCGGACTGCGCTCAATGATAAACCCGGCATTCTCCAGTTCCGAGGCCGTTTGCCAGCTAAGGGTAACGCCGCTGCCTTTTTGACTGCCCTTAAAGGTCAGCAGGGTTACCGGCAGGGCCTGATCAATCTGGGCATTGGTATTGGGCTGTCCCGAGGTCTGTGGCGTGGGGGTGTTCCAAACAAAGGAGCGGTAGGTGTCGCCCTGACCGGAAAGTTGCAGGGAAAGCCCTTCGGCGTCGGTACCGTCCTCGGCCACGCCAATATCAACGCTGGTCATGCCGGCGGCGGGCCCGTCCGCGGCCGTAAAGCTGCCCTCATAGCTTAGGAACTGAATGACATTGCCCTTATAGACCAGGGCCATGCCGGTCGTCCCATCGGGCAATCCGGGAATATTTTTGGAAAGAAGGCGGAAGCCGTCCTGAGTGGCGCCCTGGGTAAAGGTTCCGCCGTCATGGTCGGCGCTTTGCAGACCCGTGGCGCCATCGTATAAGATTAGGTGCAAATTGGTAAAATCGCTAAAACTCTGAGGAACGATCACTTCTATAAATTCGTTGGCGTCGGCGCCGCTATCGTCATAATGCAGTTCATTGATCCAGAAGCGGGGATCGGTAATGGGCTTTTTCATCAGCCAGTCCACCACGGACCATAGGAAAGGCCAGTCGGAGCCGTTGTCGGCATAGGAGTCGGCAAAATCGTTGCCGTCCCGCTGGCTGTCTTCCTCGGTTTCGGGGTGGGGGCCGGAGAAAAAGACCCGGCCGTTGCCATAGGTAAAGTTAATAATGGCCGGCAGATCATACCAGGAGTCCCACGTGGCCAGGGTATCCATGTTCTGTCCGGGCTTGGGTTCATACACCGGCCCGCCGTAGTAAAGGATGGTCTCCCGGCCGCCGCTGTATACATTGATGGGGTTGTTCATGTTCATGGTCACGTCGGTCATCACATAATCGGGCCAGGGGGCGATGGTGTCGATGGCGCCCCGGGCAAAGCCGTTGAACAGCTCCAGTTGATAGTCGTAGATGCCGCCCTCCCATTCGATGGAGTCGGCGGCAAAGTAGGAACCGGCGCACATGCCCATGTAAAAGCCGCCCTCGTTTACCAGATCGCGGATATTTTGCAGACCGGTGGAGTCGATGGCCAGTTTGTAGTAATAGGCATCGCCGCCGGGCATGAAAATGCCCTGGTAATAATCCTTTAAAACAACACTGTTCACATCCAGCGGGGTAACCTGTTCATGGGTGATCCCTTTCCAGTCGCAAAATTTTTCAAAGGATTGAATACCTTCGGCCCAGGCGCCGGGACCGTTATAGACGGCGATTTGGGCGCCGGTTACCGCCAAAAGACGGCCGGCCAGGGCGGCTAACAAAAAAATAAGGGTCTTGGACACGTTGCGACTCCCGGAATGTATTGTTTAAAATGTTCTTGAAACCGCGGAAAAACAGGTTAAACCTTTTGGCGCGTTTGGACAGGAATTATGGAGCGGTAAAAATGCTGTTTTAAAATACAGCTTTAACTTTTATCGCTCACCGTAATGGTTAGGTCCCGGTTTTCCACGATCTTTTTAATATTTAAAAAATAACTTTGCTTGTTGGTACTCAAGGTCACATCAGCGGCCGGGTAAAATTTTTTTTCATAATTCGGACACGCGTGACCAATTATAGTTATATTGATCAAATATAATTAATATTTATAAATAATTCAAAATCCGCACGAAAAAAAATAGAACGGCCCGGCTAAAAGGTTTAAAAATAAAACGTAAGCATGCGGGGTGAAATTCCCGTTGCGCTATTCTCCGATCTTTTTCAGGATGTGGCTGAGAATTTCGCGAATGCCCACGCCATCCGCCTCGGCGTTAAAGGTGGTTACGATACGATGACGCAGAATGGCCTCGGCCACGGCCCTTACGTCGCCGGTATCGGGGGAAAGGCGGTTATGCAAAACGGCGCGCACCTTGGAAGCCAGGATAAGGTTTTGAGTGGCCCGGGGCCCGGCGCCCCAGCGTATCCAGCCGCGCAGGGTATCGTCGCCGTGGGGACTGTCCTTGCGCGTGGCGCTGATCATGCGCGTGGCGTATTCTATGGTATTGCGGGCCACGGGAATATGACGGATAATATCCTGATAGCGTAAAATTTCCTTTTGCTCAATGCAGGCCTGCAATACAGGCGGTTCGTGGGAGGTGGTGCGTTCCACGATCTCGATTTCCTCCTCCAGGGAGGGATAGTCCAGCCACAGGCTGAACATAAAGCGGTCCAACTGGGCCTCGGGTAGGGGATAGGTGCCTTCCTGCTCGATGGGGTTTTGGGTGGCCAGAACAAAAAAGGGCTTTTGCAGGTCATGGGAGACGCCGGAGATGGTCACATTGTATTCCTGCATGGCTTCCAGCAGGGCCGATTGTGTTTTGGGCGGGGTGCGGTTGATTTCGTCCGCCAGCACGATATTGGCAAACAGAGGACCCTTGATAAAGCGGAAAGCCTTGGCGCCGGTGGTGCGGTCCTCTTCCAGCACTTCGGAGCCCGTAATGTCGGCCGGCATAAGGTCCGGCGTAAACTGGATGCGGGAGAAGGAGAGCCCCAGGGTTTGCCCCAGCGATTTAATGATCAGGGTTTTGGCCAGTCCCGGCACGCCCACCAGCATGCAATGGCCCCGGGCAAAGAGCGCGATGAGCAGTTTTTCGATAATGGCCTCTTGTCCCACAATGGCCCGGGCCAGTTCGGTACGGATGTTGTTAAAGGCGTTGTGGATATTCTCAATTTCCCGTTCGACGTCACGGCTGGATTTATTCATTGCGTCCTTTTTTCATTTTTGTGATTTCATTAACATTTGATTAACTTATAAACTTTTTAAAATGGGAATGTTAACAGGGCCCGGTTTGTTTCATCCAAAAGGAAACAGAAGAGGGCGGCATTATAACTCCCAATAGATATAACACAGGCGGGCAATTTACATTTTGAAGGCTATTGAAACCAGAGAAACTCCAAAAAAATCCATACTTGATCTTTCCCCGGATGAACTGAGCGCGTTGATGAAGGGCTGGGGCGAGCCCCGCTTCCGCGCGCGGCAAATATACGAAGGGCTGTATAAACACGGCTTTGACAGCTTTGAATCCTTTACCACCTTAAGCAAGGCCCTGCGTAAAAAGCTGGCGGAAAACTTTGTTATACGGCGTTTGCGCCAGGTGGACAGCATCAGCTCGGAAAAGGACGGCACCCGAAAATTCCTGTGGGCCCTGGGCGACGGGTACAAAATAGAAAGCGTGATTATCTACGAAGGCCGGCGCACCACCTTTTGTATCTCCTCGCAGGTGGGCTGTCCGCTGGACTGTAAGTTTTGCGCCACGGGGAAAATGGGCCTGTTGCGCAACCTGACTCCGGGTGAAATTACCGAACAGGTTTTCCGGATGTCGGAAATAATCGGAAGCAAGCCAACCAACATCGTTTATATGGGCATGGGCGAACCCATGCTTAACTACGAGGCGGTTATTGCCTCGGCGCGGATATTGGGCGATGTGGACGGTTTTGGCCTGGCGCCCCGGCGCATCACCATCTCCACCAGCGGCGTTATTCCCGGCATTTACCGCTTTGCCGACGAGGGACAGCCCTTTTCCCTGGCTGTTTCGCTAAACAGCGTGGATGACGAAGTGCGCAAAAAGATTATGCCGGTTTCCAAAAAGTATCCCATCGAAAAACTTTTACAGGCCGCGCGCTATTATACGGAAAAAAGTGGGCGATTGATCACATTTGAATATGTATTGTTGGATAAGTTTAACAGCACGCAGCAGGACGCCCGTAAGCTGGTGCGCCTTACGCACAGCCTGAAAAGCAAAATCAATGTCATTCCCTGTAACTCCGACGAGGAACTTTACCGGCCCCCCTCCGCGGAAAAGATTGCCCTTTTCCGGGAGAACGTTAACGACCGCAGCAGGCGCATAACATTGCGCAAGCGTAAGGGGTGGGAGATTCAGGCGGCCTGCGGCCAGTTGTACGCGGAAAACGAGCGCCGTAAAAAAAAGCTAAAAAATTGACGCCGTACCCTAAGAAAAAGAAAAAAATGTCGTATATTATATAGTTAAAAAAATCACAAAAAATGGTGAAGAGGAATAAAACATGCATGTGATTCTGTTCGGCGCCCCGGGAGTAGGTAAAGGAACCCAGGCACAGTTGTTACAAAAGGAATTTGACATACCGCAGATTTCCACCGGCGATATGCTGCGCAAGGCGGTGGCCGAGGGTACCCAAATGGGACGGAAGGCCAAGGAACTGATGGACAGGGGCGAGTTGGTGGCCGATGATATCATTCTGGCCATTATCGAGGAGAGGATCACCCGGGAGGATTGCCGCAACGGTTTTATCCTGGATGGTTTTCCGCGCACCATCCCCCAGGCGGAAGGACTCACCCGTCTGTTGGCCAAGCATAACATGCCCGACTTTACGCTGATCGAGATCAGCGTGCCCGATGAGGTGATTGTGGGCCGTCTGCTTAACCGCGGGCGTACCGATGATTCCGAGGAGACCATCCGTCACCGCCTGGAAGTGTACAACAGACAGACGGCGCCGGTAAAGGATTATTATAAAAAACGCAACAGTTTTGTTTCCCTGGACGGGAACAGACCCATAGAAGAGGTATATAAGGATATTAAAGCCGTTTTAACATCCCAGGTAGCTTAGTCCGTGTGAGATATCTCTTCATTATTTTTTTAGTGCCGCTTCTTTTACTGCAATGCCGTGAAAGACCGCGTGACAATATTTTCGACAGCCTGAACCCGGCCACGGCCATCGATATCGGCTTAAAGGCCGGGGGCATCGACAGTACCATTGTGCTGGAATGGCGGCGTCCCGGCGAGGTGGATTTTCTCTCATATCGCATTTATCGACGGGCCGGGGAAGAATCCGCCTTCCGAATGATTGCCGAAGTGGCTCCCTCCCGCACCCGTTATGTGGACTCCCTTATTGAAACCGACGTCAGCTATAGCTACTATATCACCCTTTTGGGCCGTGAAAAGGAATCCCTGCCCAGCAGGGAGGTGAGCTCCATAACCGGGCCGGGGCATATCTGGATGATAGACGGCTTTTTCTTTGAACTTCAGCAGATCAGTTACGATATGAATCAGCTTAATAAACGCATTTTCGGTATCTGGCTGCCGGAGAATGTCGCCTTTAATCCCGATGGCGCAACAGCCCTGATAACCTACCCCATTTTTAACTACGTGCAAACGGTTTTGCTGGATACGGG
Organism: Calditrichia bacterium; assembly: GCA_027006055.1. Taxonomy (GTDB): domain Bacteria; phylum Calditrichota; class Calditrichia; order Calditrichales; family J004; genus J004. The sequence goes on along the minus strand of JALTKX010000043.1, from coordinate 17,204 downwards.
CGAGGAACTGGCTTACAGCACCGCGTTTCGCCGTCCCTATGACGCCGTTTATAATAAAAAAGCCCAACGGTACTGGATGACCGATTCCTCGGGCGGTTTTTACAGCCTTGATCCGCAAAGCCTGGAGTTTGAGCGGATATCCGATGTGCCGCGCAAGCCTGCCGGGATACGGAGCCTGGGACGGCGTTTTGTGGTTACCGACCGGGCGGTGCGGGCCCTGTGGCTTTTTTCCGGCGAGGGGCAGCTTATACAACGCATACCGCGACACCCGGATGTTTTTATAGAGAATATACAGACCGTGCGTACCGATTCCTTAACAAACAGCGTGTTTATTTTAAGCCGCCATCCGGGGGATTCAAAAATTTACCGTTACTATGTGGAATCCGATTCCCTGACTATCCTCTTTAGTGACAGCCTGATAAATGCCTTTAATATCGACCCTGTGAATGGGGTTGTATGGATTGCCAATGCCGCGGCTTCTAACTTCGAAATTTTGAAACTTTCCTATGGGGGAGAACGTCTTGATTCGGTAGCCGGCCTGAGTTGGCCCACGGATATTGCGGTAAACCGATATAATCAGCATATTGTGGTATCCGATCTGAGAACGAGACAACTGATACATTTTAAGAAGGATTTACAGGAAATAGGCCGCTATAACAGCAACGGCGAGCCCCTAAAGGTTTATATTGAATGAAAACAAACCCCATACCTGAAAAAATCGCCCTGTTTTTTGTAATTCTGCTTGGCTTGCTCACCTTTGCCTTTGATATTCTGCAATTTTCAAGTTCCCTGGACTTCAGTCAATGGGAATATCTGAATGAAGGCATTAATTTCGTTATCCTGATCTCCTATTATTATTACATCCGTCATAAAAAGTTTGTTAATCAACCGGATATTCAGCTTAACCTGAAAAACTTTGTCAAACTGTTGGCACTGCTTTATATCTGGACACTGGGTTGGAAACAGATACTGTCCCCCTCATTTGTCACCACCGATTTTCCCAAGGCGCCGGACACCATCGGCACGGTTGTATACAGCAACCTGATTACCTTTGCGGCCATTGTGCTGGTGGTTCCCATGCTGCTTATCATTAAAAATCTTATTTTTTACAAGCAGAAGAACCGCACGCGCATCTATCTGACACTGGCCCTGGGCGCCACCCTGCTGGGTATGCTGACCACCGTTGTTTTCAGGCAGCCGTTGGATTTAAGTTCGGACAGGGAATATATCTACCAATCACTGGTGCTGGGCGTAAGTATCGTCTTTTATCTCATTTTGGCGACCCATAACAGTTGGATCACCTATCTCTCGCGCAAAATGAAATACTCCTACTTTCTAGCTTCCATAGGGTTGGTATGGGTGATCGCCCTGATGTTCGATGTTATCTTTAAGGAAACGGTCGCCGCGCACAGCCTGGTGGTGGCCGCCTTTACCAACCTGAGCTGGTACTTTCTCTTTTTCTACACCCTTTTCGGCAGCCTGACCTTTTTATTCCATCTGCCAACGGCGCGCGTGTTTGACCGCAAAATGAAGGAGGTGCAATCCCTGCATCACCTGGGGCGGGTTATCGCCGCCGAGTTTGATTTAAACAAGCTGGTGAAGATCATCACCGGAATGACCAAGGACGTTATCGAATCCAAGTATACCTGGATTGAAGTCTACGACGATCAGACGGGGCATTTGAGCGTTGCGGCGACCATTAATATAGATAAGCGGGAATTGAAGTCCATGGATAACCATGCCCTGCATGAAATTGGCGTGCGAGTGATAGAGTCCAAAAAGCGTTTTTCCATAAACAGCATTGCCAAAAGCGGGGCCTATGCCGATATCCGGGCCTGGAAAAAGGATATCGCCTGCATTGCCGCCGCGCCGCTGCTGGGGGCCAACGACCAGGTGCTGGGCATTCTTTATGCCACAAAAAGCGTGGAGTTTGGTTTTGACCCCGATGATCTGAACATGTTGGAAGCCTATGCCAATCAGGCGGCCATAGCCCTGGAGAATGTTAAACTGATTAAAAATTCCCTGGTGCAGGAACGGCTGGAACGGGAACTGCAGATTGCCCGCGATGTGCAGATGCGCCTTTTACCGCAAAAAGTGCCCGATGTGCCGCTTAAGCTGGAGACACTGACCATAACGGCCTATGAGGTTGGCGGCGATTATTATGACTTTTACCAGAATCACCCTCATCATTTGGGGATCGTCATCGGAGACGTGAGCGGCAAGGGCACCTCGGCGGCCTTTTACATGGCCGAAACCAAGGGCGTTATCCAGTCCCTGACCCGGGAGCACAGAAATCCCGTGGAAATTTTGGAAGCGACAAATCTGATACTCAGGGATTCGCTGGAAAGAAAATCATTTATTACCCTGCTGGTGGCCGATATCGATTATAAGAAAAGGGTGCTCAGCTTTGCCCGCGCGGGGCATTGTCCGGTGGCGCACTATTCCCGGCGACGGGATGAGGTGGCTTTTTTACAGCCGGGCGGTATTGCCGTCGGGCTTGACAAGGGGCCGATTTTTTCTAAAATGCTGGAATTAAAGAAAATTTCTTTTGAAAAAGATGATGTGCTGGCTTTTTTTACGGATGGCTTGAGCGAAGCCATGGATGCAAAGGGAGAAGAGTTCGGCGAGGAGAGGTTGGGCAAGATCATCCGCGAAAGCGCCCATGAGGACGTGGAAGTGATTAAGGATAACGTCATTAACGCTATTCTTGGCTTTTTGCAGGGACAAAACCTGCATGATGATTTGACCCTGATTATCGTAAAATGTACATAAGATTTGTTTTAAGGGAGGTATAGATGAGTGGCTTTGAAGTAAGGCGGCATGATAACGGGGATGTGAGCATCCTTCATTTAAAGGGCTTTCTGGACGCGCATACGGCGCCGCAGTTTGAACACGCGCTGCAGGAGCTGGTATCGGAAAACCGGGTAAAAATAGTGGTGAGCATGAGCGATCTGGACTATATCTCCAGCGCCGGATTGGGTGTTTTTATGGGCTTTATTGAGGAGATACGGGAAAAAGACGGCGATATCAAGCTGAGCAGCATGTCCGAAAAGGTGTTTAAGGTATTTGACCTGCTCGGTTTTCCCTCATTGTATGAAATATTTGACGACGAGTCGGTCGCCCTGGCCCGATTTAATGAAACCAATTGAGCGGAAAGTCGAATTTTAAAGAGATGACTATGAAAAGATTGAAAAAAAACAAGGTCAAAATACGCTTTCCGAGCAGTACGGATAATCTGGAGATGATCCGTGATTTTGTGCGTAAGCTCTCGCTGAAGGCCGGCTTTAAGGAGGAGGCGGCCGATCATATCGCCCTGGCTGTGGACGAGGCCTGCACCAATGTGATCAAGCATGCCCATAAATATAATGCCCGGCGCATGATTGACCTGAATGTTCAATATACGGCGGAAAAGTTTGAGGTGACCATTACCGATAAGGGTAAGGGCTTCGATCCCGCCCGCATGCCCAAGCCGGACCTGGATAAATACATGCATGAGGCGCGCAAGGGTGGTTTGGGTATCCATCTGATGCGCACCCTGATGGACGAGGTGAACTACACCTTTAATCCGGGTGTAAAAAATCAGGTGGTATTGGTAAAATATTTAAAACCCGGGGTGGCCTGATATGTCACCCGTTGATGTCAAAAACAAGGAAGCGCGCAAACATATCGAGCTGTCCTCCCTGGTTGAGTTCGGCCAAACCCTGAACAGCAGTCTTGACATTCAGACCATATTAAATAATTTGCTACTGGTACCCATGGGCCGGCTGATGATCAGCCGGGCGGCGGCCTACCTTGCCGATGAAAAGGACCGTTTTTTACTGAGAAGATATAAGGGCTTTAAATCGCCGCCCCGCGAACTTAACCTTTCCGGGATCGAAGAGGGGCGGGCGGTGGAAATTGCGCATCCGGGAAAAAGGGGGATCTCCTCCGTCGCGGCCGAGGCCGGTTACCGGGTTTATGTGCCCATTCTTATGGACCGGCATCTTATCGGCGCTCTCTTCCTGGGGCCAAAAATAAGCGAAAATAATTTTGATGACAAAGAGCTTTCGTTTTTAAGCGCCGTGGGCAATATTGCCGCTCCGGCATTGCACAATGCCCGTCTTTTTGAAGAACTGCGGCGGGTAAACGATAATCTGGATCGTAAAATACAGGAATTGCACACCCTGTTTGAAATAGGCAATGAATTGAACAGGGATTTTGAAGACCCGGCCATCCTGAAACATTTTTCATATTCCCTGATGGGGCAGCTCTTTGTAAACCAGTTTCTGGTGCTCCTTCGCGATCCGCTTAAGGGAGAGCTGCGGATAAAATATAAAAAGGGCAGCCGTTTCAATCAGAATATCGACGAGCAGATAATGAGCCTTGGCCGGGAGATCAATGCCGTGGAAGAAGTGTGCGCCCCCGGGGAACGGCCCGGCTTAAACGCCCTTGAACGGCAGGGGGTGCGCCTGATTGTACCCATGCGCATGCAACAGGAGGTCAAAGGCTTTATCTTTGTCGGCGAGAAGATGAACAAAAGCGCCTTCAGCCGTTCCGAACGGGACTTTTTGGCGACACTGGCCAATATGCTGGTGGCCTCGCTTGAAAACGCCCGGCTTTTTCAGGAAAAGCTGGAAAAGAAACGCATGGAAGACGACCTGGCCCTGGCCCGTACCATCCAGGCGCGCCTGTTGCCGGGAACCATGCCTGAAATAAAAGACTATGATCTGCATGGTCTGAATATACCCAGCAGACAGGTGGGCGGCGACTATTTCGACATCATTCCCCTGGACGGGGATGAATATATCCTGACCATTGCCGATGTTTCGGGAAAGGGCATTCCGGCCGCTTTGCTGATGTCTAACCTGCAGGCCGGATTGCGCATGCTGAGATATGAAAACTACACCCTTACGGAAATGACCGCCCGGCTGAATAATCTGATTTACCAAAACACTACGGTGGAAAAGTATATTACCTTTTTCATAGCCCGGCTGAATATCCGCGAGCACCGCCTTAGTTATGTCAATGCCGGTCATAATCCGCCTTACCTGTTTAAAGCCTCGGGAGAGGTAAAAGAGCTGAGCAGGGGAGGGCTGATCCTGGGCATGATGCCCGATCTGAACTATGCCTACGAGACCGTTGATCTGGAGCCCGGAGATTGCCTGACCATGTTCACGGACGGGGTTACCGAAGCGATGAACAGCGAGGATGAACCATTTGACGAGTTCCGGGTGATCTCCTTTTTTGACGCCGGCCGGCGGGCACAGGCCTGTGACGAAATAAACCAGGCCCTGGTGCGGGAACTGTACCGTTTTGCCGGTGATCCGACCGAGGATGATGACATCACCATAATGACCCTGAAGAGAAAAAAATAGTGAAAGTCCGTTAAAAAATTGTCATTTTTGGGAACTTCATATTATTTTTGCCCATTACAATTGATTATATCACAGTTTTTTTAGGAATCGGGCTTAAAATGGCTAAAGTTATTTGCCCTGTTTTGAATTTGATTTTATATTAAAAACTCTTCTGTACAATTTTGGAGGCTTTGATGGTTAGACGATCCCTTATATTCGTGTTTATATTGTTTACTTTTTCTGCTGTACTGGCTCAGGAAAAAGATTCGCGCAGCCCGGAAGCGGGGCAGGCTTATAACGAGGGTAACAGCCTGGTTAAACAGAAGAAATATGAACAGGCCATTCCGAAATATCTGGCCGCGATCAAGGCGGATGAGAATTTCCCCCAGGCCAACTACATGCTGGCCATCTCCTACCAAAAAACAAAGCAGTATGAAAAGGCCATCCAATATTTTAAGAATGCCATTAAATTGGATAATAAATTCGAAAAAGCCTACATCGCGCTGGGTAACCTGCAAATGGCCCTGGAACAATTTTCCGACGCCATAAACTCCTATAACGCCGTGCTGAGCTTTAATCCGAAATCAGCCAAGGCCAATTATGGGCTGGGTAAAATTTATAAAACGAAAAAGGATTTCAAAAAAGCGGAGCAGTATCTGAAAGCCGCTCTGGAAGCTAATCCCAAGTATGACCGCGCCTGGAATATCCTTGGCCTGGTATATGACGAGCAGAAGAAATACAAAAAAGCCGTGGACGCGTACAGCAATGCCGTTAAAAATACCCGCAGCAAGGATTTAAAGGCCAGTTACAGTTACCGCCTCGGCGTGGCCCTGCTCAACGCCAAAAACTATAAAGCAGCGGAAAAGAATCTGTTAACCGCGCTGAAGATGAGCCGCAGGGGAACGATCAAGGCCGCCAGTAATTTTTATCTGGGCGAGGTATACAAGCACCTGGGACAAAAGCAAAAAGCCATCCGCTATTACACCCAGGCCGCAAAGAATCGTACCTGGCAAAAAGCTGCCGACTATGAAATCGATTTAATTAAAAACCCGGACAAATATGCCTATTAACCTTATAAGGAGTGTGATTTTTAGATGATTACCGTTAAAATTCGAAGCAATGAACCCTTTGAAAAAGCTTTTAAACGTTTCACTAAAGCCTGTGAAAAATCCGGTTTGATGGCCGATATCCGTCGTCATCAATTTTACGAAAAGCCCAGTGACGGCCGCAAGCGCCGCATGAATCAGGCCCGCCGGAAAATGCGCAAGCTTATGCATGAGATGAATCGATAACATCGTGTCGACACTCCATACCCAACTAACAGAAGATATGAAAAACGCGCTTAAGTCCGGTGACAAGGCGCGTTTGGGCGTTTTACGCATGACGCTGGCCCAGCTAAAGGATGAGCGCATCCGCTTGCAGCGCGAGCTGGAAGATGAGGATGTGATCCGCATTCTGGCCAAGGGCGTTAAAAGCCGCAGGGACTCCGTGGAAAGCTATCGCTCCGGCGGCCGGGAGGACTTGGCTGAAAAAGAAGCCTTTGAAATCAGCGTGCTGGAAAAATACCTGCCGGAACAGATGAGCGAGGATGAAATACGGGCTGTTGTCGCGGAGATCGTGACACAGACGGGCGCCGCTTCCATAAAGGATATGGGACGCGTGATGGGCCCGGCCATGGCCCGCCTGAAGGGCAAGGCCGATGGCAAGCTGGTTCAGAATATTGTGCGTTCACTGCTGGGTGGCTGATGGGCTATTTTGATATTGCCGTCCTGTCGATTGTTTCCTTTTTTACCATACGCGGCCTGTTCCGCGGCCTGATCAGCGAACTGATGGTGCTTGTGGCGCTGGTCTTTGGCTATGCCGCCGCTATGTTGTTTCATGTGCCCTTGCAACAAAAACTTATAAGCCTGTTTCCTTCCCTGCCCGAGGGCGGGGCCAAGGTGGCCGCTTTTGTGCTTCTTTTTGTGGTGGTAAATATTTTTGTACGCATCCTGGGCGGCATGCTTAACAAGATAGCCACCTTTACCTTTTTGCAGCCCGTCAACAAAATAGCAGGCGCCCTGTTTGGATTTACCAAGGTTACCCTCAGCCTGAGTATCATTCTCTATCTGCTTCAGGCCTTGCCCGGCTCGGATATGTTGTTGGAGCCGATAAAAAAGAGCAACAGCTACACCTACGAGCCTGTAAGTAAGTTTGCCCCCATGCTTTACGATGTTTTTTACGGCGATTCCGGTAAATCCTTTGACGAGGCGGTTTCACCCGGAAAGCTGATCCCCGATTCCACCGACAACGCTATTTTAGACCTGCTTAAATAATATGTTTGGTTATGCCACCGCTTCGGCGGCTTTAAACTTTAATAAACTCCTCTACAAAATAGCAGCTTTTACCCATTCCGATGCGGCGCGTCAGCGGGTTCTGGACAGCGCGCCTGTAACGGAGGCGCCGGAGCTTAATCGTGAAATTGAACGGATAAGCGTCCTTCAGGCCATGGTGGAAAGTAAACGGGCTCCCCTGCGGGACTATGAGGATATCCGCCCGCTGTTAAAAAAAATTGAGCCCCTGGAAAGCTTTTTGGAGATAAAGGAGTGTCTGGCGGTAAGCGCCTTTTTAGAGATCGTATCCGATATGCGCCAATACTTTAAGTCCTTTGGCGAGGAGTTCCCGGAGATGAGCGCTTACGGTCTGGAACTGCGGGGCGCGCCGGCGCTGCTCAGCCAGTTGCAATATACCATCGAGCCCGGCGGGGCCATTTACGATAACGCCAGCAGGGAACTCAAACAAATACGCCGCAAACTGCACCAGTTACAGGAGAACGTGCATAAACGGCTTAAGGCCATCAGTTCAAAAAATCAGGAGCATCTGCAGGAGGACTATATCACCCTGCGCGAGGGACGACTGGTGTTGCCGGTAAGGGCCTTCTCCGTTTCCAAAATCTCAGGTATCGTACACGGCCAGTCTTCTTCCGGGGGGACAAAATATGTGGAACCGATGGCCGTTGTGGAACTCAATAACGAGATACAGGAACTGCTGATCGCCGAGCGTAAGGAAATCATTAAAATATTAAAACGGCTGGCGGCCCTGATGCGCGAACAGGCCGCGGTATTGCGGGAAGATTTCCGCCTGCTGGTCACGCTGGACAGCGCGCACGCGCGCGTGCGCTATGCCCGCAGCTACAAGGGCGTGTTTCCCAACATGGAAGAGGAGTTCGGCTGGGATATTCGTCAGGGGTTTCACCCTTTATTGCTGGAGCGCCTGCAAAAGGATACGGTGCCGCTTAATCTGCGGATCGGATATGAGTATAACGAATTGATTATCTCCGGTCCCAACGCCGGGGGAAAGACGGTGGCCATGAAAACCGTGGGCATCCTACAATTGATGTATCAGTGTGCCATTCCCATGCCCGTTGATCCCGAATCGCGCTTTCCGCTCTGCCGGCAAATGTTTGTGGTTATCGGCGACAAGCAATCCATTGATAACGACCTGAGCACTTTCTCCTCCCATATCCGCAGTTTAAAAACGGTGTTGGATCATGTAGATCACCGGGCTCTGGTATTGATCGATGAGATCGGTATCGGCACGGAACCGGCCGGGGGCGCCGCCCTGGCCCTGGCCATTTTACAACGCCTGAACCACCGGGGCATTGTTACCATTGTATCCACGCATCAAAACCAGTTGAAAATATTCGCCTCCGAAACGGATGGGGTGGAAAACGGCGCCATGCAGTACGATGTGGACGCGCTGCGTCCCTTATTTGTGCTGAGTACGGGCATACCGGGCAGCAGTTTTACCTTTGATATCGGCAAGCGCTTTGGCCTGCCGGATGAAATTATCCAAAAGGCGCGCGCCCTGTATGGCGATAAGCAAAACCGGGTGGAGGAGATGCTGACCGATATTACCCGAAAAAGCGCCGACTTCCACGAGGCGCTGCGCAAGGCCAGCCTTAAGGAGAGTGAGCTGAGCGCTCTGACCAGGCTATACAAGCAAAAGGTGGAGCGTTGGGAAAAAGAGAAAAAGAAGATGGAAAAAGAAGCCCGGGAAGAAGCGCGGCTATTGGTGGAGGAGGCCAACCGCAGGATAGAAGCCACCATCCGCGCCATCCGCGAAAGTTCCGCCGATAAGGAAAAGGTGCGCCGGGCGCGACGGGAACTGGAGGAATTTAAAGAGAAAACAGCCAACTCCCTGCCGGAGAAAAAGAAACCGCTTGTAGATCCTTCGGCCTTGCGCGTGGGGGATAGGGTTCGTTCCCGCTCCTATGGCGTCACCGGTCAGATCAGTCGTCTTTTTTCCAATAAAAAGGAAGTGGAACTGGAACGCAAGGGCCTGAAACTGCGCCTGGCTATCGATGATCTGGAAAGGCTGAATGATGACGGCGGGGTAGAGGAGACGGTAACGGAAAGTGCCGCCGCCGCCGTGGGGGCGGGCTTGCCCAACAGGCTGGATTTGCGCGGGCTGGACACTACCGACGCCCTGTCCGAGCTGGAAATCTATATGGACGGTATCCTTCATTCCTCCTGGAAAGAGGTAACCATTGTCCATGGCAAGGGTACGGGGGCGCTGCGCCAGGCGGTGCAAAGCCGTCTTAAAAAGTACAAGGGTATCCGCTTCCGCACGGGACGCTATGGAGAAGGGGACACGGGCGTGACCATTGTTACCCTGAAAGAGGGTCTTGAATAATGCTTTTTCTTCTTTTTTCCATATTTTTTTTGTTAAAACATACGGATCATGTAAGTAACCCGGACGGGCATATATCCCCGCGCTGTATATAAATCTTTCCACTACGTGGACGCTAAAGAAAAATAATAAAGACGGGTGGGAAAAGGACGTGAGAAAAATAGTAAGCGCGGTTTTTCACCGAGTGCTGGAAGACCGGCGGCTGTTGACCCAGACAATTTTTCCATACCTTATTCAAAAAGAGGAATTTTCCAGGATTCTCTTTGTAGGATGTAAATGGTATACAAGCGCCTATGGCACCCTATTCCGAAACAAGGACTATTTTACCCTGGATAGCGATCCCGCGCAACGCCGGCATGGCGCGAAAAGGCACATCACCGATCGGATTGAAAATATTCACCGGCACTTTGGGGCAAATGAACTGGATGTGATTATCTGTAACGGCGTCTTTGGCTGGGGGTTAAATGACCGGGCTCATATTGAAAAGGCCTTTGAGGGGTGTTTTAACAGCCTGCGCGTGGGGGGTGTTTTTATTCTTGGCTGGAATGATATTCCGAGGCGGCGCCCCATGCATCCGAAGCAGAGCCCGGCGCTGCGTCTGTTCAAGCCTTATAATTTTCCGCCCCTGGACACTGCGGAGTATTTAACAAAAACCCGCAACCGCCATACCTACAGCTTTTATTGTAAACCATGATAACGTTGCCTATGTGGAGACGGCCCGTTATGAATATTATTACAATTGAATGTCTTACACTGTCGAAGGAGACGAGATGATTAAACCGGTTCTGTTTGTTCTGATCCCCTTTCTGCTTTTCAGCCAGGATGATATGTATGTCAACGCCGCGAAGAAGTATGTTTCCCTTTTATCCTCAGAAGAATTCAAGGGAAGAGGCTACGTTCATGGCGGGCATTTAAAGGCCGCGAGCTTTATTAAGGATGAAATCACCGGAATAGGACTGGAAAAAGTTAGCGGTTCCCGTTCCCAGGAGTTTGAGGTAGAAATCAATGCCTTGGAGAGCGAGCCTCGTCTTAGCATTAACGCTGTTCCCCTAAGGCTCGGGCTGGACTATATTCCTCATGAACTCAGTGCTTCCGGTGATATTTCAAGTGAGGATATTTTATATGTGGAGCATGGTTTGTACATACCGATGGCGGGGATAAACCAATATCAGCAATCTCCCCGGGGAAAAATTGTTATTATTGATAATGACCTGCCAAAGGAAATAAAAAAGAATAAGCAAACCGGCAGATACGCTTCTGAAATAACCCGCATAAAGATTGCGCGGCAGCTGGGGGCGCGGGCGGTTATCCTGCTTCAGGACAGGTTAACTTTTGGCGCTCCCTATACCCGGCTGGATATCCCGGTTTTTCGGGTCAAAAAAAGTTCGCTGCCCAGGCCGTTAAAAAATATTGAATTGGAAATAGAAACCGATATTGATGACTATGATACACAGAATGTTTTTGGTCTGTTGAAAGGACATGCTGTACCGGATTCAATAATAATGTTAACGGCGCATTATGATCACCTGGGAGCGCTTGGGGACAGTATTTACTTCCCGGGGGCTAATGATAATGCCAGTGGCGTCGCCAGGCTTGTTTTAAGCCTGGCAAAATATTTTAAGCGGAATCCGTCAAAATATTCCCTGCTGTTTGTCTTTTTCTCCGGCGAGGAGGCGGGGCTGGTCGGCTCGAAATATTTTCAGGAACATCCGCGGATAAGTCTCGACAAGGTAAAATTCCTGATCAACTTTGACATGGCCGCCTCGGCGGAAAACGGCATTATGGCTGTGGGGGGAAAGGACTTCCCCGCGTATTTTAATAAATTGAAAGCAATCAATGACTCCCTGGCCATGGGAAAGTTGGGGCGCCGGAAAAATGCCGCCAACAGCGATCACTACTTTTTTATAATAAACGGAATGAAGGGCTTCTATTTGTTTGCCAAGGACGGCAAACAACCCTATCACCATATTAATGATACCTATGAGACTCTGGAGTGGGACGACTTTTCCCATCTGTTTAAATTGGCCAGGATATTTCTACGGGAAATTTAAAAGCGTTTGCAAGCAGCGGATAGATTGCCGGAAGTTTCTGTTCAATGATCTACCGATAACCCCTGTTGGATGGTCTTATTTTATATCTATATGTTAACGTCCTTTCTTTTTATTACTCAGAATATCCGGGATCGCGCGGAAAGGTACTTAAGGCCACAATTTATACTTACAAAGATTTCTTATTAAAAACCAATTATTTGGATTGCCCCTTTGGTCAAATCGTTATGCTTTGATTATTTAAAAGGGAATATAAGATCGTTATCCCCTAAGGTTTACATAGATAAAAATAGAACGGATGAATATTTGCATTGGTAAACAATGTTTTATAAATATACATGTGCGCAGAAGGGCGTCACAAACTTACATAAAAATATTAGATTATATCACATATCGTAAATATTGCTACGGGAGGTTCAATGTATAAATTTATGCTGCAGACATTTTTATTTATGTTTTTAATTTCTGCTGTTCAGGTATATGCGCAAAAGGTCAAGGCCTATGCCGGAAATGATAACCGTCTCGAAGTGATCGACGTGGAAACCATGACCGTCATCGATACCATTGACGGAGGCGAGGCTTACCGCATGGTGCTCACGCCGGATGGTAAAAAGCTTTATACCACCAACCATAACAAAATGGTGTTGGTGATAGATGCCGAGGCGGATACTCTGCTCAAAGCTTTCGATCCATCTTCCGATACACTTTTTACAAGCGAACTGGAAGGTATTGCCATAAGCCCGGATGGAGGCAGAGTATATGTTGCCGATGAAAGCTCCGATCTTGTATTTATTATAGACACCCGGGCCGATACGACACTTTTGGAAGCCGAGCTTGATTTATATGAAGCCGAAGATATGATCGTAAGTCCCGATGGTGAATATCTGTATGTAAATGATAATGACTATGTCAGTAAAATCCGTTCCGACAGCCTGATCATTGTCGCAACTACCTATACCAGCAATGACGGTCATGGAATTACGTTAAGCGCGGATGGCTCAAAAATTTATGCCGAGGGAAGAAATGGTACAACCAGAGGCGTGGCGGTCATTAATACCGATAGCATGACAATTGATACGGTACTGAGTGCCTCCGGTTATCATCTGGAAACCAGCAGGGATGGGCAATATGTGTTTGGGGTAAATGAATCGCGCACTTTTTCAGTTATTGAAACCGGTGTTGATACGGTTGTGGCTTCAATAGATTTTACCAATATTGGCAGCATTCGCGGTATTAGTGAAACACCCGATGGCCACTATATCCTGCTTGCCGGAAGCCGGGGGGTTATTAAAATAGACGCCGTTTCCTTTGAACAAACCGACACCATCGCGGTTGGCTCTTACCGTACAGTGGTTTCAAAAAATGTAACCATTTCATCTATCGAGAACTCCGGTTATTCGCTCCCCGGTCAGTTAAATCTATTAAGCAATTACCCCAATCCGTTTAACCCGGTAACCACCATCCCTTTTGAAACAGGCTCGGCCGGAAATGTTACCCTTAAAATATACAATAGTCGCGGCCAACTGGTAAGAACTCTTCTGGATAAAACACTGAACGCCGGATTACACAAGGTGAAATTCAAAGCGGGGAGCCTGGCCAGCGGCATATATTTTTACCGGTTAAAATACGGCCGTCAGGTTAAGACAAAAAAAATGTTGCTCTTACGTTAATCTAAGATTATTCAGCTATATTACTCTTGGATCCCAGGCGGTTGATTACCGGCGCTTTGCTCAAGCCTCAGCGATATGAATCTCTGTTTGACGGAATAATTATCCTTTCTATCGGAGACCGTTCGCAGGATGGTGCGGATCATGGCACCGGGAAAATCCAATCTTGTTATAGAGGCCATCGTCAGACAAAAAGGAAGAACATTACGAAGGGTGGCTGCTTAATGATATTCGCTTAATAATCCTGCCTGTGTCTTTTCTTCTGGCCCGGAGACCGGTTTTGTGGTGAATTTTGTTATATATTGATACTATAACTTTCCGGTGACACAGGCAACCGGAGAGGTGAATTATGCTGACGTACAAAGACGCGCAAAAATTCTATGACGCTTTCGGGGAAAAACAGGACCGACAGTTCTACGAAGAATCGGCCATCACCGATCTGATTGCGCATGGTAACTTTGCTGAGGCAAAAAATATCGTGGAATTTGGTTGCGGTACGGGCAAGCTGGCCTCCCGGCTTTTAAATGATGTTTTACCCGCGGACTGTTATTATACCGGTGTGGATATCAGTCCAACCATGGTTGAGCTTTGCCGTGAAAAGTTGCGGCGCTTTCCGGATCGCGCTAAATGCCTGCAAGGTAAAGGGCAACCCATCCTCAATATTACAAGTCAAAGTGCGGACCGCTTTATATCCACATATGTACTGGATCTCCTTTCCGGGGAAGATATCACGATCCTGTTAAACGAAGCATACCGAGTCCTCATGCCCGGCGGATATCTATGTCTTGCCGGCCTGACACACGGCGCTTCGGCGACCTCGCGGCTTGTGGTGCTTGTCTGGCGCGGTATATACAGGATAAGGCCGTCTCTTGTCGGGGGCTGCCGCCCCCTGAAAATCACCGGATACCTGAAAACGGATCAATGGCATATCCTTAGGGATAAAGTAATCGAATCCTACGCCGTTCCGTCGGAAGTGCTGATAGCAAGAAAAGTTTAGTGTTTGATACATTGTTTTTAGGAACGAGGCCGCATGTTGCTTCAGTTTTATGATGAACAAAAAATAAAAAGAAAAATTTGAATTCTTCTTTTTTTATATCTAAATTTCGACATATGACGAAATGAGGTGATTGTGTGAGAGATTTAATAAAAGTGTTTAAGGCCCTGTCCGATCCCAACCGGATTCGCATCCTCAAGATGCTGGAAGCGGGCCCGCTGTGTGTGTGCGAGATTACCGAAGTGCTGGAACTGGCTCCTTCCACGGTATCCAAACATCTTTCTCTTTTACGGGACGTTAATTTTATCCTTGATAAAAAGGATGGCAAATGGGTCTACTATGAGCTCAATAAAACAGTGGGGGCACAATTTATTCCCGAGTTGCTTCCGTTAATACGGAAATGGCTGCCCGAAGATGAGGTCATATTAAGCGATCGGCAAAAAGCCCAAACCGTGGAACGTAACAGTTGCGCCGTCTAAAAAAATTTAAGCTTTATAATTCGTTATTTTACGAACTGTGGTAATGAGTGGTAACTAAAATGGTTGAAACGATTATCTTTTTCATTATACTGGCGGCCTCTTTTTTGTTTGCCATGCTGGGTCTGGGCGGGGGCATGGTTTATGTGCCTGTTTTAAAATGGGCCGGTTTTTCCGTAAAAGAGGTTGCCATTCCCCTGGGGCTTTTATTAAACGGTCTTAATA
Source organism: Calditrichia bacterium (assembly GCA_027006055.1). Taxonomy (GTDB): domain Bacteria; phylum Calditrichota; class Calditrichia; order Calditrichales; family J004; genus J004. Next base: position 1,790 of record JALTKX010000043.1, on the reverse strand, counting down.
CTTTACTGGCGCTCATCCCCTATGCCCGGAAAAGGCAGGTGGATTGGCGCGGTGGGCTGGCCATGGCCGCGGCGGCGTTTATCCTTGCACCGCTTGGCGCCTGGGCGGCCCAATTTGTACCCGTGCAAACCTTGATCGTATTATTTGCCTTTACCGTGTTCGCTGCCGCGATCCGCATGGTGTTTTTCGCCCGCCAGGCGGAACCCGAAGCGATGATGAGTTTAAAAAAGCGTTCTGTAATCGGCGGCTTTGTCGGTGGTTTTGCCGGATTTATGGGCGGCATGCTGGGCCTGGGCGGGGGATTTATTATTGCCCCCATTTTAATGTGGATGGGTTATCGTACAAAAGAAGCGGCGGCCACAACGGCTTTTGTCGTCACCTTCTCCTCCTTTTCCGGCTATCTGGGTCATGTTGCCGAAGGTCATTTTGATTGGAAGCTTACCATCATTGTGGTTGGGGCTGTTATCATTGGCTCGCAGTTTGGCGGGATGTTCATGTCGGGCAAGGCCCGGGCTCAATGGATAAAGGCTGCTTATGCTTTGGTTCTGCTGTCTGTTTCCATCAAACTGTTTTGGGGCGTGCTTTAAACATGGCGTATGCGCGGGGAAAATCGCCTGCATGCCGGAAATCGTAACTATGTAAAAGGGAAAGTAACTACAAACAAAAAGGAAACGCAATGACTAAGATATTAATTCTCTGTACCGGCAACTCCTGCCGTAGTCAAATGGCCGAAGGCTTTTTAAAAAGCTTTGACCCTGATTTATACGTTCGTTCGGCGGGGACGAACCCTTCGGGCAATGTACACCCGAAAGCGATTAAGGTGATGAAAGAGATCGGCGTCGATATCAGCGCCGGGAAGCCGGAAAATGTAGATCAGTATTTGGGTGAAGTCTGGGATTATGTGATTACGGTATGTGACAACGCCAGGGAAACCTGTCCGGTTTTTATGGGGGAGGTGCGCCGGCAACTGCATATCGGCTTTGATGATCCCGCCGAAGCCACGGGGAGCGAAGAGCAGGTTATGGGGGAATTCCGCCGCATCCGCGATGAAATCAAAAGGGATTTTAGCGCTTTTTATAATGAAAAAATAAACCGACGGAAAGGAGAGAGGCAAGATGAAGACAATTAAGATATTAGGCATGGGCTGCCCCAGTTGCTCCCAAACGGAAAAGGTTGTTCTAAAGGCATTGGAGCAATCCGGCAAAGAAGCAAAGGTTGAAAAAGTGGAAGACATTCAGGAGATCATGAAATACAACGTGCTGACCACGCCGGTACTGGTTGTGGACGAAGAGATAAAAATAAAAGGCCGCGTGCCGGAAGTACAAGAAGTAATCGAATTGATATAAAGTGAACACTAAAAAAGGAAAAAAATGCAACCAAAAAGATTAACACCCGACGAGGCTTTTAACGCCCTGGAAAAAGGCGCTTTATTGGTGGATGTTCGGGGCTATGATGAGGTGGAAGCCCGGGCCTTCCTGACCGATAAGGTATGGATTATGCCTATAACGGAATTCGCGGCAAGGTGTGATGAGCTTCCGGAAAACAGGCTATTGATATTGGCGTGTACCGTGGGGATGAATTCTCTAAAAACAGCATACTATCTTATAAACAAGGGCTATGACAATGTGGCAAATTTAGAGGGCGGTATTGAAGCCTGGGAGCGGGCAGGTCTGCCTGTTTTTAAAGACCCCTCTAAAATTAAAGAAAGTGCCGGCTGTTGTTGCGGCGGCACGGTTGAGGAAGAACAAACGGATTGCTGCCCGGACGATAGCGGCAGTTGTTGTTAACAA
>JALTKX010000042.1 GCA_027006055.1 Calditrichia bacterium | reverse complement strand
ACGATATTAAAGGGTTTAACCTTTTTACTGCCGCGCGACATCCACAACAGGTTCAACAGGACTAAGGCAAAGATGACGACAACCAGAATCATCATCACCGTTCCGTTCCAGTAGCCCAATGAACTTACCGCGGTGCCCCCCTGCCAGCCCAAGGTTGGTGCAAAATAGGGCGCAACCATGGCCGAGAGCGGCTTTAACAGCCAGGCGGGCTTCAGGGAAAAAACGAAGATAAAGGCTATCAGGATATACTGCGGAAACAGTATCCGGAAAGGCGCTTCCCTTACCTGTAACTGATCCGGTTTGGGGATACCCAGGAAAATGGCATGGATTAAGCGGTAACAATAGAGAAAGGCAATGGTGCTGGCAAAAAAGGCGACTCCGGCCTGCAGATACCACCCTTTTTCAATCAGCGCTTCATAAAGCAGCCACTTGCCGCCAAAGCCGGTTAGGGGCGGCACGCCGGAAAGAGCGATAATGCCGATCAGCACCGAGAAAAAGGTGAAAGGCATTCGTTTGATCAGCCCGCCCATCTCATACATATTGCGGGTGCCGGTACGATGGATGACGCCGGCTATGGCCAGGAAAAGCAGTCCTTTAAACAAAAAGTGGTTAAGAGTATGCCACAGGGCGGCCAACCAGCCCAGGTGGGACATCATGGCCACTCCCATCACAATATATCCGACCTGGCCAATGCTGGACCAGGCCAGCAGCCGTTTGGCGTCTTCCTGAAAGATGGCATACAGGGTGGCAAAAAAAGCCGTCAGAGTTCCCAGCCAGCCCAAAACAGTGCTCAGGGAAAGACTATGCCACAGGGGCGCGCCCATAAACACGGCCAGTAACAAAAGCCCCCAGATTCCGGCCTTGGAAAGGATGGCCGAAAGCATGGCCGTAAGGTCATCCTCCGCCTCGGCATAGGCGTCCGGCGCCCAGATATGCAACCCGAGCGCCGCCACCTTAACCAAAAAAGCCATGGAGATCAGGGCAAAGATAACGCCCCCGTACTCCCCCGCGTACGCCAAATCCGCCAATAGTTCCGCGCCCGGACGGATTTGCTGTAACACGGAAAATCCGGCCAGCATGGCTAAAGCGCCCCCGAGGGAAAAGAGCGCATAACGCCAGGCGGCCTTACGGCTTTTCTGGCCACGTAAAATTAACAGATAGGATGAAAATGTCATTAACTCCCAATTCATGAAAAAACCCAACTGGGTTTTGGAGACCGTTAATACCGCCATGGAACTGAACATGAGCACCAGCAGGGGATAAAAGCCGGCGCTGCGCCGGGGTTGATATAGCGTGGCCAACAGCATCAACAGGCCTCCCCCGATAAATAAAAGGGAAAAATAAAAGGCCAGGCCCTGCTCCAGGGGATAGAGATAAAAACCGAAAAAGACCATGACAACCAGGGAAGCCATAACACGCAGGTAGACCGAAAACCCCTCAAACAAAAAGAGTATGGCCGCCAGAATAAGAGGAAAAACATATGTCCATAGATCTGCGGTTAGCCGCATATAGCCAAACCAGGCCCCCAGCGTAAGGCTGATCAGGGCAAATAAACCGGTAACAAATATTTCCCGGACCGCCGGGGAGGGCTGTGTGTCGTCATGGCCGGCGCCACGCATGGCCAGGCCAAACCAGCGCAGTAAAAAGGCTGCTTCCAACAACGAACCGAGCAGCAGAAGCACCACGCCCCAAAAGGCATCTTCCCGGCCCAGGTTCATAATCAGCGCCCATTTCCCCCAAAATCCGGCAAAGGGAGGCGCCCCCAGCAGGGCCAGGAGAAATAAAGCGGTCAGGAAGAGCAAAACGGGATTCCGCCGCAAAACGGACCACTCCTCTATCCGCTCTTTTTTTACAATACCGGCAATCCAGTACAGGCCGGCCTTGGCAAAGAAGTGGTTAAAAAAGAGTGCGGCCAGGATAAAGGTATAACTGTCGTCTCCCCCGTCGACATAAAACCCAAATCCCAGGGCCGCAAGCAACAATCCCATCTGCCCCACGGACGAATAGCCCAGCAGACGGGTGACCTGCCGTTGACGCAGGGCGATAAGGTTGGAAAGTACAAAAGTTGTGCTACCTATTATGGCGGCGGCCAGATACCAGTTTTCTCCGGCCAGGGGAAAAATTTTGTACAGGGCAAAAAAGATCGCCCCGCTGCTGCCGGCGGAGATCATGGCCGAAACCCCGGGATGCGCCGCCTGATAGACGTCCAAAGCCCAGCCGTTGGCCGGAAACTGTTTCATCTCGATAAAGAAGGAGAGAAAGAGCATAAAAACCGCGCCCTGAATAAGCGGGCTGTCTTTTAGGCTCACGCCGGAGGCGATCATGCCATCGATATTCAGCGTTCCCGAAGCCTGATAGAGCAGGATAATACCAAACAGCAAAAAGATCGAGGCGATACTGCCGGCAATCATATATTTAAAACCGGCGGTTAACGACTTCAGCCGCACATCCATGCCGATCAGGGCGTAACCGGCGATGGAAGTGATTTCCAAAAAAACAAACAGGTTAAAAATATCACGGGTCATCACCAGGCCGTTCATCCCCAGGGTGAACAGTAAAAAGAGCACCCTGGCCTTTAAACCGGTAACATCCAGATGGGGCAGCAGATAAACCGCGCCCGTCAGGGCCAGTACATTAATGGCCGCCAGAAGCATGGCCTCTTGCGGACCTACCCGCAGATTGATGGAAAGGGGCGGTTTAAAGCCCGCCGTGAATACACGAAGCACCGAACTGTTGGCCATAAAAAAGTCATTCAGCCAAATCAGGGAGGCGGCGGTAAAAAAGCCCAGGGTCATAAAAAAAAGAATGTTTACCGTTTTCCGTCCAAAGCGTTCCAGCAGGGGCAACAAAAAGGCCATGCCCAGGGCCGCAACCGGAATAAAAATCGGGTTTACCATTTCATATCCTTATAGTCACTGATATTGAGAGAGTGTTTTTTTTGATATAGACGGATAATAAAGGCCAGCATCAAGGCATTTACGGCCACGCCGATGACAATGGCGGTAAGTACCAGGGCCTGGGGCACGGGGTCCACCACCTGTTGCACGGCGGACAATTTATCCACGGCGCTGTCCAAAATGGGCGCGGTTCCGCCGTTGATATAACCGACGGCGATCATTATCAATTGCAGGCCCGTTTCCGCGATGGCCAGGCTCAGTACCATTTTAATCATGTTTTGGCGGGTAATCAGTCCCCAGAAACCGACCAGCATTAACGCCGCTCCCAGAACCATAACAAGCGTCATAGGGCACGTCCTTTCATATTTTCCAGAATACCGGCCAACTCCGTACCCACCTTAAGACCAATCAGGGTATATATCAGCGGAATGGAGCCGGCGCTGAGAATGGTACCATAGGCGCCCAGGGGCAGAAAGCGGTTATCCAGAAAGCCGCCCGCCAGAAAAAGCCCCAACAGTCCCACAAGCACATAGGTAAACCCGGAAAAGGATTCGATGATATTCAGGACATCATGCCTGAGTTTATAATCCGGATGGGCCAGAAAGAGCAGCAACACGGCCGAGGCGATTACCGCCCCCCCCTGAAAGCCGCCTCCCGGAGAGAGGTGTCCGTTTAAAAAGATATAGGCGCCAAACATGACAATAAAGGGACTAAGCAGGGAGGCGCCGGTGGTAACGATTTCACTGGCGGCTCTTTTAGACTGCGTTTTTTCTTGTTGTTCCCCGTCCGCCCGGCGCAATAAAACCGCCACGCCCGAAGCAGCCAGAAAAAGAACGGTAACCTCGCCCAGGGTATCCAGTCCCCGGTAGGTAACCACAATGGCCGTTACCAGGTTCATGGCCCCCAGATCAGAAGCGCCGTGGGCTACATAATCATAAGCCACGCCGGACAGTCTTTCCATGGGACTCCAGTCGCCCAGAATGGAGGCCAGGATAAATGCCAGGCCGGTCATCAGCGCCAGAGCGATGCTTTTCCTAACCATTTTCCACCTCCTCATCCCGGGTTTTTCTAAAAGCCAGCAAAAATATCACCGTGGAAAGGCCGGCGCCTATGGCGGCTTCGGTCATGGCCACATCGGGGGCGGCCATGAGCAGATAAAGGATGCTGGCAAACAAACTGACCAGTCCGGCGGCCAAAATGGCGCTGATCATATTCCTGAGATATATGGCGGCCAGGGCGGCGATTAAAATTATCAGGGATAGCAGGGCTGTTAAAATATTTTCCATTACACTTCCTCCATTTCCGCCATGGATTCCTGCGGCGGTTCTTCTTCCACCAGTTCATCCACAACGGATTTTTTTGTCAGCGGTACGCCGATATGATGCGCCGCCCGGGCCAGGGCATGGGAAGAGATGGGATTAGTCACGGCGATGAACAGCATCAGAATGAGCATTTGGCCCATCCATTGCGGATGATAGACGCCGAGACCAAACAGGGTGAGAATACTGCCCAGGGTGGTGGACTTGGTGCCGGTTTGCATACGGTTGTACACATCGGGCATGCGCCATACGCCCAGGGCGCCCAAAAATAAAAACATCGCCCCCAGCAAACTGAGGATGCTTCCTGCCAGGCGGTACCATTCCATTACAGCCCTCCTTCCAGATAACGGGCCACGGCAATCACCCCCAAAAAGCTGAGGATGCCATAAACCAGGGCCACATCCAGATAGATCACCCGTTCCGCAAACAAGGCGATCATGGCCATCAGCGATATGGTTATAACGGTCAGGGTGTCCAGGGCCACGGTTCTGTCCGCCACCGAGGGCCCTTTTACCATGCGCGCGGAAGCCAGGACAACGCCTAACAGAGCTACCCCGGCGGCAATATAGATAATTAAATCAGCCAAAGATCACCTCCAGATATTTCTCAAAGCCGCTGACAATGGCCTGCGTGGCCCCCTGCTCATCCCTGTCGGTCACATCTATCCAATGGATATAAAAGTGATCATCGCGCACATCCACGGTAAGCGTGCCGGGCGTCAGGGTGATGGAGTTGGCCAGAATCATGCGGCCAATGGGGGATTTAAGCTTTGTTTTTACGGGAACGATACCCGGGTTAATGGGCATCACCGGCTGTATCACGCGCCGGGCTACATCAAAGTTGGATTTGATAATTTCCTTTATCAGAAAAAGGATATAGGCCAGGGAATATAAAATCTTTCGCAGGGTGAAAGCGGGCATCTTTCGCGCGTCGGAAAAGACGGCCGCCACCAGCAGAGCGGTTAGAAAAATAATTGAAAGGTTTCCGGGATCAGTTGAGTGAGTCCAGATCGCGTAGAAGAGGGCTAAGACAACCGCCAGAGAAACCAGCACTAATAATCGCGCAAGGCTAAACGTGGACTGTTTCATTTCACCATCCGGAAATATATGTTATGTCATTCAGGTCATATCATTGTGATAAAACTTTTTAATTGATGCGTCCTGAAAATGCTATTTTTCCCCCGCGCCAATAAGCGGGAAACTTCATTTTCAAAACGCTCGGTTTAACTTTCGCTTTCACAAGCGACGCCATCATCCATTCTTTTTAATATTTTGTATTTTTTATTTTTTATTTGTATTCCCCGTATGCTCCGCCACCCAGCCATCTATGGCTTCGGTTAAATGCTGCAATGCCATTAAGACCGTTTCCTGGCTACCGGGTTCCATCTGATCCAAAATCTTCCCGTGCAGTTCCACCGAGGCTTCACGCAGCCGCTCCACCATATTGCCGCCTTTTTTGGTTAGCGAGACATTGATATTGCGCCGGTCTTCCTTCGATATCTGCCTTTTAACAATACCTTTTTTTTCCAGGGAGGTTATGATACGGGTTACGCCGCCCGGAGTGATGTCCAGTGCCCGCGCCAGGTCTTTTACACCATAGCTGTCACGACTGAAAAAAAGAACCAGGCAGTTGTACTCCGCCAGGGTAATGTTAAAGGAGTGTACAAAGTACATATCCTTGGTATAGCACTTCTGCCGCAGCAAAAAAATCAGATTGGCCATGCGATGTTCGATGGAATCATTACTCATTGCTTTATCCTCTTTTAATTTTATGATGTAAATTATTACATTTATAAATTTTTTCAAATTCTAATTATTTATAAGAAATATTTTTCTATAAATAAATATTATTTGACTTCCCGCGCGGAGAATTGAGAGGCGCTCCCAATCCGACCGGGGGGGAAATGGCCGTAACGGTATTTTAAGATTTTTTATTTTTTGCCCTGTAAAAATCCAGCACATGTCCGGGCAGGGAAAGGCCGGGCTTCAGCCTGCTATCCGCCCTGGGATAGCCATAAACGGTCGTTACGGGTATAACGCCCGCCCAGTAACCGGAATCATAATCCTCCCGCTCGTCGGTCGGTTCGCCATCGGCCACTTTTGCCGAAGCACTTTCAATATGGATGGCGATGACCCGCGTGGCTTTCAACTCCTTTTTTGTAGGCGGGCGGCAATGCTCCCAACGGCCGGGTACAAAGTGATTGATAATGGTTTTCAGACCTTCCACTTTTTGCTCATCGCTTTTCAGTTCCTCCACCCGGCCAAAAACCACCACCGAGCGAAAATTGACGGAATGGTGAAAGGCCGAACGGGTCAGCTTCATACTGTCCAGAATCATAACGCTCAGACAGGCCTCTCCCGACTCTATCAGAGCCCGGGTCATCCTGTTTTTGGGTGAACCGTGGATATAAAGCGTTTCGCCGCTGCGTCCGAAATTTACCGGCTGTACCTGTGCCCGTCCCTCAATGTTAAAGGCCACATGACATACCTCTACCGCATCCAGGATTTCATGGATAAGCATTTTATCATACCGGGCTTTGTGTCCGCCCCGCTTAACGGTATTCAACTCTGTTTTTTCATAGCTCATCGGTCTGCCTTTCATTTGCCGTCGTAGGGTCAGGGGAAGTATTTTCACGGTTAGGGAAATATAAATAAACCCGGGGAGGATACAAAAAATATCCACTCCGCGCCGCTTTTTTAAACATACTTAAAAGAAATAGCCGTCATCCCTGTGATCCATAGCGATGGGCACATAGGCATGTGCGCTTTTTCAGGCAAGCCGGGACAGACAGATGGACTCATAAAGAGGAAACCCCAAAACGGATGCCGCATTTTTTCAGCAGGGCAAAGGGCGGCTCGCCACCGGCAAAGATAAATACATAATCATTGGGCAGCTTATGCAATTTGCCGCCCGCTTCCAACTCCACATGGTCATCGGCAATGGCGCGCAGATTGGAGTTAAAAACAACCCGTAGCTTTTTATCCC
>JALTKX010000041.1 GCA_027006055.1 Calditrichia bacterium | reverse complement strand
CGCGTGGTGACCAACTCCAAGGGCGACACGGTTTACATCGCCCATGTTATATCCGACGGTCTTAAGTCCAACGGCGGAGAAATATCCGGCGATGGTCTGCAGCGCTGGGGCTGGCAGCCGCTGCCCCAAAGCGATGACGGAAAGAATGAATTCCTTTCGCTGGATTCCCGCTTTATGCCCACCAGCGATGACCGCGACCGCGACGGGGATGGTAAGCCCGATAGCTGGCCCGAGGGTTTTTACAACGCCACCCTGCGCAAATATGTGTGGCCCGGCGCCCTGGGGCAGGGGGCGACCAACGCCGATAAGGAAACCTTTTATGTGATGGACGACCGCGACAACAAGGAGTTTGCCTATTATCCCTACCCCGGTGATTCCGTGCGCAAAGGGCTGGGCCTGGAAGTGGAAGGCCGTTACTACCAATGGTCCAATGCCGAGGCCGAGGACGCTCTTTTTCTGATTTACAAAATTCGCAACAAGGGACATTTTGATCTCGAAAATGTAATCTTTGGTATGTGGGGCGATCCCCATATCGGCGGCCCGGACGACTGGCGGGATGACTGGGCCAGTTTTGACACCGAGCTGGAAATGACCTTTGCCTGGGACGCCGACGGAAAAAGTATCAATGATCCGCAAATCATCCCCGGATACCTGGGCTATAAGTTTCTGGAAAGTCCCGGTATTTCCACCGACGGCATTGATAACGATGATGACGGCATGGTGGATGAGAGCTGGACCGACGGTATCGATAACGACGGCGACTGGAACGAAGAAACCGACGATGTGGGTGTGGACGGCGTGCCGAACACGGGAGACGAAGGCGAAAAAGACGGCGTACCCACCGCCGGCGATCCCTTTGATATCTCCAAGCCGGGCGAGCCTAATTTTGAGTTTACCGATATTGATGAATCGGACATGCTGGGGCTGACCAGTTTTGCCCAGCCCGGCTTTTCCGGCTTGCGCATCAGCGATGACGAACGCATCTGGCGCGACTATCTGCAACCGGGCAAGTTCGATACCACCGAAGTCCAGGGAGATTATGTTTTCCTGTACGGTTCCGGGAAATTTACTCTTAAATCTATTTTTAATGTGGATGAGTCCCTTATAAGCGAAGCCATCAAGCGCTTTTCCATTGCTTTGATTGTCGCCGCCGACCGTGCCGACCTGCTGCTCAACGCCAATGCCGTGCAGCGCATATACAACTCGGGCTATCAGTTTGCCAAGCCGCCGGCCAAGCCCCGGCTGACCATCGTTCCCGGCGATAAAAAGGTGACCCTCTATTGGGATGACGCCGCCGAAAGCTCCATCGATCCCATTTCCAAGGAACAGGATTTTGAGGGCTATATCATTTATCGCAGCACCGACTACGGCTTTTTGGATCAGCAAACCATCACCGATGCCAATGGCAATAAGTTTCTGTTTAAACCTTTGGAATCCCCCACCGGCGTGCCGGCGCGCTTTGACCTGAAAAACGGTATCACCGGTCCGGCCAAAACCCCCTTCCGCTCGCGAGGCGTGGCTTTTTATCTGGGTGACGACGTGGGTATACGCCATGTCTATGTGGATTCCAACAACGTGATCAACGGCCAAACCTACTACTATGCCGTCACCGCTTATGACCGCGGCAGCGACTCCCTGCGTATTCCTCCATCGGAGACGTCCAAAATCATCTCCTATAATGCCGTGTTGAATCAATATAATTTTGATGTGAACACGGGCTCGGTTATTCCGAGGGCCAAGGCCGCCGGCTATAAAACAGCGGAGATTGTGGATCAGGAGGTCAACAGCGGCATCGTCCGTGAAAGCGGTTTCTCCACCGGAACCTTTAGCCTGGATATCATCGATCCGCGCAAGGTGGAAGAAGACAACACCTTTTTTATTGAGTTTTCCGATACATCGGGCGCCACCGAATATTCCGTTTTGGATACAAAGGAAAAAACCGAAACCTTTACCTCCTTTTATGAAAACTATGTGCCGCTGGGCAATCCCTACCTTAAAGGCAGTACGGTAACGGTGAGCGATAACAACGGTGGCACGGTATACACCGAGGGGGTAGACTATTCCCTGGACTCCACGGGGGGCTCTATAAAGGTGTTCGATCCGGCGGTGCATCCGGGCGCGAATATGCAGGATAACACCGACTATCAGGTCACTTATCAAAATTACGCGCTTTATCGCAGCACGCGCATCGACTCTCAGCAGACCAATCCGATCTTTGACGGTTTACGCCTGGTGGTTAAGGAGTCTAAATTTCAACTGAATAAAAAGCTGACGGGCTGGTCCGCTTCCAGCAGGTCGGACCTGGAGTATCAGGTATTTCAAAATGCCAGTTATCCCGAAGACCCCTATGATTATGAATTTCAGTTTTTTGATGATTCCGTGGGGATTTCCGTCAACAAGGTGGTTTTGAATTTTAAACTGCGCGATGTGGTCAACCAGACGGATATGGAGGTATATGTTACCGAGCCCTCGGCCACCCGCAATAAAAAGTGGGAGTTGGGTGAGACCATTTTTATCCTGCGCGGAGGCCAAAAGGCGGCCAACAGCGTTTGGCAGGTAAAATTTACCAGCAGCGAGGGGGCGGGGGCCGCAAACCCCGGCGCGAACGACCGTTTTTATCTGGCCACGGATAAGCCCTTTGCCAATGGCGACCGTTTTTCCTTTACCACCAAGGCGGCCAAAGTGGTGGTTGAAGAGGCCAAAAACCAGTTGGATCGCATTGCGGTGGTACCCAACCCCTATGTGGCCACCAACATCATAGAACCGCTCAACCCCACGGCGCGCACCACGCGCGGTTACCGACGCATTTACTTCGATCATCTGCCCGCGCAGTGTACCATTCGCATTTACACCACGGCGGGTGAGCTGGTTAAAACCCTGGAACACAACAGTACCATCGATGATGGTAAGATGTTTTGGGATCTGCTGACCAGGGACAATATGGAAGTGGCCTACGGTCTCTATTTTTATCATGTGGATGCGCCGGGTATCGGTCAAAAAGTCGGTAAATTCGCAATAATTAAATAGCCCGTCCGGGTAGTAAAAAGGAGAAAATGAATGAAAACGAAAATCATACTTTTTGGGGTAGCTTTCGCCTTCCTTTTTAGCGGGACGGCTATGGGTCAAAGGCTCTCCTCCGGTTCCATCTCCAAGGTGGGCACCACGGTGGGCCAGTTCCTAAAAATTGACGTCAGCGCCCGTTCAGTGGCCATGGGCGGCTCTTTTGTGGCGGTGAATAACGACGCCAGCGCCATGTATACCAATGCCGCCGGCCTGGCGCGGATGACCGGCTACGAAGCCATGTTTACCCATACGGAGTGGATTGCCGGCACCGCCTACGACTTTGGCGCCATAAGCTTTAACCTGGGGGACGGCAGCGCCCTGGGGCTGATGGTTTCTTCCTTTTCCTCCGGTGAAATGAAGGTGCGCACCGTGGAGCAGCCGGAAGGTACCAGTGAGCTGTTTGAAACACAGGATATTTTGATAGGTCTTTCCTATGCCCGCAACCTGACGGAAAATTTCAGCATCGGCTTTACCGGGAAATATATTTCGCAAACCATCTGGCACATGACGGCCAACACCTTGGCCCTGGATGTGGGTCTGATGTATAACACGCCCTTCTGGGGAACCGTGCTGGGGGCCAGCATCCGTAACTTTGGGGCTAAAATGCGTCTGGACGGTCGCGATATAAAATATGCCTATGACCCGGACAGCCGCAATACCGGTAATGTGTTTGTGGTCAACTCACAATATGAAATGCGCGACTACGAAATTCCCCTGAACTTTCAGGTGGGACTTTCGCGCCAGTTTAATCTGAATGAGTATAACAGCCTTTTGCTGAGTGTGGACGCGGTTACGCCCAATGATAACTATGAAGCGGTTAATGTGGGTTTTGAATATGGCTGGGACAAGATGTTTTTTGTGCGCGGCGGCTATAAATCCCTGTTCCGCGCCGATACCGAGGAAGGGATGACCGCCGGTATCGGCCTGGATTTACGCATCGAAGGCACCATGCGCCTGATAGTGGACTACGCTTATGCCGACTTTGGCCGCTTGAGCGACAATACGCAGCGTTTTTCCCTGCGCCTTAAGTTTTAGGAAATAACGCCATCCGTTTTAATGAAACCTTTTATTCCCCTTTCCATTTATGGTCAGGGGAATCTTTTTTTATGACAAGGCACCAGATACAATATCATCCGGCAATGAAACAACTTTCTTTTCTGTTCCTTTTGGTCATCGTTTTTTCCTGCGGAAAGCAGCCCGGAGAAGCGGTTGTAGCCCGGGTGGGCGACTATGCCCTTACCGCGGCGGAATTCCGGGACCGGGCCAACTACAGTCCGCTCCCGGCCGGCAGGAATGCCCAAAGTTATAAAAATGAAGTTCTGCAGGCGCTGATAGCCGAAAAAATGCTTGGCGCGCTTAAGGACGACAACCATAACGAAGCCATACAACTATTTAGCCGTCGGCGCGAAAAAGAGGCCGTGATCGAATCTTTTTGGCGCGGTGAAATCGAAAGTAAAATAAAAGCCGATGACAATAAACTGTGGCAACTTTATTTAAAGATGAACCGCCAGCGGGATGTGGAGATTTTAAGCGGGGCCAATGAAACGGAAGCGCAAATGCTTACCCGGGCCTGGATTGAAAATCCCCAAAGTATCCGCCATCGCCTGCAAAGGGACACCCTGCAATACAGCGGTGAACTGCCCGCTTTGGAAGACACCCTTTTTTCCGCGGCCCGGGAAAGAATAATCGGACCGCTGAAAGCTGGTCGACGCTATATATCTTTTCGTGTCAAAAACGAATGGCCTCTTTATATCGTATCTCGGGAGGATTTTCAGCAAAAAAGAAAATCGTTGTTGAAAAGCTGGCGCCGTTTACAAAAGGAAAAACGGTTTGCCCGCTATTTAAAAGAGCGTTTTCCCCAAAAGCCCTATCGTCTGAATAAGGACGTTTTTAGGCGCATGACGACCTTTTTGCTGGAGGAAACCCTTGGCGGGGATGACCAACGCCCCCGGAAGAAACTGACCGCTCTGATGAACGGCGACCGGGCGCTTTTACGGGAAGAGGTTATCGCCTTTAATGAGGGAGAGCCGTGGACGGTGGCAACCCTGTTGAGGGAATTGTTGGCCGCCCCCTATCCCTTAAGCTATAAAAGCGAGAGCGCCTTTAAATTCAGCCTGATTAAAACCGCGCGCCGCCTTTTGGATGACGAGCTAATCTACCGCGAAGCGCTGGCCCGGGGATACGGTAACACACCCTATGTCCATTGGCAAAAGGCCATGTGGCAATCGGCCTACCGGGCGCAGAACAACCGCCGTCTGCTACCCCGGGACGCCCGTAAACGAACGGTATTTCTCGACAGCCTTCAAAACAGAATACCCGTTACCATCTACCATAATGTGTTGGATACCCTGCGCATAAACCCCACGCGGATGATGGTGCTGAAAAAGCACTTTCCCGGCCAAACCATCGTACCGCCGCTTTTTACGGTTGGCAAACCGTAAAACACCTTTGGGAAAGCCGTACCTTCCCCCTTTCTTTTCACCCGAGGATGGCGGATATCCGCCGGGTCAGTTCCGGTACAACCTCCCGTTCAAACCAGGGATTTCTTGTAAACCAGGCCCGGTTGCGCGGCGAAGGATGGGGCAGGGGAAAATAACGGGGCAGATAATCGCGGAAATGTTTGACGGTTTCCGTTAGGGAGCCCTTAAAACGCTGCTTAAGATAATAACGCTGCGCGTACTGTCCGATGAGCAGATGCAGATCCGCTTGCAGATGTTGCAGAACAAGCGGGTGCCACCGGGGCGCGCATTCCGGCCGGGGCGGAGCGTCGCCGGAAGCGGTTTTTCCCGGATAGCAAAAGCCCATGGGTAGATGGCTAAAAAGGAGCGGGCTATGGAAAAGCGTTTCCTCCACGCCCAGCCAGCCGCGCAGGCGTTCTCCGCTGGCGTCGCTCCACATAACGCCCGAGGCGTGTACCTTGCGTCCCGGCGCCTGTCCGGTGATGATGATTTTGGCGGCGGGATGGGCATTCATAACCGGCCGCGGCGGCAAAGGCAAAACGTCTTCACACAGGCGGCAGTTTTTTATATCGTGCAACAGCGCCTTCACCCGATGTGCCGTCCTCCGTCCACGGGAATGGAGGCGCCGGTGATGTAGTCCGCTTCGGCCAAAAAACGCACCGCGCGGGCAATGTCCTCCGCCGTTCCTTCCCGTTGCAACAGGGTGCGTTCCAGCGCTTTTTTTATCTGCTCGGGGCCGTAGTCCGCGGGCATCAGCACGGGGCCGGGGTTAACGCAGTTGACCAGGACGTTGGGCGCCAGGGCGCGGGCCAGTCCGCGGGTGAGGGTATTCACCCCGCCCTTGGTTATCAGATAGGGGATATAGTCGGCCCAGGGGGCGCGCCAGGCGGTGTCGCCAATATTGATGATACGGCCTGCGCCCCGTTTTTTCATCTGAAGGCCAAAAGTCCGGGACAGAAAAAAGAGGGGCTTCAGATTAATATCCATCAACCGTTCCCATTCCTCCTCCGTGGCCTTACCGAGCGGCGTGGGAAAAAAAACGGCGGCGCTGTTCACCAGAATATCCGGGGGGCGGGGCAGGGCGCTTACCCTTTGAATAAAGCTCTCTCTTTCCGCGGAATCGGAAAGGTCGGCCCGGAGCAGCTCTATATGGCCGCCGGAACGGGTGATTTCATCTTCCAGGCTTTCCGCTTCTTCCCGGCTGCTGTGATAGTGACCGATGATGGCGCATCCCGCCGAGCTGAGTTCCAGACTGACGGCCCGGCCCAGGCGCACGGCGCATCCGGTCACCAGGGCGGTTTTGTTTTTTAAGTCCATATCGCTAAACTAAAAAAGAGCGGCAAGAATACCAACGATTTTTAAATTTCAGCCTTTCTTTTTAATAAGCCTGATATTTCGTAAGTTAGCCCCATGTATATAATTTCTTTTATCTGCTGATTCTCTGACATGACCCGGACAAGATGGACCATCGTCGATATTTTAAAAACGGCAACAGAGTATTTCACCCAAAAAGCCATTGAAAATCCCCGCCTTAATGCCGAGGTACTGTTGGCGCACCTGCTCGATATGCGGCGTGTACAGCTTTACCTGGAATATGACCGTCCTCTTTCCGACGGGGAGCTTGACCGCTACCGGCACTTTGTATCCCGGCGTGCTAAAAACGAACCTTTGCAGTATATTACGGGCACGGCCGCTTTTATGGGCATGGACTTTAAGGTGACCCCCGCCGTGCTGATTCCGCG
>JALTKX010000040.1 GCA_027006055.1 Calditrichia bacterium | reverse complement strand
TCGTTTTAACCGTACCACCCATGCCGTGGAAAATTATGATGTAAACGACGGCCTGCAAAGCAGTGAGTTCAACACGGGAGCCTATTTTCTCTCCCCGGATGGTCAGATGTTCTTTGGCGGCATAAAAGGCTTAAATTATTTTTATCCGGAAGATATTAAAAAAAACCAATACCGGCCTTCAAGCGTGTTAACCGGTTTAAGGATTTTCAACAAGCCTGCGAGCCATAAAAGCAATCCGCACATACTCGACAGCCTGATTTCCGCCAAACAGCATTTAATACTGAGCTACCGTGAAAATATCTTTACCCTGGAATTTGCCGCTCTTGACTATTCGGAACCGCGGAACAACCGCTATGCCTACCGTATGCTGGGTTTTAACGAAAACTGGATTCAGGCGGGGCGTCAACGCTCGGCCACGTTTACCAACCTGCCTCCCGGGCAATATACCTTTCAGGTGCGCGGCGCCAACAACGATGGCGTTAGGAATGAGCAGCCGCTTTCGCTGATGATCACCATTCAGCCGCCGTTTTACAAAACCTGGTGGGCCTATGGTTTATACGGTGTGCTGTTCCTTGCCGCCCTGTGGGGGGTACGCCGCTATGAAATGAATCGCCTGCTGTTGAAAAACCGCCTGCGCATTGGGGAAATGGAGGGGGAAAAAATCCGTGAACTTTCGCAACTTAAGTCACGGTTCTTTGCCAATATTTCCCATGAATTCCGTACGCCCCTGACCTTAATTCTCGGCCCTCTTGAAAACCTGTACCGGGATATTAAAAATGAAAAGCACAGAACGGCCATAAGGGTTATGCAACGCAATGCCCGCCAACTTTTAAAGCTGATCAACCAGATTCTGGATCTCTCCAGGCTGGATGCGGGAAAAATGCCTTTGAATATGCATAAAGGTGATTTTGTTCCTTTTGTAAAAGGTTTGGTCATGGGTTACCAATCGCTCGCGGAAACAAAAAATATCCGTCTGGATTATGTTGTAAATGAAAAAAAGCTAATCACACACTTTGACCCGGAAAAATTGGAAAGCGTCATTAATAATCTTCTTTCCAATTCCTTTAAATTTACCCCGGATGGCGGCCGGATTAGGGTTGCGGTAAAAGCATCCGCCACTGCCTTTACACTGAAAGCAGGTGAGCCCGTTTTTCAAAACAGCCCGGAAGACCAAAGGCGAAACGTTCCGGGGAAGAATTCTATAGAGGTTACCGTTTCCGATACGGGAGAGGGCATTCCCTATGATCAGCGGGAGAATATATTTAATCGCTTTTATCAGGTCGACGGCCCCTCAAAGCGGGTGCATGACGGAACCGGAATCGGGCTTGCTCTGGTAAAGGAAATGATTGAGCTTCATGGCGGGTTTATCGAGGTTTCCGGCCGGGAAAAGAAGGGCACAACCTTTGTTTTTTACCTGCCATATCATCCCGGTGAGTCAGAGGAAACGGAGCATGTGGAAAAGAAAACGACCACACGGATTAATGAAGGTATCCCTCCTGCTGATGATAAGGCGGAACGGGTGGCTGAAACGGCAACGGTCGCCTCCGGGAATATAAAATCCGAAAAGAACGACAGCCATTTACCGCTTATTCTGGTTGTGGAAGACAACGATGACGTGCGGGCTTATATCCGGGAAAATTTGCATAACAATTTTAATGTGATCGAGGCCGATGATGGCCGGGCCGGCGTGGAGCAGGCCATCGAGCTTATTCCCGAT
>JALTKX010000039.1 GCA_027006055.1 Calditrichia bacterium | reverse complement strand
CTTAGAAACAACTGCGCCCCTTTCATCACGTCGCTATATAGTTCACTGCCGCACAGGCAGCTTAGAAAACGGAAGTATTGAGATGCCCTGGCAGTATCAGTTCACTGCCGCACAGGCAGCTTAGAAATTTCGATAGAGTGATCGCTGTACCAAGTCAGCGTTCACTGCCGCACAGGCAGCTTAGAAATCGAAGCGCCGTTATAATGAAGGCGGACAAAAGTTCACTGCCGCACAGGCAGCTTAGAAAATGCATTTGCGTTGTAGCAGAATACATTAACAGTTCACTGCCGCACAGGCAGCTTAGAAACACGTAACGTCTGGATCACAATACAGTGTCATGTTCACTGCCGCACAGGCAGCTTAGAAACAGCGCTTGCCTAGTTCGTGCTGAGTGTACCCGTTCACTGCCGCACAGGCAGCTTAGAAATCCCTGTAATGGCATCGATAAACTCAACTGGGGTTCACTGCCGCACAGGCAGCTTAGAAAATCCATTTGTTTTCATTAGTAATGAATAGCCAGTTCACTGCCGCACAGGCAGCTTAGAAAACTAAACAAAAAGTTATGGACTTCAGTTGATAGTTCACTGCCGCACAGGCAGCTTAGAAATCAAAAGTATTCTCGGGTCTTTACGCTCTTTTGTTCACTGCCGCACAGGCAGCTTAGAAATCGTAAAGATCTGCTGTCTTATCTGAGTAAAGGTTCACTGCCGCACAGGCAGCTTAGAAAAGTTGCGGTTATTTGCAACTGAGCATGGCGTTGTTCACTGCCGCACAGGCAGCTTAGAAAAGCTCCAACCTTCTCGCAAGCTTCAATTATCTTGTTCACTGCCGCACAGGCAGCTTAGAAAGGATAATTCTGATATGTATGAAGCACAATAACGTTCACTGCCGCACAGGCAGCTTAGAAAATCGAAAAGCATGGCCAAGTATGCGGAGGAACGTTCACTGCCGCACAGGCAGCTTAGAAAGCTTACCGCTGGCGTTATGCGGGCTATATTAAGTTCACTGCCGCACAGGCAGCTTAGAAACACCAGAGCCACATAACAAGGCTATTCAACGCGTTCACTGCCGCACAGGCAGCTTAGAAAGCGAGCAACGGTTCAAAGTTAGTCACTAGCAGGTTCACTGCCGCACAGGCAGCTTAGAAATCTATTTGACCTGGGAGCGGATCAACAACACCGTTCACTGCCGCACAGGCAGCTTAGAAACACTGATTGAAGAGGTCGGCGACATCAACTCAGTTCACTGCCGCACAGGCAGCTTAGAAATTATCGCTTAGCCCATGCTTGGTTAATACTAGGTTCACTGCCGCACAGGCAGCTTAGAAATTGTTATGTGTGAATTTGCCCTTGTGGCCAAGGTTCACTGCCGCACAGGCAGCTTAGAAACTGATAAGTCTGAAATTCGCATGACAGAGACAGTTCACTGCCGCACAGGCAGCTTAGAAAATTTCAATATTTTATTTTCAGTCACAATCAACGTTCACTGCCGCACAGGCAGCTTAGAAAGTAACCAAATGAATCTCTTGAAGTGACATGAAGTTCACTGCCGCACAGGCAGCTTAGAAAAAGCATAATATTTACTCCGTAGTTAAAACACAGTTCACTGCCGCACAGGCAGCTTAGAAAACCGGCGCCACGCCGGTGGTTTTGGTCGTTAGGTTCACTGCCGCACAGGCAGCTTAGAAAAGGTCGCGCTGGTCAACGTTGTATTTCTTTTCGTTCA
>JALTKX010000038.1 GCA_027006055.1 Calditrichia bacterium | reverse complement strand
AACATGAAGAAGCCCTGCTGGCCAACGATGCCCTGTGCCGTTCTTTGTTTGGCGAATACCGTGACCGGGGAGAAGAGATGATCGAAGCCGCGGCACATTGGATTAAGAATGACGGCCCGGTGTGGCATAAGCCTACCTTTTTCGGCAAGGTAGATCATCAATATTAAAAAGACTGTTTTAAACCCGGTGTGTGCCGGATGTTTGGGGACGGCGATGGATGGTTGATCATGGATAATAAGACTATACGGCTAAGCGGCGATAACATGACCCTTTATGGTTTTGTATGTTTTCATGATCCACATGAAAAGGCCAACTCCGGAGCGGACGATGGTGAAGCGGCCATAACGGTCAGGGAGGCCGGCGGCAGGGAAAGACATATCCGTATTGACAGGGGGCACATGCCGCGCATTCCTCTTTCCTGGGAGCGGAAGAATAAGCTGACAGCCCATAAAGCCTTTGACATTGTTGAAAAAAAGGATGCGCTGGCCACCGTTTTTCTGCTAAGCGCCCGCGCGGGTTGGAACCAGACGGAATCCTTTCTGAAACGCTTAATCGATATGCCGGGTAACACGCTTTTTATTGCCCGTTATAAAATAGAAGAACGGGAAGCTTTTTTGGGAAGCGGCGACCTCTTTGCCCTGGATGATACTCTTTTTTGGATAGGAATGGTGCTGGTGCATCCCGAGGTGCAACGGCAGGGGATAGCCGCCCGGTTGTTGCTGAAATGTTTGCATCGGGCCTATCGCCACAACAGATATGCCGTGGTGGGCTTGGATGCCACGCCGCAGGGAAAGCCTTTATATAAAAAACTGGGATTCCGGGAAAGTTTTGATATTTGGCTATGCAGCCTGAATACAAAAAAGCCGCCCCTGGATTTAAAGGGGGATTTAACCATCGACCCTCTGACGGAGCCTTCCCGCGTTATAGCCTATTGGAATCGCACATTCCGCACCGGTAAAAAAGGACAGGCCGCTTTCCTGCTGGGCATGGAAAACGGGGGATGTTTTGTGGCCCTGAAACAAGGACGGGTGGCGGGTATTATCCTAAGCCGCCCGGGACGGTTAAAGCCACACGTGGGCCCCCTGATGGCCGATACCGCCCTGATCGCCGCCGCTTTATTGCAACACACGCTTGACCATTGGCGAAAACAGGGTGAAGAGGAAGTTTTTTTAATGGTTCCCGAAAATCATTTTGAAGAGGTGCGCGGATGTAAATGCCGGGAATGGCAATTCCGCCTGCCCTTTACCGTGCAATGCATAAGAAGCCTGACGCGTATGTATCACATTCCGCCGCCGGAGGAGAATAAAGCCGGGGATGATGAACGGCATATCCGGAAAATAAATGATTTTCTGGAACAGGAACGCCGGGATGTGCTACCGGGACTTTATGCCATCGGTGGCGCGGAGATAGGATAAACCCATGCACAGAGCCGTAGCCATCACCCGGGATTTAGTGGCCATTCCTTCCGTAAATGCCATGGGTACTTCGCCGGTCCCGCCCGGAATCTATACGGAAAGGGAGGTGGCCGCTTATGTAAGCGCCTTTTTATCCCGCTTAAATGTTCCCACGGAAATTATTGCCGCCGACCCGGCGCATCCCAATGTGTTGGCCCGCATGGAGGGGGAAACCGATGAAACGGTTTTGCTGGAAGCCCACATGGATACGGTTTCGCACCTGAACATGACCATAGACCCCTTTGATCCTAAAATTGAAAACGAACGGCTGTACGGGCG
>JALTKX010000037.1 GCA_027006055.1 Calditrichia bacterium | reverse complement strand
CCCCACCCCCGGCCCCTCCCCGGGCTTCGGGGAGGGGAGTAGGGGAGGGTAAAACGCAAACTCCCGGATTTATCCGGGGATGTCAGAGCCAGGCTATTCCGCCATCCGTTTTAACGGATTGCCCTTGCCGGAGGGGCGATGCCGACCTCCTTACCTTACCCCGCCCGCGTCACCCGGAGCAGAGTTACTTAGAAGGAAATATTAACGTATCATAGTTTGGATGTTAAACTAACTATGAAAATAGTCAAAGCCTTATGGTAAAAGGCTTTGAAGGTATTCATTGCCGTGACCAATGTCACTATAATAATTTTACTAACCGTTTTTTTTAGTATATTGCTACAACTTCACGGAAGATACCCGCCCAAACGGACTTACCTTAACCGCGCCCGAAAGGGTTAATACAAAATAAAAAATACAAAATACAAAATAACGGGGCATAGCGGAGACGCCGATGCTTCATTTGCCTGCCCGGCTTCGTCGGGTCATTTGTCATTTGTCATTTGTCATAGACTAGGGAACGGCCATGAACAAAACCCTTTTCCTTCTCCTGTCCCTTGTCCTGTTATGGGGCTGCATGGACGACCCCTTTGAAAACCACAGCCTGCAACTGGAAGCCGAAGCGGGCGTGACCGAAGCCTGGCTTAGCCTGCATGTGCAGGGGTTGAAAAACGGGGCCATATATACCCTGCAACGCAATGGTACCACCATTTTTAACAGTCGCCTGCAAACGGCCGACACCGTGATTTACGACAGCCTGTTGACACCGGCCACTGCCTACCGCTACCGTTTTTTTGCCACGGAGCAGGGCGAGACCTCCCCGGCCGCGGAAACAGCCCTGACCACCATGGACACCACCTCCCATGACTTTGATTGGCAGGTGTACACCTTTGGCGGACAAAAGGGCACAAGCCTTTTTTACGATGTGGCCATCATCGATGAAAATGATATCTGGGCCGTGGGGGAGATTTACACCGAAGACACCTATACTTATGACAGTCTGGGCAATTGGATAGACCCCTATAACGCCGCCCATTGGGACGGGGAGAAGTGGACTCTTGTACATATTAGCCCTGAATTTAGGGGAAATAAAATTACACCTGAAATTGAGGGTGTTTTTGCATTTTCCACAAATGATATTTGGTTTTGTGCAGGGGGAACCCCGGTGCACTGGAATGGAACGGGATATACGATGTACCATTTATGGGATTTGGGAGTATTGGGGCAAACTGATGGAGGCGTAACAAAAATATGGGGTAGTTCCTCATCAAATATATATTTTTTAGGGAGGGAAGGAACAATCGTCCATTATGACGGCACGGGCTGGACAAAGATCGAGACGGGCACGGAATTAAATTTCTATGATTTACAAAGCTCTGTAAATCCCTTTAACGGTGAACGGGAAACCCTCGGCCTGGCCGGTGACATACTCAATACTCTGGAACGAAAGATTTTTCTCATAAAAGGTTCTCAGGTCAGGGAACTGCCTTTTAGTGAAACGCAGACGACCTTGCATACCATCTCTTTCCTTGCCGGAAGAAAATACTATGCGGCAGGAGCGCGTTTGTATACAAAAATAAATCACAGTCGGAAGTGGAAATCGGTACAAGGAGTTCCAAACAGATTTTATGTTGAAAATATAGCCATAAACGATAGATTCGAAGTCTTTGCCTGTGGCGATTTTGGCGAAGTAATGCATTATAATGGAAGTTCCTGGCGCTTGATAACCCGAGACAG
>JALTKX010000036.1 GCA_027006055.1 Calditrichia bacterium | reverse complement strand
ATCATAACGCACATGATAACGGGTGAAAGAAGTTTTAAAGGAATAATCGTCGTATCGGCCCGTGTTACGCATCTGGGATTTATTTTTGGAGAGGTTATAGAAAAAACTGATGGTTTTCAGGCTGTCCACCTCATAGTCAAAACGGGCGTGATAGCTGAAGCGTTCGCTGAACAGGCGGCTGGCCCAACCGTCGTAGCCCATGTTTTGCCCCGCCAGTTGCACATTAAGTCGTTTGCCGTAACGCCGGGAGAAGTAGGCATTGAAGTTGCCCAGCCCAAAGTCGCCTTCATAATAATTCATGCGCGTGTAGGGTTCGTCGCTTCTTTTATTGCGGAAAAACAGTTCGATCTCATGATCCGGCGACGTGCTGTCCGTTTGCGCGCCCGACCCGACGCGAGATAAAACATCCGGAGTGACGTCGCCCATGTTAAACAGACCGGTGACGCTTTCGTTCAGGGGCAGGCGGTTAAGATAGACGCCACTCTGCCGGGGCCAGAAGTTAGAAACGGCCATAAAAACGGGACGGCCGGGCTCGGCAAAATGCAGCCGGTTGTAGTCGGTATGGGTACGCAAAAGATCTGCGCTGTCAAAAAAAGGCCGGCGTTCAATTTCATTATATTGATAGGCCGCCCGCGTGTAGAAAAGGGAGTCGGACACATTCAGGGAATCGCTTTTTTGTGCCCGTAAGGTGGCAACAAGCAGCAGCGGAGCCAGGATAAGTATAATAAGGCGCATGGAAATCTCGTACATGAAATAAAGTACAAAGTTTCATTATTTTAAGCTACTTGAAAAATAACAATTATTGCCTAAATTAGACGGTCTTGCGGCCAGGGGGAAAAGTCCCCCGCAATACCGAACACTACTTTTTGAAAAGGAGAAGATTATTATGGCCTATATCGTAACCGAACCCTGTGTTGGCGTTTGTGATACCGCCTGCGTGGAAGTATGCCCGGTGGATTGTTTTTACCCGACCGAGGGTCACACGTTTGAAACGGAGGAAGGTAAGGCAGCCCTGCGCAGCGCCAACGGCATGCTTTACATCCACCCCGAGGAGTGCATCGACTGCGGCGCCTGTGAGCCGGAGTGTCCGGTTGAGGCCATTTTCCCGGAAGATGAAGTCCCCGCCGATCAGGAAGAGTTTATCAAGAAAAACTATGCCCGCTTTGGCATGTAATTTTTTTCGTCATTTTTAAACCCGCCTCGGCGGGTTTTTTGTTTTACAGCCCCCGGGAACGGTTTTCCTTCACTGCCACATATTTTAAATATAGCAATAACAAGACAGATTGAAACGGAAAATTTAGCGCTCCGTTAATAAATCCTTTTTTTAAACAGCCGTTACCTGTGTTCAAATAATAATAGAACAGCCTTATGTAAAACAGCGGCTACCAGGCGCCAGGCTTAAGTGCTTTTTACGGGGTTATAACAAAAAAAAGGCCCGTTGACTCCCGGTCAACGGGCCTTAGGCAAAGTTCCCCTGCCCCTGGCAATCTATAACTATGCCATCCCTAAAAACCGCTTACATTCAACCTTCCGCCGGTTACCGTTTTACCGGAAAGGGAAGGAGTGGCCACGGCGCTGTTCAAAATGGCGCTTTTTATTGTCGCGGCGCTGGCTCCCGGATTGGACGCCGCATACAAGGCGACGCCGCCGGTAACATGAGGAGTGGCCATGGAGGTTCCGTTATAGGAACCATAAGTAGAGCTACCGGGCCTGTTGCCGGGCAACGTGGAGTAAA
>JALTKX010000035.1 GCA_027006055.1 Calditrichia bacterium | reverse complement strand
ATGTTAACCTGAATCATTGGGCCGCTCCTTAGTCTGTTTACTTAGCTAAGGTAATATACAAGCAAGCGGGTGTCAATGATTCACTCTTCCAACGTGAAAAAGGGCCATGAATGCGCGCGGCGATTTAAAGAAAGCGCTACCGTCACGCCGGGCAAATATTTCCGGTTATAAAAATCGGGGAAATAGCTGCATAGCGCTTCAAAAAATCCCTTTCCAGAAAAAAAAGCCACCATGTTTTCACGGTGGCTTTTATAAAGTTTACAGTTCTATTTTTGTTCCCAGCACCTTGAGGAACTTGGCCAGCCAGTCGGGATGGGCCGGCCAGGCGGGGGAGGTGACAAAGTTGCCGTCAACCACGGCCTGATCCACGGGGATGTCGGCATATTCGGCCCCGGCCAGGGTCACTTCCGGCCCCACGGCGGGATAGGCGGAAATACGCTTGCCCTTGATGACGTTGGCGGCGGCCAGTACCTGCGCGCCATGGCAGATGGCGGCAATGGGCTTGCCCGCTTCGGCAAAGTGACGGGTAATATCGATCACCTTGCCGTTCAGACGGATATACTCCGGGCCGCGCCCGCCGGCGATCAGCAGGGCGTCGTAGTCTTCCGCTTTCACATCGTCAAAAGTGGCGTTCAGGGTAAAATTGTGCCCCGGCTTTTCGCTGTACGTCTGGTCGCCTTCAAAATCATGAATGGCGGTGCGAATCTGCTGCCCCTTTTTCTTGTCCGGGCAAACGGCGTCCACCTGATGGCCGACCATGCTCAGCGCCTGAAAGGGCACCATGATCTCATAATCCTCGCCATAGTCGCCCACCAGCATTAAAATTTTCTTTGCTGCCATATCGTCCTCCTTTGTTTGGGTTGATATAATTGCCGTTGATAACAAATTGCACTACTTTTTGTTTCGCAGAGTTTGAAATAAAAGATAAATATAACTGAAATAAGATAAGATTCAACAGATTCAGGCGGCTATGGATTTTTTTTATGTTTTGGATATGCTGGGCACCCTGGCCTTTGCCATCAGCGGGGCGCTGACCGCCCGCTACAAAAAATTCGATCTTTTTGGCGCGGCGGTGATCGCCTTTGTTACGGCCATTGGCGGCGGCACCCTGCGCGACGTGTTGATCGGCGAGCTGCCGGTGGGCTGGTTGAAACAGGGGGACTACCTGTGGGTGATCGTAACCGGTATTACGCTGACATTCTTTTGGGGCAGGTATCTGGAGAAAATGCGCCATACCCTGCACCTTTTTGATACCATCGGTATCGCCGTGTTTACACTGATCGGTCTGGAAAAGACGCTGGCGGCGGGATTGTCCGCGCCGGTGGCCATCATCATGGGCACGGTATCGGCGGTATTTGGCGGGGTTATCCGCGATACGCTGAGCAACGAAACGCCGCTGATTTTTCAACGGGATATCTATGCCACGGCCTGCCTGGCCGGAGGGGCCTTATATGTGCTTTTTGGATTTTTATCCTTGCCGGAATGGCTGGCCGCGCCGCTGATGATCGTATCGGTAATGACCGTCCGCTTTTTGGCCTTGCGCTATCACTGGCGTCTACCGCGGGCATAAAAAACGGCGACGGGTACTCCCGCCGCCGATATCTATTGGAAATTTTATTTTTCAAAAATCAGATCGGTCAGTTCCTCGACATCCTTTACAAATTTAAAGCTCATGTTTTTGATGTTCTGTTTGGGGATTTCCTCGAGGTCCTTTTTGTTACGGGCCGGCATAATCACCTCC
>JALTKX010000034.1 GCA_027006055.1 Calditrichia bacterium | reverse complement strand
CATTGCCAAAGGTTTCCGTGGTGGAAGGAAAAATAAATATTTCGGATGATGCGTAAATTTGCGCCAACTCCTCACCCTGTAAATAGCCCATAAACAACGCCTTGGGAAGTTTTTCCTTAAGTTCATCACGCATGGGGCCATCGCCCACAATAACCAACTGTGATTCTATTTTATTTCTATCAAGCAGATATTGCAGTTGGACTAAGTCTTCCAAATCCTTTTCCTTAACCAATCGACCGACATATAATAAGACCGGCCTGCCTTCCGGGCTAAGAAGTTTTTGTATGGCTGGGTTATATTTTTGAGGATGAAAGAGAACGGTATCGATTCCTCGTTGCCATAAAGTTAAATTCTCGAAGCCCAGACGTTCCATTTTTTTTAAAAGGTTGAGCGAAGGCGCCAGCGTGCAATCAAACTGATTGTAAAATTGTCTTAAAAAAGTCCAGGCCATTTTTTGAAAAACGGCAAATCCGTAATATTTAAAATAAGAGGCAAAGTTAGTATGGAATGCGGCAACAGCCGGAATCCCCTTGCTTCTGGCGTAATCCAATCCTGCCTTGCCCAGCAGGGTAGGACTGCTAATATGTACTATGTCAGGATCAAAATCATTTAATATGCCCTGTATTTTTTCTTTTTCAGGCAGACTGATTTTATAGTCGGGATAAAGGTAGAATGGAATTGATGGAACACAGTGAACGCAATCAGCCCATGACGCGCCATTTTCCGGCATAAAGGGAGAAAAAACCTTAAACAGATGATTTCCTCTTTCCAAAAATTCGAAAAGGTTTACATATGTTTTAGCCACGCCATCTATTCTTGGGGGCAGACTGTCGGTTAAAATGGCGATTTTCATTAAACTCCCGTTTGTTTATCCGTACCGTTAAATAGATAACTTTTTTATGTTCAGATTATCTTATAAAAAGATTAGTATCTGATTAGACCGGTTTCTTACCGGCGTCCCTAATGAAACAAAGAGAATATACACTTTGTCATCAACGTACGATTGAGTCGGCTTAAAAAGAAAAGTATGCTAAAACGAGCATGGAAGGAGTGGCGTTTATATTATGGCATTATCGGTCCTGGGAAAAAATCATTGCGACGGCCTTTTGTCCATGGGGTGGGAAAGGCACTATAAGCTCTTTTACTGAGGGGGATTATAGGTAACGCATGTCCTCAGGGATAAAACGTTTAACGTTAGTAAAATATGCCCCGCGCGGCTAAACAGACCGTCGGGGCGGAATCGTTACCAGCGGCGCGGCGCATCCTCGACAACCCGCAGGGTGTCGCGGGCGATGAGCAGCTCCTCGTTAGTGGGGAAAACCCAGGCCTTAAGCGGGCTGTCGTCGGTGGAAATCAGGCCGCTCTTACCGCCGAATATTTTGTTATTACGCTTCTTGTCAAATTTCAGTCCAATGGCTTCCAGGCCGTTGCAGATGCGTTCACGCACAAGAGCGGCGTTCTCGCCAATACCGCCGGTAAAGACGATGGCCTCCACATTACCCTCCATCTCCACAAAGTAGGAGCCTATATATTTGCGTACCCGCTTACAAAACATGTCTATGGCCAGGGTGGCCCGCCGGTCCTGGTTCTCCTCCTCCTCTTCCAGCAGTTCGCGCATGTCATGGGTCAGCCCGGAAATGCCCAGCAGGCCGGAGCGTTTGTTGAGCAGGTTGTCCATTTCGGCGAAGGTAAAGCCCTCCTTGTGGTACAGAAATTCCAGGATGGAGGGATCCATATCACCGGCGCGGGTGCCCATCACCAGCCCCTCCAGCGGCGTAAAGCCCATGGACGTATCGATGGATTCTCCATGATGGATGGCGCAGACCGAGGCGCCGTTGCCCAGATGCATGGAGATGATATTGACATTTTCCCGCGTTTCATCCAGTTGCTGGCGGTAACGGTAGGCAATATAGCGATGGGAGGTGCCGTGAAAACCGTAACGCCGGATTTTATAGCGCCGGTATAGCTGGTAGGGCAGGCCGTACAAATAGGATGTGGCCGGCATGGTGGAGTGAAAGGCGGTGTCGAACACGGCCACCTGCGGTACCTGTTCCCCCAGCAGCTCCGTTACCGCTTTTATACCCTTCAGGTTGGCTGGGTTGTGCAGCGGGGCCAGTTCGATGTTGTCCTCGATGCCGCGGATAACGTCCGGAGTGATTTTGACGGATTTGGTGAAATCCTCCCCGCCATGCACCACGCGGTGCCCCACGGCATGGATATCCGACAGGGACTTGATGCTTTCGATTTTGGAATCGGGTGAAATGATCCAGCGCAGGATCATATCCACTGCTTCCCGGTGGCTTTTAACCGGCTTGGCTGTGCGGTAGCGGGGTTGCCCCTCGGTTTCAAAGGTGATCAGCGAATGGCTGCCTATCCGTTCCAAAACGCCGCGGGCCAGCCGCTTGTCCCTGTCTTTTTCTATACGCCCCAAATCCGTTTCGATAATCTGAAATTTCACGGATGAGGAGCCGCTGTTTAACACTAAAATATTCATTTTAAATTCCCGTTAAATTTGTTGGTAAAGTTTTCGAACAAATTTACCAAATAGTAATATAAGCTTTGTAAAAAACATGAAAAAGTGACGATTTTTTTTTAGTTTGGATGTGTGTGCAATAACATGATGAAAGGTTTATTTTAAGAGGGGAAAACATATGGCTAAGTATAAAGGAATCAGCCGTATTGATTCAAAACATACCCATGGATGGTATGTGCGGATATATGGGGATAAACGGGTTCTTACCTCCAAATTATTCAGCGACCGGCTTTATGGCGGCAAAGAGGAAGCGCTGGCCAATGCCATCAAGTTCCGCGACCATAACCAGATGGTGGCCGACATCAAGTATCCGGCCTCTTCGCGGAAGAAAGGCTTAAAAACCAAGCCGCCGGTAAACAATCAGAGCGGCGTTGTCGGCGTTCATTTTACGGAAAAGCTGGAACGCGGCAAACGCATTCCCACCTGGGTGGCTACCTGGACGGAAAACGGCAAGCCCAAATCCAAATCCTTCTATCAGCGGGCTCACCGCAGCCTGGATGAGGCCTTTGAACAGGCCGTGGCCTACCGTAAAAAGATGGAAAGCCGTCTGGGCGTACGCTGAAACAACTTAATCTTCAAAATTGACCGGCCCCAGCTGCTTTTCACTGGCGGCCACGGTAACGGCCACGGTGGCGTCGCCGGTTACGTTGGTGACGGTACGGCACATATCCAAAATGCGATCAACGCCTAATATCAGGGCAATGCCCGCGCTGGGCACGCTAACGGATTCCAGGATAATGACCAGCATGATGATGCCGGCGCCGGGAACGGCCGCCGTGCCTATGGAGGCTAAAACCGCCGTAAGGATAATGGTCAGTTGCGCGCCCAGATCGAGGTTCATACCCAGAGTTTGGGCGATAAAGACCGCAGCCACGGCCTGGTACAGGGCGGTGCCGTCCATATTGATGGTGGCGCCCAGGGGCAGTACAAAGGAAGAGACCTCTTCGGAAACGCCCAGGTTCTTTTCCGCGCGTTCCATGGTGACCGGCAGGGTGGCCCCGCTGGAGCTGGTGGAAAAAGCCAGAAGTTGCGCCGGGGCGATACCCTTAAAAAATTCACCTATTTTCATTGGCGTAAACAGCTTTAGTATGGAGGGGTAGACCAACATCATTTGCACCGCCAGGCCCAGCACCACGACAATGCTGTAAAAACCGAGCGCGCCCAGCAGTTCGCCCACCTGTTCGATATTGTCCCTGGCGATTACGTTGATGGTGTCGGCAATGAGCGCGAAAACCCCCAGGGGAGCCATCAGCATAATCATGTCCACCAATTTTATCACCACATCATTCAGGCCCTCAAAAAAATTGAGAAAAGCCTGTGACTTTTCATTTTGAACCTGAATGATGCCTATGCCCAGAAAGATGGCGAAAAAGACCACCTGCAGCATATTGCGGTTACTGGCCGCGGAACCGAAAAAGTTGTCCGGTACCATGTCCACTAACGGTTGAAGCGGACCGCGCTCCTTTACCCTGGCCGCCGTTTCGGTTTTTGCGCCCACATCGCTTTGGTAGGTCTCCTGTAATTTAACGCGCATTTCCTCCGGCACGGAATCCCCGGGTTGAAACAGGTTAACAACCAGCAGGCCGATGGTGACGGATATAACAGTGGTTGAGATGTAAATGGCGATGGTCTTCCCGCCGATGCGCGAGAGCTTTTTAAGATCGGAAAGAGAGGCCACGCCGGCCACCAGCGAACCCAACACCAGCGGAATGGCAATCAGTTTTAAAAGATTGATGAATATTTTCCCCCAGGGGGCGATCCAGTCGCTGGTAAAAGTACCCCAGCCGAATATGGCGGCCACAATACCGTAAATCAGGCCCAGTCCCATGCCGATGAGTATCTGCCAGTGCAGTTTGAGCTTCATAATCCTTCCTTCCTCTTTTCCGAATAAACAAAAAGATACAGAAAAAGAGCCCAAAGCCACAAGTTTTATGCAATTCATTTAAACAGACCCGCAAAAAGGATTTTATTCGACAGAGAATTTACGGCCGCCGGCACTACTTTATAGGTTGATATCTATACGTTGGTATTATGGATGCCCCGCCACCCGCTTGTAAAATTATGACCAGGCATTTTTGCCAAGGATTTTCTTTTATGTTCATCTGATTGAAATACACAGGGTGAAAATGATGGTTTAACCGTCAGCGCGGGGCGTGGAGCATGCCGCTTGTTGTGTTATAGTGCCGTTTAATACTTAAACCTTTTTTCAGGGCCTTTAAATGCTTTGTTTTATTTACATAAAATCGGCAACTAACCGCAAATTCCGTTACCCGGGCAGGGAAGAGATAGTGTCTCTTACGGTTGTCAGCCCTTCACCGGAATGATTTTATAGTGGTATAACTAAAAGATGAGTAATACGAATATGTTTGGCAGAAAAGGAAAGTCTGTAAAGGGGCTTTGGGTAATCCTTATCTCCCTGGCCTTTACGGTTCCCGTCTATTCCGGCGGTAATACCCGTCAGGCGTCCTCCCCCGCGTGGGTGGCTTTGGGACAGGGTGGCGGCGGCGCTCTGGTTGAACTTGTACCCCATCCGACCGACTCCAACATAGTATGGGTGGTAACCGATCTTACGGGAATTTTTAAATCCACCGACGGAGGAATCACCTATACCCGCAAAACGGGACAGGTGGAACGGCAGGAGATGTTTTTTGAGTGGATGAGGGGCATGGCTCATGAGTTGGTGTACGACCCCTCGGACCCTAATATTATGTACTGGGCGGTGGATGGAGGTATCTACACCGTGCCGGGTCTCTATAAATCAATCGATGGCGGCGAGAACTGGTTTAAAATACCCGGTTCACCCGATCTGGCGCCCGGCGCCATTGTGGTGGATCATAACGGCGTCATCTACGGCATCAAACATAGGAATCTATATGTTTCCACCGACAAGGGGCTGACCTGGCAAAAAAAAGCGGATGTGCCCACCTATTATAACGGCGATGACTACGACTGGCGCCGCAGGTTGCGCATTTATATCTATGTGACCCGGGATAACAAAGTGATTATTGGCGATCGCTATCCCGGCACGGGTCTGTATATCAGCGAGGATGGTGGCGACAGTTGGCGGCAATCCTTAAAGGGCTACCAGATTATGGATGTGGCCGCCTCTCCGGTAAGTTCCGGCCTGATAATGGCTCTGGAGCAGGATGGCCGCATTTTTCGTTCAGAGGATGACGGCTTGAATTTTAAAACCGTGGGGGTGGTGTCCAATTCCCATTACAAAATGGGACAGTGGCCGGCTTACTATGGGGGGATCGCCTTTAACGGTAAAAATCATGTTATGGCCATGGGGCGCTGGGAAGTAGGTTATAGCAAAGACGCGGGCCGTAGCTTTAAGGTAAAAAACAATCTTGAGGTCAGTTGGGACCCGGGGGGCAACCCCTTCTCCGCGCGCCAGGATAATGAAGCGCTTTTTAAATGTACTAAACTGGTTGCCTCGCCTGTCTCGAAGGCCTGGTTTGTTGTTGACGGACATATTGTTAAAGAAAGCCGGGACGAGGGAAATTCCTGGATTGCCCGTTATAAGGGGATTGACATCCTGTGCGTCTACACGCCGCCGGTTGTCGATGAAACCGATCCCGATGTGGTTCATGTGGGCATGGGTGATAACGGCCACTTTTACACCACCGACGGCGGGAAGAGCTGGAGAAACACGGAAAGTCGCATGCGGAATGTTGACGGCCTGGCGCAGGACCCCAACAATCCTAAAATATGGTATAAAATGTACGGCAGAACCCGCGACCGGGGCGCCGTGCTGAAATCCGCGGATGGTGGGCGCACCTGGGAGCAGGTGGGCAGAATACCCATGCCCCGGCTACACGGACGCTCCGAAAACGATCCCTCTTTTTACAGCGGCTGGATTGGCTGGCTGGCTGTGGATCCGACTGACTCCCGGCGCATATATGCCACGCACCGGGCCAGTGATGGCCTCTATAAATCCGAAGATGGCGGACGGAACTTTGAACGCGTTCTGGAACTGGTGCGTCCCTGGCAGTTGACGGTTACGCAAAAAGGCGCCGTCTTTATCTGTACCTGGGATTCCACCGGCCTGTACCGCAGCAAGGATCATGGACAGAGCTTTGAGATCATTCATCCGGGCCGGGTGAATGACTTTGCCGTCCATCCCAATAACGATGATATTGTTTATGTCAATGTGGGATCGTTTGCCCATGCCTGGGCCTCGGCCCGGGTTTTACCCAAATATGAGCGTAAAAGACGCTACCGGGACGAAGGCAAGGGTAAGCTTTATAAAACGGTTGACGGTGGCAAGAACTGGCGTCTGTTGGGGGACTATGACGGTTTCGCCCTTTATATCGAGCCCAATTATCCCAATGTGATGCTGATGTCCACGCGCGATGGCGGGCAGGGTATTATGCGTAGTTCCGACGGCGGGGAAAGCTGGATATCCATTCACGGAAACCATCAAAATTATCACCCCCGGGGCTTTATTTACGGCGGTGTGCCGGGAAGGGTCTATACCTGGAATCACAATATTGAGCGTCTGGACAATATTCATATAGACAGTCTTTTTGTGCCGGTTAAGCAAAAATAACCTATAGAAAAGGATGCTGTTATGTCCGGTTTTTATGTAAGGTCTTTATAATGCGCGCCTATACGGTAATGCTGTCTTTTACTATTCTTCTTTTTGGGGGTGAGTCACTTATGGCCCGGTCCGCCACCCGGGTTATCTATGTGGATAAAAAGCTGGCGGGAAATTGTGACGGCACCTATTCCGCGGCCAACAGGGATTGCGGCGGTTCGGACGGGGATGCCTATACCAGTCTGGCCGGAGCGGCATCGGCCGCCAC
>JALTKX010000033.1 GCA_027006055.1 Calditrichia bacterium | reverse complement strand
GGTCACCCGGGCTAAGCCGGGTTTTGATAACGGGATCATTGCGGGAAAAATCCCAGCCGATAGGCAAGCCTCCCCGGGGGTCGGATTCCACGGAACCGTCACACCTTTGAATAACGGGCGCATTGTGCCCGGCACGGGCATAGCGTACTTCGCCCGTCTGTACATTGATCAGCATATACACCATGGTCAGATAAAAACCGTAACGGTCGAAAAAGTTTTCCTCATTCAACAGGGCGATCACCTCGTCCGGTTCATGAATACGATAATAGGGCGCCTTGTCCATCCGTGATTTCAACAGGGTGTTGGAGCCGTTGGCATTGAGCATTTGGGACAGGCTGACGCTGAAAAGGGCCGAGGAGACGCCATGACCGGAGATGTCGATCTGATACAGCCCCACATGCGTTTCATCCAGGCGCATAATATTATAGGTATCGCCCGAAACATAGCGTGAGGGGAAAAAACGGGCGCGAAACTCCAGGGCGTCGATCTCCGGTATGTCGCGCGGCAGCAGATTCATCTGCGCTTCACGGGCGTTATTCAGTTCCTCGTCCACGGATGTCAGCCGCTTCTCCAGATGATGGTTCTTTTCAATCAACTGCGACTGCCTGAGAAAAATCTTCTCAATCAGATGTTCAAGGCCATATTTTTGCAACAGGCTCTGTTCATACTCGCTGATAAGCATGTCCTGGGCCAGCCGGTATTCTTCGGCATTCATAACTGTCTGTGGGTTTATTTTTTTGGTTGATGTATATGCTCGACGGAATGTATCTTGCCTTTATTAACAAAAGATAATGTGCGGAATTGATACATCCATGATTCAAATTAACCGGGTCAAACCCCACGCCGAGCTGATTTTAGACCGGCCGGATAAATTCAATGCGCTCAACTCCGGAATGATGAAGCGTATCCAGGAAGCACTGGCCGAGTTGGAAGGCGATGAGGATACCCGCTGCGTGGTTCTGAAAAGTTCTGCCTCCGGGGCCTTTTGTTCCGGCGTGGACCTGCGGGAACTGGCCGGGTTCACCTCCGTTGAGCAGGCCCGTAATTTCGCCCTGCTGCTGGATGAGACCCTTTTAAAATTATTGAAGTTTCCCAAGCCGGTGATTGCCCAACTGCATGGATTTGTCTATGGCGGCGGCTTTGCCCTGGCTTCCGTTTGCGATATCCGCCTGGTGGCGCCGGATACCGAAATAGCCTTTCCCGCCGGACGCCTGGGCGCCATTTTACCCCCGGCGCTGACCTTTATGCTTAACGCCTTAACGGGACTGGGGAATACGCGGGAACTGCTGCTAACGGGACGGAGCGTGAAGGCGCGGGAAACCCTGGAACTGGGTTTGGCGCACTACCTGCTTTCCCCTGCCGAAATGGAGAAAAAAATCCATTACCTTATCGGAGAGTTGTGTAAAAGCACCGATACCGCCCTGGCCATGACAAAAAAGATAAGTAATCATCCCCTGATAGCCGCTATTGAACAGAGCAATCTTACCGCCGCGGAGAACTTCGCCTATCTGGCGGCTACTCCCGAATGGCAACAACGCCTGGGTAACTTTGTTAAGCGGAATAAATCCTAAACTTGTGTGCCCATGCCGGAAATAGATGAAAACATGACTCTGAATGAGTTGATTACGCATTGTGCCTCGGAACGGCTATCCGTGAAAAACCAGGCCTGGCTTCTGTTTTGGCAAAGATACCGTTCCCGGATATACGGAATGGCGCGCTATGCCTGTAAAAAAAACATCCCTTCCCAACACCGCCTGTTTAATGATATTGTAGACGATATTGTCGGAGAAGTCCTGCTGATTCTTAATAAAGAGCTGGCCGGCTTCCGGAACAGGGATGATGAAGCCCGCTTTATGGCCTGGCTGGCCATGATTATTAACCGGGCGACCTTACGCTATATGCAAAAAAACTATTCACGCATCTATTTCGTCGATAAAAACAGGGAGGGGCTGTGTTCGGGCGAACAGTTTCACTGCTGGGAATTGTATGACTATCTGGTGGCTTTTTTCAGGAAAACCCGTAAAAAAAACAGCGTTCAGTCGGAGCGGGATATTAATATCTTTATGCTCTATACCTTTGCCGATTTTTCCCCGGAGGCCATAAAACGTCAGCCGTGTATGAAAAGCGTTTCCCTGCGGGCCATCCAACTGGTTATCAACCGGATGAGGAAAAAACTTGAAACGGATAGGTTTATATAAAAGGACTTGAGAAAAAATATTAAATAAGCGTCTCTTATAACTAAAGGGTGCAAGATAAGCCGCAAGGGATTTTACAATGTCGCCATCTAATCTTGGTAAAATTCTGGCCATGCTTCATTGCCGGGACGGCAGGAGCATACCTCCCGGATTGACGGATGATTACAGCTTTGTCCGGCAACGTTATGAAACTCTCTTAAATCAGGATGGGAAGTCTTCCCCGCTTCCCGTCACGGGCGTAATAACGGAGCACCTGAGCAAAGAACAGATCGATGTGTTCATCGGTATCTTTTTGCTGGACAAAAAAGAGAGCAACTGCATGGAACTGGCCGTTAGGCTCAATGACGATTTTTCATGGTTTTCCACCTATGGCGTTGTTCTCAGGCAATTTATTCAGGGATGTGAGGCCGAAAAAGGATAAAGGCCCAGGGGGATTAAGATGTATATGGTTACGCAGTTACGAAAAATTTTGGAATTTGGTGAGGACCTGGAGTCCATGGTGCGGGAGGCCGGGTTTCCGGCCCGCTATATGCCCTTTTTCCGGAAATTGCGGGAAACACAAGGCCTCTCGCGGGAGTGTCGTCCTTTAAATTTAAAGGAGTTGGATGATATTTTGATCGCCTATTGGGCGGGTCGCTCCACGGCCGAGCAGTTAAGTCTGCTTAAGGCCGCCCTGGAAGGCGATGATTCCACGGCGCGGCTGTTTGTCAAACGTCTGATGGACCATGAGGAACATATAGGAGCCGGCATAAGCGCGAACGAAAAGGGCCTTTCTCTGGACGCGCTTAATAAAAGGGGCGGGGGCCTAAACGCATCTTCTTATAAAAAATGGGCCGCCGTATGGATATTTCCCATTGCCGCCACCATTCTAACCGTACTGTTATGGCCAAAACACTCCATCTATGATAAACTTAATTTCGACCGGGAGCCGCCGCTGGCCTTTCAAACGGATGTTCAGCGCAATCTGCTGGAAAGCACGCCCCTTTCCTCTCCGGTGGACTCGTTTTTTATAAACGGCATGAAGGCCTATCTGGCCTGTGACTATAAACAGGCACTGGACATATGGGCCGGACATCCCTTGCGGGGGAAGCATGGACGACTGATACGCTTATACAGCGCGCTTAGCTATATCGGCCTTGCCGCGTCCGGGGAGAGCGGGGAGAAACAGAATGAAAAGAATATTGCCCGGGCCATTTCCCTGTTGCGGGGGCTTGGGCCGGATATCTCCGATACGGAACGTTACTTTTATGCCCTGGCGCTTATCCTTGCGGAACGGGACGGCGAGGCGCGGGAACAGTTAAGGCGCATAAGCGATCCGGATGTTCAGGCAAGGGCGGAAAAGCTGTTGCCCTATGTAAATTGAAAACACAGCTTTCATACACCTGTTTTTCGCCTCCGAGT
The DNA here is from genome assembly GCA_027006055.1 of Calditrichia bacterium. Lineage (GTDB taxonomy): Bacteria > Calditrichota > Calditrichia > Calditrichales > J004 > J004. The sequence goes on along the minus strand of JALTKX010000033.1, from coordinate 3,752 downwards.
CCGCTCTCTTCTCTTTCGGATAAAATTTCTCCTTGAAAATATTACGGAAAAGTATAAATTGTCTGTTTTTGACCGCTTATTTCCATAATTGCCGGGAAGCAGATGAAGTTATTTATTGCATTCGTATTCTTTGGGACGCCCTTTTTTCTTCCGGCAAAAGTAGATAGGGCGCTCTTCTCCAGTTTTTATAATCAATCGCTGACCAGGGCGGACAGCACCTATTTTTTTACCCTGGGAGATTCGCTTTTAAAGCAACTGGAGGAAGACTACGATCCGAATATTTATGTTTTGGTAACAGGGGCCATGGGGCTCTATCTGCATGTGCGCAGCCATCACGATCAGGCGATACCCTACTTAAAGAAAGCCTTAAATGTCGATGCTCCTAAAAGATTTTATACACGCAGCAGATGCGCGTTGGCCTTAACCTCCGTTTATCTTTCCCGGGGCGAGCTGCCAGCGGCCTTCAGATACCTGAAAAGGGCCAGGGAACTGGTTAAGGGGAAGATGAATGACCGGCAGAAGGGATATCGGGTGCATAAGAAAAGAATTCAGAATGCCGAATTGCAGCTATATCGCGAACTGGGACTGAATGGACTGGTTCTTGAAAAACTGATCCGGTTGTTGCGGAATAAACAGCCCTATATTTACGATGTGTTTCGTGTTGGCGAGTTGTATCAAAGCTTAAACGATCTGGATAATGCCATCCTCTACTATAAAAGGGTTTTAAAGAGGGAGAAAGAGGATAAACTGCTTAACGAAAAACTTAAGGTTTACGTATTAAACAGGATGGGTGACGCCTATTTTGACAAGAAAGAGTATAACCATGCCCTACGGTATTACATGGAATCTCAAAAACTCGCCGAATCGCTTAAATTTAACAAATACATCTGGGCGGCGCATCTCGACCGCGCCTTTACCTATGCGCATCTGGCGTTGGTTGACTCCGCTAAAAAGGAGTTGAAAGCCCTGGGGCGGGTGCGCTACCGTCCTCCTCTGGTAGAGCGACTGGGGCATTTGTATGCCGTTAAATCCATGGTGGCCAATATTGAGGGGAAAACCGACTCCGCGGTGATATTGGCCCGCAGGGGCTTAAAGCTGATTGAATCCCGTCGTAAAAATATAGAAATCTCTGATATTCGGCAGGCGGTTTTCAGAACCAATCAGGTTAATTTTGAGCAGATGAAATATGCGCTTTATGAGAAATATCAAAAGGAGAAAAATCCTGTACTTATAGATTCCCTGTATAAATATTCCATTCTTTCAAGAGGAAGAATGTATGGGGAAAAAAGCAGACCGGATACCAGCGCGCCGGCCTATAAGGAATATTTAGACGCTTGTGGAGACCTGGAATCCTTTCAACTACGGCAAAGACTCTCGGAGGCAACTTTTAATGATTCGCTGAATGAAGAGCTGAGCGTTCGACGTTTTCGCCTGGTGGAGGCGCGGATTGAAATGATAAATAAGAAAAACGCCTTCCGTAACCGTCCATTACCCCGTCTTTCGGAATTAAAGACAAAAATGAAAAAACGTAACGCCGCCCTGGTAATTTATGATCTTAATCCCCACAGGCCCTATGCTGTTTTTGTCGGGGCCGAAAGGGCCGACCTTATACCGCTTTCCCTGAATGTTGGGGATTTAAAGGATTCCCTTGCCGCTTACGTGGATCAACTTTTCAATGATGACGAAGCAGGCGGCAAGGTGTTTAATGCGGAACTGGCTTCTTTTCTATATGACAGGCTGTGGCAGCCGCTTGTATCACGGGTTTCCCTGCCGGACGATATTATGATTATTCCGGATATCGATATGGCCGTTTTGCCTTTTGAAACCCTGCTGAGCCGCAAAATGTCCCAAAAGTATTACACGCCCGCGGACCCGGCCCCCTATTGGGAAAGATTGCTGTTGCAAAAACATAATTTCAGTTACCTGCCCGGAATTTACAGCTTAGGGGATACGCTCTCTTTTACCGAGCCCAGAGCCCTGATTTTGGGAGACCCGCTTATCAGCCACGGAAAAAAAGGGCCGGGCCTGCCTTCCCTTAACAGTGATCCCTTGTATTATGCCCGGGCCGAGAGCGAGGCGGTTTACGATATGATCCCCGCCTCACGGTTGTTTTTGGGAAAGAACGCCACGGAGAGCGCTTTTCTTGAAAATGCCGATCAATACTCCATATGGCATTTTGCCACCCATGCCCGAAATGACGCGGACTACTATAATATGTCCTTTATTGCGCTCAGCGCCGATAGCATAAGGGGAAAAGACGGCTTGTTAATGGCCTACGAAATACAGAATATGCAACGCGCCCCAAAACTGGTCACCATCAGCGCCTGTAACAGCGGGGTGGGGCCGGTGCTCGAGGGGGAAGGAACGCTAAGTCTGGCCCGCTTTTTTATGATAAACGATGCTGAAAATGTTATAGTAACCCAATGGGCCGTTAGCGACGCCTATAGCGCGCGCTTGATGAAGGCTTTTTACCGGGGACTGATTCAGCAAAAAATTCCTTCCATCTCCCGTGCTTTTACCCGGGCGAAAATAGAAGTGGCGGAGCAAGGGGGAGCGCGCGGCGATAACTATAAACATCCCGCTTCATGGGCCGCTTTTCGTCTCTATGGGGACAGTCCCAATGTTTTTGTTGAGAATAAGGGCTTTAACCGGTGGTGGCTGTTGGCGATTTTTCTCTTTTTATTTGCGGGGGCGGTAGCATTTAGACGTTTTCGTTTATAAATTTGTTATTCCTGATTGAATCATGATCCGGTCAGGCATATCTTTGTCGGAGTAACGAAAAGTTATTTTACTGTTTAAGTCAGGGAAATAGTGTTCGACTACTAAATTGTTCATCTGAAAAATATTGTGTTTTTATTTTACTTGAGAAAAAAGAGCGCGTACTCGTCTCTATTAAAATGAACACACATATCTACATTCTTTTCTCAAAACACCGGATTCCCGGTAACTCCACCGCATGGCTCTATTCCCCTCGGGCTATGCGGTTTTTTATTTACGGACGGAAACAGACACATTCATTGTGATGCTTACCGGATTGAGGCTGAAGTAAATAAAGGCCCTTAACGCCCCCGCCTCCCGGCTACCGGGCAAAGGCGCTGTATTATCGGATAGCCCGTATGTCATATCCGGTAACAGGCATGCGGCGTATGTTGGTGTCGCGGATATTTCATCTTTATGGGGCAGAAAGATGGCCTGCTTTACATTCCTTCCCTGAAAATATCGTTTGCATTTCTAAGGTTGTTGAAGTATAATACGTCGAAATGATTTAATTCCTAAGTCTTTACCCCAAAATATCGTGATAAAATTATATAAAATGAGAAATATGTATAATTTCCTTAGTTGTATTAAGGTAAGAAGTCCGTAGCTTTGCTTCCGGGTTCTGTTGGTTTTTTTGAAAATGTATCATATAATTATAATGGAGTTACTATGAATCGATTTTTACGATTTGTGTTCTTGTTCGCATTGTTTACGGGGTCGATACTGTTTGCGCAGTCTAAAAAGGTTTCGGGCGTTATAATGGACGCCAATCGCGAGCCTTTGCCCGGAGTGAATATTCAGGTAAAGGGGACCTTAAACGGTACCACTACCGATAACGAGGGCGTTTTCCTGTTAAAGGTAGACGCGCTGCCGGTTACCCTGGAAATCTCTTATGTGGGGTATAAAACAACCGAAGTCGTTGTGGAAAATGAGAATGTTCTGGAAGTTGTCATGGAGCAGGATGTTCTGGAAGCGGAAAATGTGGTGGTCGTAGG
>JALTKX010000032.1 GCA_027006055.1 Calditrichia bacterium | reverse complement strand
ATGGCAATATATTTTGGGTTTTGCAGATCCGTGCTATCAATAAAAATATTGCCCGGATGCATATCCGCATGGAAAAAATTATGGGAGAACACCTGGGTAAAAAATATCTGCACCCCCAGCTCCGACAGCCGCTCCATATTCAGCCCCATGGCCTTGAGCTTTTCCAGTTCCCCCATGGGGGTGTGAAAAATGCGCTCCATCACCATCACATTGCGGCGGGTTAAATCCCAGTAAATTTCCGGAATATATAACTCATTTGAATGTTCAAAATTACGCCGCAACTGGCTGGCATTGGCCGCTTCCCGCATTAAATCCAGCTCATCTAAAATGGTTTTTTCGTATTCGCTGACAATTTCAATCGGACGCAAGCGACGGGCATCAGCCGAATAACGCTCTGCCAGCCGGGCAATAATATACAACAGCTCGATATCCCGCTTAATCACCGGCATAATATCCGGCCGCAATACTTTTACCACCACACTGGTGCCATCGTGCAATACCGCCGCATGTACCTGGGCAATGGATGCAGAGGCCAGAGGCTCCACATCAAATGATGCAAAAATATCATCTATGGGCTGGCCAAAGGCTTTTTCAATAATGGCCTGAGACTGCTCCCCATCAAAGGCAGGCACATTGTCCTGTAACATGCACAGCTCATCGATAATATCGTCCGGCAATAAATCCTTGCGGGTAGATAAAATCTGCCCGAACTTGATAAAAATCGGCCCCAGATCTTCCAGCGCCTGACGAATGCGCTCACCCTGCGGGGCACGCTGGCGGGGCAGCCAGTTCCAGGGCATTAAATACATTAAAAAGCGGAAAGGGCGGAACAGATGGATGGCAAAAATAATATCGTCCAGACCACGGCGGGCCAGCACATAGTTAATATGCAGCAGCCGTAAAACCTGTGCCGGTTTGATAATATTAATCATTTGATTTTTCTTCTTTTTGTTTTGCCTGTAAACGCTGCAACCTCGCCTGCAGGCGCTCTGTATCGTCTCTAAGTGCATCCACCTGACGAATAAAATAATTCATTTCCGCAGCCGAGGGTAACAGGCGAATCTCCTCCTGCAAATACTCTCCCGTATCCAGCGCCGCCGATTGCTGATTACGTTGCAACCAGCCGGATAGTGCTCGCACACCATTACCTATCTGGTGAGCCAGAATATCTCCACTGTAACGGGACAGCTGCTCCTCCCAGTCTATATCCATGCGGGCGAGGATTTTTTTAAACTGCTGGCCGAGGCGGGTGTCTCCCTCGATACTCACCTCACCGGAAAACAATACATCTGCCGGATTACGGGCCAGCCCCAGTTTGGCCAGGGCAATGGGGGTGCCGATTAAGCGGGTATCCGCCTCGCCGTCAAAATCCCCCAGCACCATAATGCCGTCCCCATCGGGAAACAGATAGAGGCTGGTATTTAAGCCCTGTAAGTGAATTTCAATAATGCGTCCCTGTAGATCAGCCAGGGCAGAGAAAGTTTGCTCATCCAGTGCCAGATAACGATTCAGCACGGTTTCAATGGATGCAATAAAAACCTGTGGAAGGCTCATAGTATCAGGCAAGCACTGCTTAATACCGGGCGCCATAATACATTCACAAGACAGAAACAGGAGTTGTTAAATGTGAAATGTGCATTCATGAATTGCCGGGCTTCCCTATAACTTATAGCCTTTATGAAGCGCCACTATGCCGCCGGTCATATTGTGATAGCTGACCTTTTCAAAACCCGCCTGCTCGAACATACCCTTAAGGGT
>JALTKX010000031.1 GCA_027006055.1 Calditrichia bacterium | reverse complement strand
GATCGGCCGAGCCGTCGCCCAGGGTGGCCGTTTCACTGCCCATGATGCGTGAGTCCTGAATCTGCACATAGGCGCTGGCGGTTTCCGAGGCCTTAAAGCTAAGCCCGAGGCGGTTGCGCATATACGTATAATTATCAAAACCGCGCTCCTTAACAAAAGTTTTGCCGTTGGCTTCAAAACGGGTGCGCGATTGCAGATCGAGACTGAAAGTATCTCCGGCCCAGGCGAATGACAAGGAGATAAATAAAAGCGTAAAAATAAATGTCTTCATGATTCCTCCGGGTAAAGCATAATAAGACAAAAACATCTTAATAATAAAATTGATATACTTCAAGAAATAATTCACAAAGTAGGGATAATTTTTCCTTTATTTAGGACGGCTCTTAAAAAAAATTAACAGTGAGCTAAAGGAACTCTTTAACTTTCCAGACGGTTTTCTCCCGGCAATGGGGGCAATAGGGGATAAGCCGGTTTTTATACAGTTGTTGTTCGCGGCCGCAATGGGCGCACGTCACAACCGTTTCCACCGGGGAAATATCGCCGGGGCGGAATTTCATTTTTGTGGATGTGGCAGAGTAGAGAGAAACAAAAAAGGGCACCAGGAAGGTCAGTATGAGTTTCATCCAGTCTATGTGGTTCAGTTGCAGCTTCAACAGCACATGGTATTGGTTGATCAGGTTTAGGAGCGGGCCCACTCCCAGGGCCAGGGTCAGCGCGGGCAACAGGGATTCGCGTTTTACGGCGATTTGTAAAAAGAGGGTGTGCCGTTTCATGCGCCTATGTTACGCATTTATAAAAAAGGAAGCGTCACCGGACGGTAACGCCTCCGTCATAATTTACCTCAGCCCCGTAATTCCGGCGCGGGCAGATCACAGATGTTGTACACATCCTTGCCGTCAATCACTTCCTTCTCTTCCAGGTGCGCGGTCAGTTTTTCCAGCTTATCCCGGTGATCGCTTAAAATCTTATGTACCCTTTTATAATTGTCATCAACAAGGCTTTTAACTTCCTCGTCGATCAACTTGGCCGTGGCCTCGCTATAGTTGCGCTCCATGCCGCCGCTGACATTTAAGAACTGGGAGCGCTGTTCCCGGCCGTAGGTTATGGGGCCCAGCTTTTCGCTCATCCCCAGTTGGGTAATCATGGCCCGGGCAATTTCCGAAGCCCGTTCCAGATCGTTTTGGGCGCCGCTGGAAACATCACCGTACACAATCTCCTCGGCTACCCGGCCCCCGAGCAGGATGGCAATCTGATCCAACAGCTCTTTTTTGGTCGACAGGAATTTTTCCTCCACGGGCAGTTGCAGGGTATAGCCCAGGGCGCCGATGCCCCGGGGGATGATGGATACCTTATGAACCGGTTCCCCGGTGGGAACGGTAACGGCCACCAGGGCGTGACCCGATTCATGATAGGCCACGCGTTTTTTCTCGGCCGGCGAGAGCACGCGGTTTTTCTTTTCCGGTCCGGCCATGATGCGGTCGATGGCCGCTTCAAAGTCGCTCATCATTACCGCCTTATGACCATGCCGGGCCGCCAGAATGGCCGCCTCGTTGGCGATGTTGGCCAGGTCCGCGCCCACAAAGCCGGGCGTTCTTTGAGCGATAACGTTAAGGTCAATGTCCTCACCCAGCTTGAGTTTGCGAATATGGATTTTCAGAATCTCGATCCGATCTTTGAGGTCGGGTTTATCCACAACTACCTGGCGGTCAAAGCGTCCGGCGCGCATCAGGGCCTTGTCCAGAATTTCCGGACGGTTGGTGGCGGCCATAACCACCACCCCGGAGG
>JALTKX010000030.1 GCA_027006055.1 Calditrichia bacterium | reverse complement strand
ATTGCGGGAAAAAGTGTTGGGTCTGATCCTGGACGGCACCGGTTTTGGCGAGGACGGTACCATCTGGGGCGGGGAACTTTTTGCCGGTGACCGGCGCGGCTTCAGCCGCCGGGCCTGGCTGCGGCCCCTGCCCCTGCCGGGGGGGGAGGCGGCCATACGCAACCCCTGGCGTATCGCCTGGGCCATTCTTTACGGACTGGAGGGCACGGCCAAGGACGGAAAGGATTTACCGTTTCTTAAGGATCGCCATCCCCGTGAACAGGAGAATCTGGCCGTGATGGTGCGCCGGGGGATCAATACGCCGCTTTCCTCGGGGTGCGGCCGGTTGTTTGACGGGGTCGCCGCCCTGTTGGGACTCTGTTCGCGGATCGATTATGAAGCCGAAGCGGCCATTCGACTGGAGATGGTCGCCGACAGGACGGTGGTTGACGGACTGGGCGCCACGGCCCTGCCCGGCCGTTTTGACGGGGAACTGGACTGGGCGCCGCTGATGGCTGCCCTGGTGGAGGAGATACGTCGCCGGAAGGAGCCGCGGGAACTGGCGGCTCGTTTTCAGAATGAACTGGCGGAGCTGTGGCTGCGGGCGCTGCTCCGGGCGCGCGAGGAATTGGGGCTGAACAAGGTGGTGTTGAGCGGCGGTGTTTTTCAGAATCGGTTTTTCAGCGCCCGTTTACGCTTGCGTTTAAAACAAAAAGGTTTTACCGTATATGAACACCGGCTTGTGCCGCCCAATGACGGCGGTTTGGCCCTGGGGCAGATTGCGGTGGCCCGGGAGCATCTGAAAGCCAAAACACAAAGCGAGGAAGATTATGTGCCTGGCCATACCCGGTAAGTTGATCGAAATATTTGAGGAGAGCGGACTGAAGATGGGCCGCTTCGATTTTGCGGGGGCGACAAACAAAGCCTGTCTGGAATATGTACCTGAGATTGTATTGGGACAGTATGCTATTGTCCACGCCGGCTTTGCCATTAACATCATCGATGAGGAGGAGGCACGGAAAACCTATGCCGTTTGGGACGAGATGATCCAGGCCGCCGCCGATGAGGGAGAGGATATTTTCGGTATGCCGCTGGAAGAGAAGAAGAGGGGGATGACGAATGACCCGCCGGAGGCAGCCTGCCCGCCTCAGGCGGGGGCAGGCAAATGACAAATGAGATATGAAAAAGAAAGAAAAGATCATTGATAACATCGGGGAAACTGTTTTGATAACGAAACAAAAAAAACGTGTGTGCGTCTTTTAAGGTTATAACTTTTCATCTGTTTAATTAAAGGAGTCCTTATGCGACGATTTATTATTGGAGCTTTTTTGGTGACGCTTATCGCATCCTTTACCCTGGTGCGGGGTCATGCCCGGCCCGACGCTTTCCGTATTGATATCGAGGTGATGCCGGTTGATAACCGGGGAAAGGTACTTTTCCGGGCCAACCTTCCCGGCAAGAATGGAAACGGCAGGGAGATCATTGAAAAGTTCGCGCCCTATACCTTCAGCGTCTATGATTCTTCGGCCGTTATGTTGTTTCAGCGCTACTCAAAGGACAAACCCGTGGTTATTAAAGCCAGCCGCTATGAGAACGGGCAACTCATCGGTTCGGTTACGTCAAAATGGTCCACGGTACTTTTGACGATTGAAAACAAGGATATATCCATTACGGGATTGTAGTTATAACCAGGCGGCGTTTTTATGAAATATCTTGATGAATACCGCAATCCGGCCATTGTGAAAAAGATGGTGGACGAACTGCACGGCATAACCAGTCGTAATTGGGTTCTTATGGAAATTTGCGGCGGCCAGACC
>JALTKX010000029.1 GCA_027006055.1 Calditrichia bacterium | reverse complement strand
GCCAGGTCATGATCCATGCCGCGCAATTCCGCCGCATTCAGCTTATAGGCTTTTTGCAGGGCGGGCCAGCCGTCCGTTCGCTTTAGGAACTCATTGCTGAAGCCGAAACGCAGCTCCTTCAGTCCGGTCAGATCACTGATGGCACGCACCCCTTTCAAACGGGGATTGCCGGGCAGGATACCCAGGGCATAGGTATTGTTAAACCCCAGCGCGGGCGTGACCTCCAGCCCCAGCGCCCGCAGGTGTTCGCGTACCTGATCAAAGCGGGTATAATGTTCCCGGGCCAGGATTTCATACTGCAACGTGCCGGTGTATTCGGGATAGATATCGATTTCTCCGGCCAGCAGGGCATTCCATAAAACGCGCGTGCCGCCCAAACCGGCGCGATGGCTTACGGGAAATCCGGCGTCTTGCGCCAGAAGGCGCGCCATTTCACCCAGCAGAATGTTTTCGGTAAATTTTTTGGAAGCCACCCGTATCTCCTTTTCCGCGGCCGGCAGGAGGCTTATCAGCAGCAATAAAACAAACCAGACCCTCACGCGCCCACTCCCCGCTGACTGTTGACAAAGCGGCGCACAAAGGCGGAGGCCGGCTGCCGGAGCAGCGCGTTGATGGTTCCCCGCTGTACAATCTCGCCTTTATGCATCAAAAAAATTTCATCGCCGAACAGGGCCGCTTCCGCCAGATCGTGGGTCACCATTACCACGGTCAGCCCCAGGGCGTCGATAAGCTCCTTCAGGGTACCCTGTACATCGGCGCGGATCATGGGGTCCAGGGCGCCCAGGGGCTCGTCCAGCAACAGCACGCCGGGCTTGCTGCTCAGGGCGCGCATCAGGCTGACCCGTTGACGCTGGCCTCCCGAAAGCTCGCCGGGATATTTATCCAACAAGCCCTCTTCCAGATGGGTCAGCCCGCATAAACGGCGGATTTCATCCAGGCCAACCTCCCGTCCCCGGGCCCGTCCGGCCAGGCGGATATTTTGCACTACCGTCAGGTTGGGAAAAAGCCCCCCTTCCTGAATCACATAGCCCAGACGCCGCCGGATATTTTTAATACTGCCGGCCGCAACACGCTCCCCCTGAAAGGTGATCTCACCGGCCGCGGCCTGCTCCAGACCGGTAATCAGCCGGATGAGGGTAGACTTGCCGCAACCACTGGGACCGATGAGCACGCTGCATTGCCCGGCCTTAAAGCGACAGGAAAAATTACGCAACAACGGTTGCTCATCGTTATAGGCAAAGGTAACCTTGTCAAATACAATCATGACTATCCGTTTAGTATATCCTCGCAGGCCTGCAGCGCCGATTCCAGAAAAGCGTCAATATAGCCGGAGGTCTGTTCCACCCGCGTGTAATCCGAGGCCTTTAATATGGCGGCGGTGAAGCCCTCCGTGTGCCAAAAGCCTTCACCGGCCAGTAGCTCGTCCCTCAGAACGCCGCTCTCTTGAGGATAGGGCCAGGGTGACACATAGTAATAGGGTTCGTTATAGGAACCGTCACCGGGGGAAAGGCCCAGCCCCACGGATTTACCCGCCTCGCTATCCAGGGTGATCAGCGCGCCCAGATCAAAGTGATGGGGCCAGATGCGCGAGTCGCCGGCATTCTTTTGCGCCAACAAACGCTCCAGCGCCTCATGGGCGGTTAAAAAATGTTGGGCCAGGCCGCTAAAGGCCCATTGATTTCCCCGGTTAAAGGGGCGGCCCTTCGCATAATCGTTATCCGTGATTTCAAAATGCAGCACGGTGGAAAACGCTTCCGGTTCCGCGCCGGCGCCTATCACCTGCCGCATAAACCAGGCCCGGGCCTCCTCAAAGGTTTGCCCGTGCAGATCAAATTCGCTGAGCGGCGTATGCTCTTCCCCGTCCAGAAACAGATACTTCAGGGCGCTAAAATCCAGCGCCAGCCGCCAGGAACGCTTTCCCGGACAAACCGCCCCCGCCCAGACATTCAGCGGCCTCAACAGCTCCATATTGGTATGGCTGTCATCCGCCTGATGTTCGGCCTAGCTCACGCCCGCCGCGGCAATCATCTGCGCCGCCTGGTGCAGTTGTACCCGCGCCTCTTCCAATTCCCCGATATCCGACCCGTATAAAGACATATTTTCCTCCCACCGCGTTCACGGCAATATAATGAATCCGCCCATGAGGAACCATCCGTTCCCCTTATGGCTTTTTTTTAAACAAGCCGTTTAATGTAGCCATTACTCACACCCCGTCCGGCACCGTTTGGATACAAAAGGATTGCGCAACGGTCACAAAAGGGGCGAGGCCTTTCGTCCCCGTGCAAAAAAAGAAGCCTCCGGCCCGGAATTTGCACAATAAATAGTTGAGCATTTGCCAAATCTTTCTTAAATCTGTGTCGGTCCGCAACCGGGACCCGTTCCCCCTATGTACAAGAAACCGAACAGATTTATAATCGTATCAGACAATCGCGTTAAAAAAAGTGAGGCTTTTATGAAAAAGATGATCCTGTCTGCCATGCTTGTTGCCGTGTTCAGCGGTTGCGCCGCCTACAAACAGCTTACGCCGGAACCCGAGGTAAAACCGGAGGAGAACGGTTATATCGAGCTTAAGGATGACCAGGAGTGGTTTGAACTGGACGCGGGCAAAAAGTATTACATCGAATTTCCCGCCGCCCCGGCCGATAATTTTTACCTGGTCACCAAAAGCGATGCCGGCGATAAAATCAGCACCGTTCTGAGCAGCGCCTTTGACGCCGACGAGAAGGGGCCGCTGAGTCCCCTGCCCAATGAAGCAGCGGCCGACGCCGGCGAACAGGCCTGGCCGGTGGACGGCAGTGTGCAAAAATTTTACCTGGCCATAGAAAACGTGCGGGAAGACCTGCCCCTGCATCTGCAATACCGCTATCTGCCGCGCTGGCGATACAAGTTTGAAACCCAGGCGGCCGCCTTTCGCGCGCTGCTTACGGAAAACACCATGCCCCGCGATACCTACGAGGCTATCGGCGTGAGTATTAAAACCGCGGCCCTGCCCTATGAAAAACTGCTGAACGAACTGAACGGCAAAAACGGGCAGATCCGGGGTTTGCAAAAGCAACTGGCCACCATAGAAAAACTTTTCCCGGCCTCCATTATCAATTCATCCGACCCGGCCTATCTGGATTTTACCCGCCTTCAGGAAGACCTTGAGGTTGAAAACACCTTTCAGGAGAACTTCCGCAAGGCGCTGGAAGCGCTGCAACTGGAAGTGCGCACCCGAGGCTCCATTCCGGCCTTTGCCGGGGCCGCGCCGCAATTCAACGCCTTTTTAAGCGAAAAGGAACGCTATCCTCAAAATATAAGCGGCACATTGACACGGGCCATTGACGCGCGGCTGGATGAGCTGGTCCCCTACTATGATGATCTGCTACGCCGTAAAAAAGATATTGAGCCCATCGACCTCAATACGGAGGAGATTACCTCCCTTTATGAAAACGCGGGCAAAAACATCGGCCCGGACTACAAGAGTATTGCCGCCTATGTTACCCTGTTCAACCGCAAGGCGGAAAAACATGCCGAGGCACGCGGGATATTGGATGAAACCCGCCAAAAACTTCAGGGTGTGAAGGGACGCCCCACGGCAAAATTCTTTGGCAGCCTGGCCGGTAAGGCCCAAAAGGCCCTCTCCCTTTTACCCTCGGCCGGATTCGGTTCCTCTCCCTATAAAAAAACGGCCGCCGCCAAAAAGATGACTTCGGCCATTCATAAAATCTATAACGAAGCCCTTTCCCTAAAACAAAAATACATACAGGCCGCAAACCTGGTAACAACACTCAACCGCCTGGAAGGACAAAAGCAATACGGACGAATGATCGAAACGATTAACAACAATCCGGGACTCTCTTTTTTCAAAACCCTCTATGCCGATCTCGACCGCAAATCCCTGCAACGGCAAAAAGGCCTCATCACCTCCGCCCTGGCCCGACAAAAGTGGGCCGATGCGGAACAGGCCCTGCGGCGCCTGTATAATGAAAAGCGCTTTATCAACACCCAAAAAGCCGCGCCGGTAAAAAAACAACTGGTACGGGCCCTGGAGGATACGCTGGTCAACCGGGTGGAACGTTTTACGCGCCGGCGGGTGGACGCCTTTGTCAACGAAAAATACGGCACGCTGGATAATGTGAACGCCCTTTATGACAACCCCGTTTTTGAACCGGTCTGGGATATTACCTTTACCTCGGGCAGCAAGGCACAACTGGCCGCGCGTAAGCAAAAACTGCGTCAGCGACTGCAAAAGCTTAAGGAAGTGGAGTTCCCCGCCCGGGCCATTACCGCCCTGTATCGCGATTTTACCGCCGACGTCAACAACAACGGCGTGGCCCGCGCACGGGCCATTGTGGCCCACGGCCAGCACTACAAAGGTAAGGATCGCAAAATAAAAACCCTGGTGGCCGAATGCGACCCCTGGGCCAGCAAGTGGCTGACCAAAACGGCGGATTACAGGCTGGTCTATGCCCTGCCCACCACTTCCAATGCGCAGGGCGAAAACACCTATGTCTTCCGCATCAATATCCGCATTCCCACGGAAGCCCGTTTTCCGGTTTACGATCTTAACATAAAACTGCCGGCCGAGGTGGGCCAAAAGGGCGGCGCCTGGTATCAGCAGATGACCATGAACAAGAAGGTACTTAAACCGGAAGGACGGTTTAGTATCGTTGCCCCCGGCAAAAGCAATAATTACACGGCCCTGGTCACCCCGCTTTCCGTGGAACCGAAAGGGGATAATGTTCTGGAAGTGCGTTTTAAACAAAAGGGCTTAAAAGTTTTCCCCGTCAGCGTTATGGCCGAAAAACCCATCCTGCGGAAAAACTAAACCCAGGCACGCGCGAAAGATGCAAATGACAAAATGTGAAGGAGCGACATCATGAAAAAAGGCTTAATTATCGGTGGAGGCGTGGTACTGGCGGCGGCGGTGGTACTCTTTATCCTCAAACCCTGGAAGAATCTGGAAAACCATATCGTCTTTCCCTTTATCGCCCATCAACAGCCGTTGACGGACCCGCACCTGCCCAGTTCCACGCCCCTCTCGGACAAACTGGACGAAGTGTTGTTTGACGGACTGTTCAATGTAAGCGCCACCAGGGGGGGCATCACCTACGAGGACGGCCTGGCCGAACTGGTGGACATCCGGAAAGGCAACCGCGCCTATGACGTGGTGCTGCGGCTGAAGCCGCGTAAGAAATGGCACAACAGCTACGAGATTAAAACCAACGAAGATGGCGATACCGTCATCGGGGAAAAAGAAGCCGTCTATTTTACCGCCCGCGACCTCAATTTTACCCTGCGTCGTATTCAGCGGCTGGGATCGCTTTCGCCCGATTTTCTGTTATTGTCGCAATCCATGGAGCGGCTGGAATTCGTCGGCCCCGATGACAATAACGAGATCATCTTCCGTTTTAAGCCGATCCGCGACTGGAGCAGCGATGATGTTAAGGAGATGCTCTCCTTTAAGATACTGCCCTATGACTCCGATGTGATGGCCCGCCAATATACCATTGGCACCGGTCCCTACATGAAGGCCGGACAGGGAACCGATGGAATTCACTTTTTAAAAAACCCGGCGGAGAACGCCTGGGTGGAGCATGTTGACCTGAAGCCGTTTATCGACAACAGCACCTACACCACGGAGCTGAGCAACGGCAACATCAATGTTCTGCTCAGCACGCCCTACGGCGCCCTGTCGCCCATTCTGGATGATACCTCGGACTTTTTTGTAAAATCCAATATCAGCACCACCAACTTTGCCCTGCTGTTTAACACACAAAGGCTAAACCGCGAACAACGCAAGGCCCTGCGCGCCCTGATCAGCAATAAAGTGGTCATGGATCGTGTTTATAAGGTGGGCACGCCGCAGCAACGCCACATCGTGGACTACAAGGGCAACCGCGACAATTATGACGACTATCTTAATTACAGCCTGTTTCCCTCCACCTCCTACTATGTGGAGGAGAACATTGTGGAGCCCTTGCGGGAAAAAGGCGCTCCCGATCTTTCCCTGTTGCCGGATTCGATTGTCATCCAGGCCACGCTCAACTATGGCTACCGGGAAGAGTATTCCGATCTTATTGAGATATTTAACGATCCCGCCCTGTTTAAGGGGCGCCTGCGCGCGCGCGCCGTGGGCAACGAAGAGCTTAAAAAAGGCAACTACGACGCCCTGCTGATCGCCATCAGCGGTTACCGCAACAATTTCTTTTTTAACCTCTACAATATCTTTTTGCGCGAACCCGATCTGTCCCTGCATAAAATAAACCTGGTCACCGATTCCGACGGCCGGGGAAACCGCAGTTTTAACACCGCCTCCTTTGCCGGGGATAACAACTTTTTCCGTTTGGACCTGAGCAGCCGCAACGGTGAGTACGATGATGTTTATACCCTGCTGGATTATGTGTATGGCTTTATGAGCACGCGCGAGGTAAGCGACCGCCATGAATATGCCCGGCGCATAGACCTGTTGGATCAGGAGATGGCCCTGGGATGCTGGCTTTTCTCCCTGCCCTCCACCGCCTATTTCTCACGGCAGTTCGACGAAAAGAGCATCAACCTGTACGGGCACGCCGCGCAGCTTTCCACCATTGAAAAATGGCGTGAAAAAAAGTAAAATCACGAAGAGTATTTGACCGAGGGGGATGACCCTGTTAAAAGAGAGCCGGGAGATTGCACCATCGCCCGGCTTTTTATTTAGCTAAAACAGAGTGTCCACAAAGGCGTCCACATCTTTCTGCAGGTCGCGTATTTCGCCCATCAATAAAAGAAAGGCGTCGTTATCCAGTTCCAGATGGGTCATCAACTGCATGGCTATTTTATCCTTGCATTTCGCGCTAAGCTCTTCCACGGTAAAACTGGCGCAGGTGGATGCCAGGGTTATGATTTTTTTAAAATCAAGATGGGGGTCGTCCTGGCGTAAATTATCCAGCTTATCCAGCGTATGATATTCACAGGCCATTTTTACATTCTGCGGCAGCTTCCAGAAGGTACACAGGATGGAGCCGAATTGTGAACTGGGCGGAAATTTGAGCAGGGCTTCCGCCTCATTGGCCAGCACGCCGCGCTTATTGGCCACAATGTGAATGGCCTTAAAGTGCTTTGGATAAAATTTTAAATAGAAAAGAGAACCGATGTCATGCAACAATGCCGCGGCCCAGATTTCCTCGGGGTCCAGCAGGCGGGCATAGCGCGAGGCCAGCACGCGGGCAATGATGGCCGTGTAATAGGAGTGATACCAATAGGCCTTTAAAATGTTTTGGTCTTCCTCGCCCAGGGCGTTAATGACAGAAAGGGACAGTACGATGCGGTGTATTTCGTTTATGCCCAAAAAGGCAATGGCTATTTTTAAGTCCGATACCTCGCGTTTTAATCCGAAGTAGGCGGAATTGACGATTTTCAGTATCTGGGCCACCAGGGCCATATCGCTTTGTACCAGCCTGGATATTTCACTGATATTTATATCGTCAGACTGAATTATTTCCTGGAGTTTGCTCACAATTCCCGGAAGAGGCGGCAGTGTATGATGCTGAAGAAACTGCTCATCGGAAGTAATCTCAATAGGTGGTAGATTCAAGTCCATAATCCTGTGTTGTGTTGGTCATTTCTGGCAAGCATCGACAGATATTGACATTTTTTTAGGGTAAAGTGAACAAATAAGCCCGATTTGACGGGCTTTTTTCCTTTTTTTTCCTTAATGTGCTCCGGACGTTTTAAATGCGCAAATACCCTTTTTATTTCATATTTTTAAACTTCTTTTATCTATAAAGGATTATTATGAACGCTTATAAGCAGCTTATCCGCGCTTTTTACAGCGCCTTTCAAAACAGGGATTTTAAGGCCATGCAGGACTGTTACCATCCCGGGGTTCATTTTAGCGACCCCGTCTTTCCCGCCCTGCACGGAAAAGAGGCCTGGGCCATGTGGCATATGCTGTGCGAGCAGAGCAGGGATCTGCTCATCGACTTTGACGGCATAAAAGCGGATGAAAACGGCGGTGAGGCCCGCTGGCGGGCACGCTACACTTTTGGAAAGCAGGGTCGCAAAGTGACCAATGAAATAGAAGCGCGGTTTCAATTTGAGGATGGCAGGATTGCCTGGCATGAAGACCGCTTTAATATGTGGAAGTGGAGCGGCATGGCCCTTGGCCTGCCGGGACGGTTACTGGGCTGGTCTCCTTTTATGCAAGGGAAAATCCGTAATCAGGCGGCGCGGAGTCTGCGCAAATTCATTACCGGCCACCCGGAATACCGGTAAACCGGAAATCCCCGGTTTCTGTTTTTGGCCTTACCCACATGCCGCGCCTGCTAATAAAAGAGCCTTTCAATATCCCGTTACGGCCCCGGGCTTAAACGTAAGTCCATTTTCCCGCCTGTTCCCAAGCTGACCAGATACGCAGGCGCCTCCCCATTCATCCCCCATTTTGTATTTTTTATTTTGTATTTTCTATTTTTTCCCCCTCAGTCCGCCTGGCGTATGGCCTCGAGGGTTTCCGGTTTTTCCAGACTGCTGACGTCGCCTAACTCCTCGCCCAGATAAGCGGCGCGTATCAGACGGCGCATCACCTTGGCATTACGCGTTTTGGGCAGCGCCTTAGTAAAAAGAACCGCTCGTGGTTTCAGCGCCTTGCCCAGACCGGCAATCACCCGCCGCATCAGCTCTTCCCGCAGTTTTTCCCGGTCATCCGCCTTTTCCTTCAGCACCACAAAGCAAACCACCTCGTTATCCTTTAGCGCGTGGGGCACGGCAATGGCCGCCGATTCCAGCACCCGGGGATCGGCGTTGAGCAGCGCTTCCACCTCGGCCGGGCCCAGCCGTTTTCCGGCCACCTTAATGGTGTCATCGCTGCGTCCCAGAATATACCACAAACCGTCCTCGTCAATGGCCGCGAAGTCCCCATGCCGCCAGAGGCCCTCAAAGGTACTCCAGTAACTTTCCAGGTAGCGTTCCCGGTCCCGCCAAAAACCGCGGGTCATGCCTATCCAGGGCCTGCGGATAACCAGCTCGCCCACGGCTCCCCGCAGGGGACGTCCCGCTTCATCCAGCACATCGGCGTCCATGCCCGGCACCGGGCCGGAAAAGGCGCACGGTTTTAGCGGCTTAAAAAGGTTGCCGCAGACAATGCCGCCGCTTATTTCGGTGCCTCCGGAATAGTTCATGATCGGTTTGCGGCTCTCCAGTACATTATCAAACAGCCACATCCAGGAGTCCGGGTCCCAGGGACTGCCGGTGGAACCGGCCATTCTTAAGGTGCTCAGGTCATATTTTTCCAATGGAGCGCGGCCATGGCTTTTTAAGGCGCGGATCAATGTGGGCGAGACGCCAAGGTGGGTCACCTTGTGTTCTTCCACCAGTTGCCACAGTCGCCCGGCATCCGGATAGTCGGGCGCGCCGTCATAAAAGAGCATGGAGGCCCCGATCAGCAAAACGCCAAAAACCTCCCACGGGCCCATCATCCAACCCATGTCGGTCATCCAGTACATGGTTTCCCCGCGCTTTAGATCCATGGGCTGGAACATATCCTGCGCCGCCTTTACGGGAAAACCACAATGGGTGTGGACGGCGCCCTTGGGCCGCCCCGTGGTGCCGCTGGTATAAATGATCATGCAAACATCCTCGGCGGATGTGCGTTCCGTTTCGGCCTCCGCCTCCTGTCCGGCCATAAAATCCCGCCATAGAACATCCCGGCCCGGCGATAAGGGCGGGGCGCTCTCCAAAACCGCGCCGACAATCACCCGCTCCACTCCGGGACATTCCTTCAGGGCCTCGTCAAGGGTCTCCTTCATGGGCACGGGCCGCTCCCGGCGGGTATAGCCGTCGGCCGTGAATACCGCCCTGGCCCCGCCGTCATTCAGCCTGGTGGCAATCGCTTGCGGCCCGTATCCGCTGAACAGGGGCAGGATAATTGCGCCTATCTTGATCACCGCCAAAAAGGCAATGGCCAGTTCCGGCACCATGGGCATATAGAGCCCCACGGCGTCACCCTTGCCGATGCCGGCCTTCCTCAGGGCATTGGCGCAGCGGTTAACCTCTTCATATAATTCCCGGTAGGTTAAAAGCCGTTGCCGGCCATCCTCACCCTCATATTTCAGGGCGGGCGTTGCGGCCACCGGAGTGTTTTGCCATTTATCCAGACAGTTATGGACGATATTCATCTCACCGTTAACGCACCAGCGGGGAAACGCCGGGCCTCCGCTCATATCCACGATGCGGTCATACGGCCGGTAAAACTCAATTTGCAGATCCTGCATAACCGCATCCCAAAACCAGGCGATATCGGCAACGCTTTTGGCCATCAGGGCCTCATAATCGGCTAAGGCGTGGCGTTCCATAAAGCGTTGCAGATTGCTTTCGGCCATCCAGCGGGCGTTGGGCCGCCAAACCACTTTTTGATCAAAGGGAAAACTCTTTTTACTCATGGCACACCTTTCAATAGTGGGATCGGTTATTTCTCGGGGCGGAAGGGCTTGCGTTGCAGGGTAAAACGTTCCCCCAATTTTGTATACTCCGCCCCGGCCAGCCGGCCGATGGGATTTAACAGCGCGGTATCTATGCGGCCCTTATGCAGCAGTTCATCCTTAACATGAAACATAACAATCTCGCCGATGACCAGAAAACCGCCCCCGGCCCGGGCCTCCCCGATCTCGATCACCTCCATCAGCTTACACTCAAAGCTGACCGGAGATTCGGCCACCAGGGGCGCCCCGACGATTTGAGCCTTTTTGGGCGTCAGGCCGGTTTCCGAAAATTCGTCGTACTCGGGTGGAAACTCCGTGGCCGCGTTATTCATGGCCTGGGCCATATCCTCGTTAACCACATTGATGACGAACTCTCCCGTATCGCGGATATTTTTCAGCGTATCCTTGGGCTGGCCGTCCGTTCCCCGGCGCGTGGGGGCAAAACAGACCGTGGGCGGTTGGGAGGTGATGCCGGTAAAAAAGGAGAAAGGCGCCACATTGTATACGCCCTCCGCCGACACGGTGGAAACCAGGGCGATGGGCCGCGGCAGGATACTGCCGATCATCAGCTTATAATTCTCTTTAAACGTTTGTTTTCGGGGATCGATATTCATAATGCTCCGTAAGTTTATTGGTAATCATGTGATGCCTGGAAACGCTCGGCGTCGTTTTTAACCTCAGGGTACGGCCAAACCGCCCTTTTTCTTATTTTGTATTTTGTATTTTTTATTTTTTATTTTTCGTCATCTTCCAACCAACTATAGGGATAGGCCGGATCATCCACCTCATCGGCGTCGGCGGCCACAAACAGGGGCCCAAAGGTATCGAGCATCACGGCATATTCCAGGGTTTCCTTCAGACCTATGGAGCCTTCGTACTTACCCGGCTGCGGGCCGTGGGGCCAACCGGCGGGATGCAGGGTGATGGAGCCCTCGGAAACGCCGGTGCGACTCATAAAATCCCCTTCCACATAATAGAGCAGCTCATCGCTGTCCACATTGCTGTGGGCATAGGGCGCGGGTATGGCCTGCTCGTGATAATCGAACAGACGCGGGCAAAAGGAACAGATGACAAAACCCGGCCCGTCAAAGGTTTGGTGTACGGGCGGCGGCTGATGCACCTTGCCGGTAATGGGCATGAAATCACGGATATTGAAAATCCAGGGATAAAAATAGCCGTCCCAGCCCACCACGTCAAAGGGATGATGGGCCAGGGTATAATCCTGCAGGCCCTGCTTAACCCGCACCTTAATGAGAAAATCACCCTTCTCGTCCCGGGGCGCCATGGGCAGTGGCACGCGGATATCCCGCTCGCAGAAGGGAGCGTGTTCCAGCAGTTGCCCGTGTTTGTTCAAATAGCGTTTCGGCGGGGTAATCTCTCCCATGGCTTCTACAATTAACAGGCGCGGCTGCGTCCCTTCGTCGTAGGTAAAACGGTAGAGCGTGCCGCCGGGAATAACGATATAGTCCCCCGGCCCGAACTCCAGCCGGCCGAAAAAGCTTTCCAGCACGCCGCTGCCGTGATGCACAAAAATCAGTTCATAGGCATGGGCGTTGCGGTAAAAATATGCGGCCTGTTTTTCGGGCACGGCCACGGACATAATCACATCCTTATTATAGACCAGCACACGGCGCCCGCTTAAAAAATCCCCCCGGGGCTTAAACTTAAAGGTTTCCATATGACGATGGCGGTGGGCGTCCCGGCCGCCGGGTTTAATTTCCAGCTTTTTAAAACCGCCCACCTTGTTTACGCGCGTCGGCGGATGGATATGATAGACATTGGAATAGATATCGGAAAATCCTTCCCGCCCCAAAAGTTCCTCATAGCGCAATCTGCCGTTGGCGTCGCGCAGTTGGGTATGTCTCTTACCGGGGATGTCCCCGTGTTTTACATAAAAAGGCATTTTTATTTCCTCTCTGTTATTCCTCGGTTACATATGAACATCTCAGGCAGAAACCGTATGGCGGAGCCGCCCGATATGCTCGATTTCCAGTTCGATGACGTCTCCGGGCCTCAGCCAGCCATCGGTGTTTTCCGGGCGCAGCTCCAAAATGCAGCCCGTGCCCACGGTGCCCGACCCCAGCACATCGCCGGGATAGAGCGTTACCCCCCGGGAGGCGCGGGCTATCATTTCGCCAAAGGAAAAGTGGATGTCGGCAAAATTACCCTCGGAAATAAGACGGCCGTTTTTACGGGCGGTCATCCTCAGGTCAAAGCCTTTTCCCTTTCCCCGGCCCACGAATTCCTCGGGCGTTACCAGCCAGGGCCCCAAGCCGCTGGCAAAGTCCTTGGACTTGGCCGGTCCCAGCCCCACCTTCATTTCGCGGCGTTGAACGTCTCGGGCGGAAAAATCATTTAAAACCGTATAGCCGGCAATATACTCCCCGGCCTTCTCCACCGGAATATCCTTTCCTTCCCGGGCAATGATGCAGGCGATTTCCAGTTCAAAATCCAGCTCTTCCGTGTAAGGCGGCTTTTGCAGGGTACGCCCATGCCCGGCAAAGACATTGGGATTGGAGAAATAGAAGACGGGCGCCTCAAACCACTCCTCCACCACCGGCAGGCCGCGCAGGGCCCGCGCCGATTGCACATGCTGCAAAAAGGCGTAAAAATCCCGGAAGGAGGGACGACGGATCGTGGGCGGCAAAAAACGGCTCTTTTCTTCATCGATCCTGCGGGAGGCGTAGTCCTCCGGATGGGAGAGGATACGGTTATTCAACTCGGAAAGGATGACATAGTTGTCATCCCAACGCCCGAACAGGCCGTCCATATTTTCCGGCATCACCTGCGAAAGGGAAGAGATATTATACAAATGCTCCCGCACCTTCAGCGCCAGCGAGGGCCGGCCGTTTTCATTTTCTATCTGGGCTATTTTCATGGCTGCCCCCTACAAGTTTCCGCGACGGGCCTGCTCGCGTTCGATGGATTCAAACAGGGCTTTAAAATTGCCCTTGCCAAAACCCTCCGCGCCCTTACGCTGTATAACCTCGTAAAAAAGGGTGGGACGATCCTGCACCGGCTTGGTGAACAGCTGCAACAGATAGCCGAACTCGTCGCGATCCACCAGCACGCCCAGACGGGCCAGATCGGAAATATCCTCATCAATATCGCCCACTCTTTCCCGCAAGTCCTCATAATAGGTTTGCGGCACCTCCAAAAACTCCACACCGTTGGCCGCCAGTTGATCCACGGTGGCAATGATGTCCGAGGTGTCCAGCGCGATATGCTGCACCCCCGGCCCGGAATAGTACTCCACAAATTCCTGAATCTGCGACTTACGCAAACCGGCCGCCGGGCGGTTGATGGGCATTTTAATGCGTTTATTGTCATTGGTCATCACGATGGAGCGCAAAGAGGTGTAGTCCGTGGCCACATCCTTGTCGTCCACCGTCCAGAAGCGTTCCCAGCCAAACACCTGTTCATACCATTCGGCTATTTTTGTCATCTGGTTTTCCGGCTGGTTTCCCACAAAGTGATCCACAAAGTTCAGCCCCACCGGCTGAACGGCAATGGCGGATTTTTTTTCCACGTATCCGGGCAGGAAGGGGCCGTTATAGGCCTCGCGCTGCACAAAGCTGTGGATGGTATCCCCATAGGTCTGTATGGAAGCGATGACCACCTTGCCGAAATCATCTTCCAGCACGGTGGGTTCTTGTACGGAAACGGCCCCCCGGGCGGTTACATATTCCCAGGCGGCCCGGGCGTCGTCGGTCCAAAAAGCCACGTCCCGGACACCGTCGCCATGCAGGCGCAGGTGTTCGTTCAGGGGCGAGTCGGCCATATAGGGCGAGGTGAGCACCAGGCGCACCTTGTTTTGCTCCAGCACATAATTGGCCGTTTGGCGATTACCCGTTTCCAAGCCGGAAAAGGCCTTCAGTTCAAAGCCGAACTGCGTCTGGTAAAAATGGGCCGCCTGTTTGGCGTTGCCCACAATGAGCCGGATATAGTCCGTGCCCATGAAGGTAAAAGGTAAACCCATAATGGTTCCTCCGGTTTATTATTTTACGGCCACAAGATACGCACTCGAACCCAAAAGTGAAAAGAGAAAAATTGCACAGCCCGAACGATACTATCCGTTACCGGAAATGACGGTAGAAATTTTGCCCGGTCTTGCTTATCTTTAACCTTTCACCAAAATAAAATTCTATGACAAAAAAAATATTACTGTTCGGCGCGCTGCTCGTCCTGCTGGGTTTGAGCACCATGTTGCTGTTCCCGGAGCGGGACCCGCGCCTGTTAACCCCGCTGGCCCTGGGCGGCATGCTGATCCCCCTGGGCGCCATGACCCTCAATCAAAGCTTTAAACCCTTTGGCCTGCACGGTTCGGCCATGGTGGCCCTGCTCGGCTTTATGTTTAATATCGGCAACCTATCTTTTTTATGGCAAACCGACGTAAACGGCGCGGCTCTGCACGCGGCTGTTATTAAAAGCATCACCGCGGTCATCCTGCTTATCCTGCTGATACTCATCGTCTCCCACTTAAAGGCGGAAAGGCTGGCCCGCGAAGCAGAAGAGCAAACCCGGGGAGGCGGCGATGTGGACTAATCCCTGGTTTATCGGCCTGATTATCATCGTTCTGGTCGGGCATGTGATCTGGTTTATTCATTACGCGCTCAAAACCTTAAAGGAAAATGAATCGCCCCATGCGGAAAGGAAGGAAAATGGAATCCCGACTCGGAAAGATTAAAATTCCCCATGTGTTTGTACTGCTGCTCGGCGTTATTTTTTTTACGGCCCTGATGACCTACGTCACCCCCGCGGGTCAATACGAACGGGTGGAAAAAAAGGTGGGCTCCCTGACGCGCAATGTGGTACAGCCCGGCACCTATCAAACCCTTC
Organism: Calditrichia bacterium; assembly: GCA_027006055.1. GTDB lineage: Bacteria > Calditrichota > Calditrichia > Calditrichales > J004 > J004. The sequence continues at coordinate 10,517 of JALTKX010000029.1, read as the reverse complement.
CCAAGCATTATAGTCTGAAGGCCGTCTTTTTGGGTGATAAAAAAGAGGGCTATGCCGAACCGGAGAGCCTATTGGGCTTTTTAAGCTCCATTCCCCGGGGCATGCAGGATGCGGCGGATATCATATTCTTCATCTTTATCATCGGCGGCACTTTCGGCATCCTGCAACGCTCGGGGATGATCGCCGCCTTTTTACACAAGCTGCTGGATATGTTCGGCCACTCCTCCACCCTGCTGACCATCATTATCATGACCGTGGTGGCCGTGGGCGGCTCCACCCTGGGCATGGGCGAGGAGTTCATACCGCTGGTGCCTATCTTTCTTATCGTTTCCAAGGAGATGGGTTTTGACCGCATCTACGGCCTGGCGCTGGTGATGCTGGCCGCCGACGTCGGTTTTGCCGCCGCCACCACCAACCCCTTTACGGTAAACATAGCCCAGGGCATCGCCGAACTGCCGCTCAACTCGGACGTCCCCTTCCGCGCCCTCTTTTTGGTGGTGATCCTCTTCATAGCCATCAGCTACACCCTGCGCTACGGCAGGCGCATAAAAAAAGACCCCTCCGCTTCCTACATGCCCGACGACAATTTCGACCTCAGCCACCTCAACCATGAAAAGCAGGTATTAAACGCCGCCCATATCCGGGTCATGATCAGCAGCATCGTTATTTTTGTTTTTATCCTGTATGCCGTTCAAACCTTTGACTGGTGGCTGAACGAGATGTCCGCCGCCTTTTTATTCATGGGCATCATGGCCGCTATCTTTAGTCGCATGTCCGTTAAGGATGCCAGCAGTGCCTTTGTTAAGGGGATGGAAGAGATGGTCGTTGCCGCCCTGGTGGTGGGTTTTGCCCGCGGCATTCAGGTGGTTTTGCAGGACGGCCAGATTCTGGACACGGTCATTCACGGCGCGGCCACAAGCCTTAAGCATTTCCACAACATCATCGCCGCCCAGGGCATGCTTATCTTTCAAACGGTGCTCAACTTCTTTATCCCTTCCGGTTCCGGGCAGGCGGCGGTGACCATGCCGCTGATGGCCCCCCTGGCCGATGTTTTGGGCCTCTCCCGCGAGACGGCCGTATTTGCCTTTACCTGCGGCGACGGCTTCTCCAACAGCATTATTCCCACATCCGGTGTGCTGATGGCCATGCTGAGCCTGGCCCGTATTCCGCTTTCCAGCTGGTGGCGCTTTATGATGCCCCTGTTCGGCCAACTGATGCTGGCCTCGGCCCTATTTTTAACCCTGTCCATTTATATCTATTAGGGAAAGACGATGCGTTACTTTGCACATACGCCGGCGCATGAACGGGTAAAAACCTTCTTCTCGTCCGTTCTGGAGCATGACCGCCTGGCCCACGCCTATCTGTTTTACGGCGCGGCGGGCAGCGGCGCCACGGCCTTTGCCTTTGAGCTGGCCCGGGTGCTGAACTGCACCGACGATAACGAGCGGCCCTGCGGGGAGTGCCCCTCCTGCCGCAAAATCGGCAAGTTGAGCCATCCCGATGTGAAATATATCTTTCCGGCCACGGGAAAAATTTATGAATCACCTAAAAGTCTGCTGGAGCTGCAAAAACAAAAGGCGGCGCATCCCTACAAAGCCCTGCCCGTTTCGGGCTATCTGAACATCCCCATATCGGCCATCCGCGCCTTAAAGGATGAGGCCAAATACGCCCCCTATGAAGCGGAGTACCGGGTATTTATCGTGGAGGGCATAGAATATATGTCCCGCGAGGCGGCCAACTCTTTTTTAAAACTTTTGGAAGAGCCGCCGGACAAGATGGTTATCATTCTGGTCAGTGGGGACGTCAACAACATTCTGGACACCATCCGTTCACGCTGCCAGCCGGTTTATTTCCCCAGCCTGCCGGAAGAGGCCATACGGGCCATCGTGTCCCGCGAGTTTCCGGAGGCGGAACTCAGCGCCAACCTGATAAGGGCCAAATCCTACAACATCGAACATATTTTACAGGCTCTGGAAAGCTCGGCGCCCTCCTTTGAGCAGGAAGCGGCCGATTTTTTACGCGCTTCCGTGCGCGGCGACTGGATAAAGCTGAATGAAATTATAGACCTGTTGGTGCAAAAGAAGGACAAGCAGATCACCGACCGCTTTTTTGAAACCCTTAACCAATGGCTGGCCGACGCTTTTCACGCGCGTCATCTGGGCGAAGAGAGTGACTACTACCTGCAGAGTCAGAAAGAGGCCGGCAAAAAATTTGCCGACCACTATGATCATCTGGATTATAACGCCCTGTTCACGCTCATCGAGGGTCACCAGGCCATGATGAAGCAAAACGCGCGCCCCGAAATGACCCTCAGCCATCTGGCCATGGAGATAAAGGAACATCTTGCCCGGGCAGGCGAAAATTAGAGTTTCGCATGAAAATGAGCAACCCTCCGGGTTTTGAATACCCGAAAGGTCCTTGGAATATATTTTGCGCTGGCGCGGTAAACTCAGGGCAGGGTTGAAAAACTGGTGTTGATCACCTCCAGCATTTCCGGCTTCAGTTCATGATCCAGCAGCCAGGCTTTTACCCCCTTGGCCGCCAGTTGCCAGGCCAGGTCTTCCCCGGAATCCTTCAAGGTGCCCACCGGGTCGTTGATGGCCGAAACAATGGTGCCCAGGGCCGACTTTCCATGATCCACCTCGCGGTCGTCCTCCCAGATCACCCTGCCGCCCTTTAGCAGCTTAAAATTGGCCTTAACCTTGCGCGTGGAACTGATACCCAGGGTCTGATACTTCATCTCTTCGATGGTAATAAAGAACAATCCGTCCACATTCAATATTTTCATCAACTCGTCGTTTTCCACCGCCTCCAGTTGACCGCCATCGGTAATGCCTGCTTCATTGAGCAGGCTGTCCGTCCTGTCCCGGGACAGGATAGAGTAGGCCGGTTTTGTGGCTTCAAAGTGTTTGTAGATCAGATTGCGGAAGACGATGCCCCCTTCCACATCCGTGGAGTTGTTAACGGCGGGCAAAATGGCCGTCACTTCCGGCGGCGCATAATTTTTCTCCACAAACTTGGCCTTGGGTCCGCAGGATGTAAGCGCCAGCAGCCCCGCGCCCACTATAAAAAACCTTAACCAAACAGCTCGCATACAGCACCTCCCATGCTTATTGTTTTAAACGGCAGACCAGCGGCAGAACCGGAAGCTGACGGCCCTCATACATGGCCACGGCGCCGTTTTCTCCGATAAAGCGTTCCACGCGGATGGTCCCCAGACTTTCCTCTTCATAGCCGATCAACTTTCCGCCCAGGTCGGTAATTTTTTCCCCCAGCCGTATAAGCTCCAGTTCCATGCCCGTCCGCAGGTTGCTTTTTTTACCGGCGTCCAGATAAAGCTTATTGCCGCTGACCTTAACCACATTGCAGGACCAGGGCCGCCGCTCCAGTTCGCGGACGATGTTCTCCATTAATTTTTCCACGGCCGCGCGGAAGGCGTCCGCCTCCAGGGATTCGTCGTAACCGCCGCTGGAGCCCATGCCCAGCACGCGCGAAAACTCCTTTTGAGCCACGCCCGCGCCCGACTCGGCCAAAATAACCTCCCCCGTGCGCACATCGATAATGCGCACATCCACGGTCACGGCGGCCTTTTGTGTTTTGGACTGGGTAAACAGATTGCTGTTGCCGGCGGTGGAAACGGCATATTTGGAAACCGCCCCGGTGATGATATAGTCGGTGTCCAACAGCTCGACCTGTTCCAGATTCCCGCCGGTGATCCCGGCCTGCGAGAGGGCCACCTGACTCATGATGTCATCCACGCGGCTGCGTTCCAGCACAATAAAAAGGCCGGTTTTGCTCAGCTCGGTGATCAGAATGTCGCTGATATTTTCACCCAGGCGACGCTTACCGAAGCGGGTATTGTTTTCAAAGGTGGTTACGGCAATTTTCTTTTTCGGGGCCGTCGGGCGGACGGATCTGGCGGCGGTGACATTCCTTTTTTGTTCTACCTTTACCACCGTTTTGCGCGCGGCACAGGCGCTAAAAAAAAAGAGGCTTAAAAATATAAGAAGCGTTTTGGCCGTCATGGCTCCTCCTCAAAACATACTAAGTTTTTAGCCGCGGAAAAACATAGGGAAAAATAAGACTAAAAAGGCTTGAAACAAAGTACCGGACGCAAGAAAATTCCATTTACTTAAAACGGACTGCGTTTATTCCGTCACTTTCAGATAAAGCGTATCGGCGATGACCGAGCCAAAGACGCCGACGCCCTGCCCCTCGATATTAAAACGGGCTTCATGAAAGTTGCCGTCGATCTCCTGCACCCGGGAGTAGGTTTGCATAAACTCGCGGTAATTTTTATCCGCGGCATAGACGATAACCCGGTAGCGGCCGTAAAAATGAAATTGAAACCAGAACAGGTTCATAATGCTCCGTCCGGCCTCCTCGGGCGTGTTCTGAATCCAGAAGGTATTAAAGGTAAAACGCTCTTTTTCCTTCTCAAACTCTTCGCGGCTCATTTTATCAAAGGGCGATGTGCCGACAAAGCTGTCATAATCATCGGTCAGCGACAGGATGGAGGCCAGATAGTAGGTTGTGCCCGGCGAGCGGTCTATATCCAGTACAAAGTTGACCGTTTCACCGTTTATCTTTTGCCGGTATTGCAGGGAATCGTAGTTTACCCCGGCAATTTTAAAGCCGGCCAGGGGCACCGTGGTCGTGCTGCTGGCGCGGATGGGGGTGCCGTCAATCTCCGTGCGCACCTCCAGGGTGTAGGAGCCTCCGTATTCTATATTCAGATCGTTGCCCGCATACTCATAATAGTAATTGCCGATATCCAGTAAATTGGATGGCGTATGATAAGAAAGGGCGTATATCCTGCCGTTGCTTTCATCGGTAATGGTGGCCGTTGTTTTTAGCGGGTCCAGCAGGGGGGTCTGCTCCCGCAAATCCTGATCCAGCTTAAAATTACGAAAGAGCCGGATGCCGCTTACCCGCTTGCCCGGCGAAAGAAAGCCCTCTATGCTGACGCGGGGTTCGTAGCTTACGTTCTCCACTTCCACCACGCCCCTGCCGCAGCCGCTCAGGGTCGCTAAAACCAATATGATGAGAAGCAAAGCCGTTATGGAATATTGTTGCGCTTTCATGGTATTTCCCGATGATTCTTTTTTATTAAAATTCAAAATTCACCCCCAGTGTCGGTAAAAAAGGAAACATATACTGCTCTTCCAGGCTGGGTACCTCGTCCACAAAATCATAGGTGGCAAACCAGACGTTTTTGCGGTTGCCTATATTAAAGATTTGCAGATAGGGGGCCATGTTCCAGTTTTTATAAACCAGCTTCCAGGTCAGGCTGACATCCAGCCGGGCATAATAGGGCAGGCGCACCTGATTGATGCGCGTGGGAGCAAAGGCCACATCGCGGAAAGGGGCGTCCGGCGCGGAGGCAATCCAATAGGCGGAGCCGGGTTCCGTATAGGCCTGCCCCGTGCTATAAACGGCATTGATGCCCAAATCCCAGCGGCTGCTGTCCCTTTGGGCGCTGTAGGCCTTATTGCCCTTGTTCCACAGGCGGTCCAGTTGCACATTGGCCACCACGTTCACGGTATGGGTGCGGTCATGCCTGGGGGCAAAGGGTCGTCCGCCGTTGATGCCGTCCTGTGTGTAGGAGGTACGGGAATAGGCATAGCCCAGCCATCCGGTCAGGGGCCCCGTCTCGCGGCGCAACAAAAGCTCAAATCCCCGCGACCAGCCATCGCCGCGGTTCAGCAGACCGTTGGCCGAGGTAAACACCGGCTCGTTTTTATCATTGTAATAAGAGGCCTTTAATTCGGTTAAAAAGTTTTGATCAAAGGAATAGATATCACGGTAAGTTTTGTAAAAGGCTTCCGCCTCCAGTTGAATATCCCATCCCAGCTCGCGTTGAAAGCCGGCAATGATGTGCCGCGATGACGATTGTTTTAGGTTACGGCCCGAGGCGGTCCATATATCGGCGATAAGAAAACGGGGAATGCGATGCAGATATTGGTAATATTGACCGGCGGCCAGCTTAAAAACGGTACGGTCGGCCAGGCGGTACTTCACGGTAAGGCGCGGCGCCAGATCGGCCATGGTGGTGTCTCCCGTAAGCATGTTGGCCCGCAGGCCCGCTTCCACCTGGATCAAGGGCGTAAGCTGCCAGTCGGCCTGGCCGTACACGGAGTAAAAAGCGGGCGAGGTGGAAGCGCGCACCTCCCGTCCCGGAGCCAGGTTCACGTAGCTGACGTCAAAATTTTTCTGGTCGGCGCCAAAGCGGAAACTCAGGTCATTATTATAATGGTATTCCATATCGGCCTTAAAGGTCAGATCGGTCAACAGGTTATCCTCGGAGGCGTTAAAGCCGTCAAAATTAAGATAGGAGGAGAAACGGCTGTAAGTGACCCAGAAGTTACCGAAGAGCCTCGGCGTAAAGACATGGGTCCATTTGGCGCTGGCCGTGGTATTCCCCCAGTTGTAGCCAAAGCCCACGCCGTCATCACCGGAGTTGCCGCCAAAGACCCAGCTCAGCACATCCCGGCCGCCATAGGTGCTCAGGGTCAGCTTATCGTTGGCCCCCAGTTCAAAAAAGGCCTTGATGTTACCGTCATAAAAATAATAATTCGGGATATCCTCAAGATACCGGCCCACGGTCTGATCGAAGTAGGTGCGCCGCAGGGAGGCGGAGAGAGAGCCGTTGGCGCCGATGGGCATTTGCAGCGTGGTTCTGGCCGAAAGCAGGCTGATACCCGCCTTTCCCTCAAATTGCTTGCGGTTACCGTCCAGATTGGTCACATCCACAATGGAGGAAAGACGGCCGCCGTATTCCGCGCCGAAGCCGCCCTTGGAAAGACTCACCTGTTTAATGGCGTCGGTGTTAAAGGTGGAAAAAAGCCCAAAGGCATGTTCCGGATTGTAGACGTCGGTGCCGTCCAGCAGAAAAAGATTCTGATCCGGGGTACCGCCGCGTATATACAGGGCCGATGAAAAATCGGAGAGCGGCTGAATGCCGGGCAGGGTTTGCAGGGAACGCAGCAAATCGGCCTCGGCAATCTGCGGGATGGCATTGATCTGGCGGGCCGAGAGCTGTACCTGGGAGACTTCCTTTTCATACATTTTCTCAATCAGTGGAATGGAGTCGCCCTGCACCACAATGGCCTCGCTTTCCAAAAGCAGCGGTTCAAGGATAATGTTCAGCTTTAAGGGCCGGCCCCCCATATCAACGGTTGTTTTATAGGTTTTGTACCCCAGATAGCTGGCCACCAGAGTATGGCGCCCGGGGGGAACGTCGGCAATAACATAGTAACCGCTGTTGTTGGTGCTGGAACCGATATAAAGGGAGTCCAGATAAACGTTGGCGCCGATCAGCGCCTCGGTGTTGCTTTTGTCGATAACAAAACCGCTGATGGTTTGTGCCGTGGCAAATCCGGGCTTGAAAACCGTAAAAAGCATCATCGTAAGGAAAATTCGTTTGGTCATAGCTATCCGTTGTATTTGTTCATTTAAGGACTGACACGACTGTGTGAGTGTAAGGCCTGGCTGTTCCGCCAAGGGACAGGGCCTAAATTAAACACATTTACTCCCAAACCTGTGAAGTGCGTCAATTTACGCAAGGTCGATTCAGGAACAAAAACGTAAGGGCCGCTAAAAAGTTGCCCGGAGGGCGTTTTTTTTCATTTTCTCCCGGGAAGCGGCCCAAAACGCTTCATTCAGACGGCCATGCCGCCCCTTCCGCGGTTCTCCAAAACATGATGCGGCCGCGCAATAACGGTCAATTTTCTTACAGCGGTTGATTATTGGTTAAAATTCCCCACATTGCAAATTAGGTGTAAGGTGCCCCCCTCCCCGTCCGAATATGAGTCCTGAATAAAATCAGGGAAGATATTTTGAAACAGGTTTATCAAACGCTGCTGATCGAAAACAGGAAAAGTGATTTTATCATTACCAAGGACATTCTGCAAGATATCAACGTCGGTTTTGAGCTGCACCGGGTCGCGGACTATAACAAGGGACTGGAAGCCTTCACCTCGGGAAAATACGATCTCTGTCTGCTGGATTACCATCTCTCCGATGAGTTCAGCTCCATAAAATTTCTGGAAGATTCCGCCGCCAAATTCAGTATGACACCGGTTGTGGTTTTAACGCTAGAAGGCGATCGTGACGTCGACCTGCAGGTCATGTCCGCCGGCGCCGCCGACTATATTGTAAAAGGTCAGATCAACGCCCCGCTGCTGGAACGCACCGTACGCTATGCCATAGAACGGAAACGCAACCAACAGCAACTGATGGACCTGCAGGATGAGCTTACCATGGCCCTGCGTGAAATCCGCGAAAACCAAAAGGCGCTGATAGAGGTGGAAAACTTAAAAAGCGTGCGCGAACTGGCCGGAGCCGCCGCCCATGAATTTTCCCAGCCCCTGCAATGTCTGACAAACTACATCTCCCTGATACGCGAGGGGCTTCCCGCCGAAAAGTATCTGGATAAGATGGAAAAATCCATACAACGCATTGCCGGTCTGACGGACAATCTGCGCGACATCACCGGCCTGAAAAAGCGGGCCTATGTGGATACACACATCATCGACCTGAAGGCCAGCACCGGTATAAAAGAGCTTAGCCGCGTTCTGGTGGTGGATGACGAGCCGGAGATCGTGGAGACCCTTTCCGACATGCTGGAAATTAAGGGTATTGAAACCGACGGCGTTACCGACGGTTTTCAGGCTCTGGAACTGTTGCAACAAAACCGCTATTCGTTGATCATCAGCGACGTCTCCATGCCTAAAATTTCCGGACCGGATTTTTTTAAACGGGTACGCGAGGCGGGTATAAGCACACCTTTCATTTTTATTACCGGTTATGAAGTCAGCAATGATGTACATGAGGTTGTGGAAAGCGCGGACGCCCTGATTAATAAACCGATTGCCTTTGACGCTCTGTTCCGTCAACTGGAGGAGCTTGAGCTAACCGCCTAAAAAAATATCCCTGTTACTGAACATGATCCGTATCTGTACGATTATGCTTTTCCGATAATGCTAAAGGAGACGATGATGGCTTCCGCGAATGAGCTGGCTTTTAAATACTATTTTATGTTTGAGGACGGAACCCGCGCCACTTACGAAATCAATCTGGACAGGGAGACCCTGCTGCTCAAGCCGGAGCAGGAAACACCTTCCTCGGAATGGACCCGCCTGGAACACCACAAATGCAGCAATTGCCCCCTGAGCGCCGACGACCATGCCCATTGCCCGCTGGCCCTGAATCTCAGCCCGGTTGTGCCCCGTTTTTCCCGCATGTTTTCCTATGAAAAGGTCAATGTGCTGGTGGAAACCGAAACGCGTACCTATTCAAAGAACACCACCCTGCAAAGTGGACTGAGCTCCATGCTGGGCATCTACATGGTGACCGCCGGTTGTCCCATTATGGACCGTCTGCGCCCCATGGTACGCTTTCACCTGCCCTTTGCCACCATCGAGGAGACCGTTTTCCGTTCGGTCAGCACCTATCTTTTGGGGCAGTATTTTGAGTATAAAAAGGGCCGGCGGCCGGACCTGACCCTGAAAGGGCTGATGGACGGTTATAAACAGATTCAGATGGTTAACCACGGCATGGCGGGACGCATGCGCAGCATTGTGGATAAGGACGCCAATCTAAACGCCCTGGTGGTGTTGGACGTTTTTGCCAAGGAGCTGCCCTTTTCCATCGAATCCAGCCTGGCTAACCTGGAATATCTTTTCTCTCCACCTTCCGCCTAATAACGCGGGCGCACCTTGTATGGAATAGGGTCTTCCCGGCCCGCCTCGGCAAAACCGCGTAAGCGCAGGGCGCAACTATCGCACACACCGCAGGCTTCATCACCGGCCTGGTAACAGGACCAGGAAAGCTCCAGCGGCGCCTTCAGGGACAGCCCCCGCTCGATGATCTCCCTTTTTTTCAAATGTATCAAAGGGGTTTCGATTGTTATGTGCGTTTCCGGACGGGTTCCTTCTTCGATGACCCGGTTATAGGCCCGGTAAAAATCTTCCCGGCAATCGGGATAGCCGGAGGAGTCTTCCTCCACGGCGCCGATAAATATCTTCACGGCGCCGATCACCTCGGCGTAGCTTACGGCAATGGCCAAAATATTGGCGTTTCTGAAGGGCACATAACTGTCGGGAATTCCCTGAAAGTCCAGATCGGCCTTTTTAACGGGAATGGTTTCATCGGTCAGGCTGCTGCCGCCGATTTCCGTAAAAAAGCGGGCGTCGACCACCAGTTTTTTTTTCACGCCGTAAAAGGCGGCGATCTCTTCAAAGGCACGCAATTCCCGTTGTTCGGTTTTCTGGCCGTAATTGAGGTGCAGAAAGGCCGGCGTGTATTTTTCCGCGGCAATGGCCGCCGTAACGCAGCTATCCATCCCGCCGGAAACCAGCACCACGGCCAGCGGCTTATGCCTCATCGTCTGTTTCCGCCTCATGCTCGGCCTTTATTACGGAATGCATGCCGCCGCGGGTGGTAAACTCGCCGGTAACGATCATATAGCGCGGCCGGCAGGCGGCCACCAGGTCATCCAGTATTTCATTGATCAG
>JALTKX010000028.1 GCA_027006055.1 Calditrichia bacterium | reverse complement strand
GGTGACGACCGGCGAATTTCATCATGCGGTAGGAAGCGCCATCCCCCCGGGCCAGAACGGGCATGCCCCGCAGGTGCCTGTCGATATCCTCGGCGAATTGCCCGACAGAGGCGTATCGTCTTTCCGGCCGCCGGTTTAAGGCCTTTAAAATTATATTATCAAGATCGCCCCGCAGACGACGGCTGAGTCTGTCCGGCGACATTCCGGGAGGCGCTTCTCCCCTGGCGTGGACAAGCAGACCCGGCTTTTGCGGCGGACGATCGTCCCTTCCGCCGCGGCCCTGTTGTTGGGGACGCCGGCCGGTAAGCAGTTTATAAAGCAACACCCCCAGGGAATAGATATCGCTGGCCGTGGTTATGACCCCGCCCCGAAGCTGTTCCGGACTGGCATACTCGGGCGTTGATACCCGGGAGCCTTCCATGGTCAGTTCCCGGGGTTCGCCGCTATCGGGATCGAGTATCCGGGCAATGCCAAAGTCCAGAAGTCTCGGCGCGCCGTCCTTGTCAACGATGATGTTTGACGGTTTAATATCCCGGTGTACCACAAGATTCTGGTGGGCGTACTCCACGGCCCGGCACACTTTAACGAACAGTCGCAGACGTTCGACAAGACTCAGACGCCGCTCGTCGCAATATTCCGTCAACGGCTGCCCTTCGATATATTCCATCACCAGATAAGGCAGGCCATCCTCCGTGCTGCCCCCATCCAGCAGGCGGGCAATATTGGGGTGATCCAGATTGGCCAGAATCTGTCTTTCCTGACGAAAGCGCTTTAAAAGGGTATCCGTATCCATGCCGCGCTTAAGTATCTTTAAGGCCACCTTTTTATGAAAATCATCCTCCCGGGCGGCAAGGTACACGTTACCCATGCCCCCCTCGCCGATATGGGCTTCTATCCTGTACAACCCTACTCTGCGTCCGTAATAATCCTCTTTCTTAGCCTCCGCTTCCCAAAACAGTGCCGCGTCAAAGCAGGAGTCTTCCAAAAAAGAGTCCGGCCCCGAATCGGCCCGCAGCATATCCAGCACCTTATTACGCACCTGTTCATCGCTCCCGGCGGCGTTTTTCACAAATGCCGCGCGTTCCTCTTCCGGCAGCGTCAGGGCCCTTTCAAAAAGCGATTTTATCGATTGCCATTGTTCCGAAGTCATCTTCCGGGTTTGCCTTCTTCCTGTAAATATAACGCTCCGGCGCGCATATCCCCACCGGAGAAATAACGATTTTTATTATGGATGTGTTTAAGCGGTAATCTCACTGGCAAGCCAGGCCCGGGCCGTAATCCAGTCGCGTTTTACCGTGGCCGGCGAGATATCCATGACCCGGGAGGTTTCCTCGATGGTCAGTCCCGCGAAATAGCGCAATTCAACTATCCTGCACAAACGCGGATCATGCTGTTCCAGGCATTGCAGGGCCTCATCCAGCGCCAAAACCCTCAGGGTCTTTTCCTCCGAGGCAACGGCGCTTTCATCCAAAGTAACTTTTATTAACGATCCGCCGCGCTTTAAGGCTTTTTGCTTTTTGGCGTAGGCAATGAGAAACTGGCGCATGGCCCGGGCGGCAATGGCAAAAAACTGTACCCTGTTTTCCCAGGAAAAATAGGCTTCGTCAACCAGCCGCAGATAAGCCTCATGCACCAAATCGGTCGTTTGCAGGGTGTGTTTGCCCGATTCATTTTTAAGCAGGCGGGAAGCAATCCGCCTCAATTCCTGATAAATAACCGAGGCCAGCTCCCCCATGGCGGAGTCGTCTCCCTTGTTTATTTCCTTTAACAACCGGGTAACCCCGGTTTGAAGAGCGTCCGGCATCTGCTTTACTTCTTTCC
>JALTKX010000027.1 GCA_027006055.1 Calditrichia bacterium | reverse complement strand
AGAGCCATTTTACCAATTTCCTGTTATACGAAACAATGACAGGTGTTTATGTAAATAAGGAAACGTTAATAAAATGCATTATAAACAATGGACTTAAGGTTGAAATAGTTAAATTGTAAACTAAAAACAAAGAATAGTCTTGCATTTTTAAAACAGAGACTATATATAGTTAGCGCCAAAAAGGTTTATCTATTCTACTCAGTTCCGGGTAAAAGCACTATCCGGAAAACGGGAATCCCAAAAATATATTATTACACCGGAAGACCGGTTTGAAAATAAAGGTATGATGAGTTATAAAAAAAAACAGAAGTTTCCATTCGCCCGTTGCAACCACTTCCTCTGACAAACTCCGGCGTTAGAGAGGAGACACCGGAGTAAACACTGTACCGTATTATATAAACATTTACATAAGGGCATATAATGAAAACGAAAAGCTATTTATCATTCACTCTATTTTTACTCGTATCCGCATTCTTTTTATCATTAAGCAGTTGCGCGGATAATACGCTTCTTTCTTCTGCGGACGACCAGAATCTTTCACCGGATGCCGCGGTTGTGGAAAGTGTTGGCTTTCAGGGGCCGAGACCTGAATTTGTTCCCGGTGAATTGATCGTAAAGTTTAGAACAGGCGTTAACGCCAGTCGTCGCTTGCAGGCCTTGCAAGCCATCGGCGGTCATATTGGAGAGAAGATCGTAACCAGGGCGATGGAAAGAAGCGGTGACCCGGAAGGGTTAACGGTTGTACGCATGCTGATGCCCGTGGATGCCGCCGTCAATATTCTGCGTGGTTCCGCGGAAGTTGTTTTTGCCGAGCCCAACTATTACCTCTATCATACGGCCACTTCCAATGATCCTTATTATACGGATGGCTCTTTGTGGGGGATGTATGGTGACGCCACTTCTCCGGCCAATACGTATGGCAGCCGGGCCGGCGAAGCCTGGGCCGCGGGAAATACCGGCTCGGCCACGGTGCACATTGGCGTGATTGACGAAGGAGCCATGTACAGCCATGAGGATCTGGCCGGTCAGATATGGACAAACCCCTATGATCCTGTTGACGGCATTGATAATGACGGCAATGGCTATGTGGATGATATCCACGGCTGGGACTTTGACGGTGATGATAACAGCACCTATGACGGTAAGCAGGATGATCACGGCACCCATGTTTCCGGTACCATTGGCGCCATCGGCGGAAATGGAATTGGTGTTGCGGGCGTTTCCTGGAATGTATCCATCATTACGGCCAAGTTTCTGGGGCGTCGCGGAGGGTCTACCACCAACGCCATTAAAGCCATTGATTACATTACGGACTTAAAAACCCGTCACGGTCTTAACCTGCCCGCCACCAATAACTCCTGGGGCGGCGGCGGTTTCTCGCAAGCCTTGCAGGATGCCATTGAGCGGGCCAATGCCGCGGATATCCTTTTTGTTGCCGCCGCGGGTAACGACGGCGCCGATATCGACGCCTCGCCCAGTTATCCGGCCAGCTATCCCAATGCCAATATCATTGCCGTGGCCTCTATCACCTCCACCGGCGGGCTGTCAAGTTTTTCAAACTATGGCGCCACTTCGGTGGATATCGGCGCTCCGGGGTCGGGGATTTATTCCACGTTGCCCGGCAACAGGCCCGGTAGCTCTACTTATGGTTCCTATAACGGAACGTCCATGGCCACACCTCATGTTACCGGCGGCGTTGCTTTGTATGCGGCGTCCAATCCGGGAGCCAGTGCCGCGACAATAAAAAGCGCCATTCTTAACAGCGCCGTGGCCACTCCTTCCCTTTCCGGTAAAACGGTAACCGGCGGAAGGCTGAACGTCAGCGGAT
>JALTKX010000026.1 GCA_027006055.1 Calditrichia bacterium | reverse complement strand
CATTGACGGCCCTGCCCGAAAAACAAAATTACGACTTCAACAAGCCGATGCGCCTTTTTTTACTGGAGCCCGACTTTACCACCGCCAATCGCATTGCGGCGGCCATCAATCAGGCCGGTGCCAACGGAGAGACTCAATATGCCAAAGCCCTGGGGCCGGGCATGGTGGAGCTGACCCTGCCCGATTCGCTAAAAAGCTATCAGGGCGCCGTAAGCTACATCGCTTCCATTGAAACACTGCCCGTGCAGGTGGATGTGGAGGCCCGCGTGGTGATAAACGAACGCACCGGCACCGTTGTGGCCGGCGGGGCGGTGACCATAGGCGAGGTGATGATCTCCCACGGCAACCTGACCATCCATACCCGTACCACGCCGGTGATCTCCCAGCCCAATGCCTTTAGCAGTGGCGGTAACACCGTGGTGGCCGAGGTCAGCAATACGGTGGTGGATGAGGAAGAGGCGCGCAACGCCGTAATTCGCGAGACAACCACCGTAACCGATCTGGCGCTGGCCCTGAACACCCTGGGGCTTAAGCCGCGCGATATCATCGCCGTGTTCCAGGCCATTAAACAGGCTGGCGCCCTGCGGGCCCAGCTCATCATCAATTAGGGAGCGGACATGAGCGATATGAAGATAGAATCAACTTTCATCAACCTGAAAAAAACGACGGGAAATTTAAAACAGAGCGCGCCCGCCGACCCTGAAAATAAAAAAGAGGCCCGTCTGCGGGAAGTAAGCAAAAAGATGGAAGCACAGTTTTTAAACACCCTGGTGAAAACCATGGAAAAAACCATACCCCGGGAAAACGAAAAACAAAATATGGTCAGCATGATGTTCAGCGGCGTGATGAGCAAGGCCATGGCCGATCAGGGCGGCATCGGCATGGCGGACTTTATCTATGCCGCTCTTAGGGAGAACGACAATACCGATCTAAACCTGTTGAACACACTGCCGGCCGTGGAAACACCTTTTATAAACCCCTTAACGGAAAAAGACGATGAATAATGCCAAAATGAATGAACTGTTTTCCAGCCTGCTGGAAGAGACGTCCACCTATGAGAACCTGGCCGAGCTGGCCCGGGGCAAGCAAAAGGCGCTGGTGGATGGCGATACGGCTGAAATAAACCGCTATAGCGCCATGGAAAACGCCCTGCTTAAGCGCGCCGAAAAGCTGACCGCCTTAAGAACCCGCTTGTTGGAGCGTTTGATGCCGGAGGAGGGCCAGGAGAAGCTGAATACCCTGAATGACTTTATTCTGCATCATGGCCTGATGCGCCAGCCGGAATGGCTTTCCATGAAGGAACGCCTGGAGACCGCCGTGAACATGCTTAAAAGGCTAACCTATGAGAACAGTATGCTGATTCATACGTCGCTTAGCCTGATGCAGGATTTAGTGGCCTATTGCTATCCGGAAAGCAAGCAGGACTATGCCCTTTACACCCGCGAAGGCGTTGCCAATACGCCGGGGAGAACAGTGGTGAACTATGGCGCCTGATTTGAATCCCGTCAGCCGCGAGGCTTATGACCATCTTCTGGATTTGATGATCCAGGAAATATCCGCCTATGGATGGGTATATAAAATTATGAACCGGCCTTCCGCCCTGCGCAAGGGAGAGGCCGAGACCGCAAGGGTGCTTAAGCGGGCGGCGGAGCTGACCCGCAAAAGAAAGGCGGCCACGGCCCTGTTGTATGCCGCTTTAATTCCCGGACGGGGCGAGGCGACCCTGGGGGAGTTGATTGCCCTGCTGCCGCGAAAAGAGCAACAGGTATGGAACCGTTTCCGGGAAAGGCTGCGCCTGACCTATGATAAGGCCATGGAAAGCTATAAACAGTCGGCTGCCGATGAGGATGTCTGGCGTCAATTTGCCATCCGGCCGCGGACAACGCGCGCCCGGACGGCAGTAACAGAGGGATAAGGATTATGTCAATATCATCCATGTTTGAAATAGGCCGGCGCTCCCTGAGCACCTATAAATCCGCCATTGACGTCACTTCGGGGAATATTGCCAATGCCAACAATCCCGGCTATACGCGGCGACGGGTGGACCTGCGCAACCTGACGCAAACCAACGGCGTGCTGGGCCGGCTGGGCTCGGGCGTATCGCCGGGCGATCTGCTGCGCACGCGTCAGCGCTTTGCCGAAACCGCCTTGTGGCGGGAGAATGCCGGGCTGGCTAAATATGAGCAGTCGGAAACCATGTTGCAACAGGTGGAAAGCATCTTTGGCGACGCCAGCAGCGGCGGGCTGAGCAATGTTCTGAGCGAGTTCTGGAACTCCTGGAACGATCTGGCCAATGATCCCGAAAGCGATTCCCTGCGCAGCCTGGTAAAAAACAAGGGTCAGCTTTTGGCCGACAGCATGAACAATACCTATAACCGCACGCTGCAATTTCAGCAGCAGATTAAACCTCAGATATCGGGCACCGTCAATGACATTAATCGCATAGGCCGGCAACTGGTAAACCTGAACAGGGAACTGCGGGTGAGCGATAATCCCGACCTGCTGGACAGCAGGGATCAGTTGATCAGCGATCTCTCCAAAATGATCAATATCAGTGTTAAGGAAAAGGATACCGGCGAAGTGAGCATCTTTTCCGGCGGCTATCTTCTGGTCTCCGATACAAAACAAAATGAACTGTCGGTAAGCTTTAACAGCGACAGCGCCGTTCAGTCGGCCGCGGTGGTATTTAAGGACAGCAACTTTGAACCGGAGATTGAAGGGGGCACGCTGGCCGGAATGATGGACACCTTTAACAATAAAATTCCCTCCTATCTGGACAGTCTGGATACCCTGGCCGTGAATGTGGCCGAAAAGGTAAACGAGTTGCATGCCGCCGGTTATAATGTTGCCGGAACCACCGGGGTAAACTTTTTTGACGACGGGGTAAGCGGGGCCTCCTCCTTTCGCATGAACGCGGCCATCGTGGAAGACCCCACCCTGATCGCCACCCGCGCGGCCACGGAAGGGGTGGGCAGCAACAGCGTGGCGGAATCCATCTTTAATTTACAGTTCGATACCATCGTGGAGAATCAGGCGCCGTCGGATTTTTTCACCAATCTGCTCTCCGTCATCGGCTCCGATATCGACAATGCTTCGTTCCTTCGCGAAAGCCAGGAACTGATTACCCAAAATCTGCAAAATCAAAAAGACCAGGTGGCCGGCGTCTCCCTGGATGAGGAGATGACCAAGCTTGTTCAGTATGAGCAGGCCTATCAGGCGGCGGCGAAAATCATCAATACCGTCGATCAAATGTTAGAGACAGTGTTAAGTTTACGCTAAACAGGGAAGTAGAGGTATAAACGATGCGTGTCACACAAACCATGTTAAGCAGAAATGCCCTTTACCGGCTGGGTCAGCGCCGGGAGGCCATGGATGATATCCAAAACCGTATCTCCAGCGGCCGCAGGGTGCAAAAGGCTTCCGACGATCCCACCGCTTTTTCACGGGCGGAACGGATGACCACCCGTATTGCCCAGAATGAGCAGTATCTGCGTAATATCGACGCCTCCGAAGCCTGGCTCAACAATACGGTTTCCCTGATGCAATCCCTGAGCGAAGTGGTAATTCAGGCCAAAGACCTGGCCAACCAGGGCGCGGACGGCCAATCGGACGCGGAAATACGCAACACCCTGGCCGACCAGGCCGACGCCCTGTTGCAGGAAGCGCTTGCCATCGTAAATTCCCAGTATCTGAATAAAAGTGTTTTTGCCGGTACCGATACCCAAACGGCGCCGCCTTTTGTGGAAAATGCCGGCGTGGTTTCCTATCTGGGCAACGATCAGACCATGTCGCGGGAATATTCGGAAAATGTCAGCATTGATATCAACGTGGACGGACAGTCGATTATGGACACGGGCGTTTTTGACGCCATGAGCGATCTGATATCCTCCCTGCGGGCCAATGATGAGGACGCGATCCGTACAACCATCGACGATCTGAAAACGGCGGGCGACCGCATGCTGGGACTTACGGCGGAGGTGGGCACGCGCTCATCCAATCTGCGGCTGATACGCAACCGGCTGGAGCAGACCAATATCGACCTGGAAAGCTTCCGCTCCGAGGCCCGGGACGCCAGGCTGGACAAGGAGATCGTCAGCTTTCAGACGGAACAGATCACCTATCAGGCGGCCCTGCAGGTGACGGCGAAAACCATCAATCTCAATATTCTGCAATATCTGGGCTAAATTATGGGGGTCCAATCCGCGCTGAAAAAAAAAATTATACGGGAAGGCTACCGTTCCGCGGAATATGCCTCCTCCTGCCGGCATATCGGCGAGGTACTGCCCCTGCCGCTATCCGGCGGCTTTCTGCTGCAAAGGCCCGTTAAGGGCACGCCCTTTTTTGATCTTATCGCTCCTTATCCGCTGTTTGACGTCCGGGAATGGTGCCTGCTGCAAGAGGACTTTTCCCGTTTGGACAGTGAAAAATATATCAGCATCACAACCGTGGCGGACCCCTTTGCCGACGTCGCCTTTTATGATCTGTTCCGGCTCTTTCCCGATCGTCACGTCAAGCTGAAGTCCCACTACATTGCCGATCTCTCCCGGGATATCGGGGCCTTTGTCTCTTCGGGTCACCGCTATAAGTGCCGTCGCGCCCTGAAAAACACGGAGGTTCGTCATGAAGCGGAAAAGATGAATTTTCTGGCCCCGTGGCTAACGCTGTATGCGGGGCTAAGGCGCAGGCACGGTTTTACGGGCCCGGCCGATTTTCCCCCGGAATCCCTTGAGCGGCAATTCGGGATGGAGGAGATGCATCTTTTTACCGCCCGCGCCAGAGAAGAGGTGGTGGCCATGCATCTGTGGCTGGAGCAGGGCAACCGGGTCTATTATCATTTGGGGGCTTCCTCGGAGCGCGGATACGCTTTGCGCGCCAGCTATGCCATTGTCTGGCGGGCGCTGCACTATTTTAAACAACGGGGATATGCCTTTGCCGATCTGGGTGGCGTTGCCGGCGGCGATGATGATCCCGAAAACGGCCTGGCCCGCTTTAAACGCGGATTTTCAACAGGTAATTTACCGTCCATGTTGTGCGGAAAAGTAATGAACCCACGGGTATATGACCGATTAAGCAGGGAAAGGGCGCCGGAAAGCAGTGTCTGGTTCCCCAGGTATCGTCATAATGAATTCAGGAGCGCATAATGGAAATTTCCGCCGGGTTTAAGCCAAACGCCAAGTTGGAGCACTATCTGGATGAGCTGAACAGCCTGTTGGCCGCCACGGAAATTGAAGCCATAGCCCGAAAGGGAACGGCGCCTAAATATCCCGTGATCTTTATCGTCGGCGCGCCGGGCAGCGGGGGCACTCTGTTGATGCAGTGGCTGGCCTCCACCGGCTTGTTCAGCTATCCCAGCAATCTTATTGCCCGTTTTTATAAGGCGCCCTATCTGGGGGCCAAAATACAAAGAATGCTTACCGATCCGGAGCTGGCCTTCCGCGAGGAGGTGATGCTGCCCGGCGCCGATAACGAGGAGTTCTTTTCCTCGGATCTGGGACAGACCCGGGGCCTTTTTGCCCCCAATGAATTCAAAGCCTTTTTTAAGCACGTTTTTGGCGTGGATGAGGATAACTGCCATAAAACGGATCCCAAAGCCACCACGGATAAACCCTATGTTTTAAGTGAACTGGCCGCCTTTGAGTCGGTTTTAAACCGTCCGCTTGTATTTAAGGCCGGCCCCCTGAATGCGCATATATCCTTTTTGAATGCACTGCTGCCCAACGCCATTTTTCTTTTTTTAAAACGGCATCCCTATTTTACGGCGCAATCGATATACCTGGCCCGCGAACGGATGTTTGGTGACGCCTCCCGCTGGTCCTTTTACAAGGTTCCGCAATATGAAACCCTGCGCGGCCAAACCGCCTTTAAGCAGGTGGCCGGTCAGGTCTGGTACAGCAATAAGCTTATCGGGGAACAGCTGGCCCAACTGCCCGCCGCCAAGCAGATCGTGCTGGATTATCGGGAGTTCTGCAGGTCTCCGCGCGCAATATGGCAGCGGGTCAATAAAAGTTTTAATCATCTGGGCTTTACCCTGCATAGTAACTATTACGGGCCCGGTTCCTTTGAGAGCCGGAATACCGTTCGCCTGCCGGAAACGGAGAAGCAGCGCATCATAGCCGCCTATTATTCGCTTTCCGGGGAAAAAATAAAACTGTAACAACCGGGCCTTCCTCCGCGCGGCCCTTTTAAAGGGCAATTTATTCCCGTCACTCAGAAAATCTTTCCATCCGTTAAGGCACGGACACGCCCCCGCATGGGAATAGTTTGTTTATAAGTTATATATTTTCAGTGGTTTAGCATGTGTCGTTTTCCATGGCACGGATATTGATAGATAAGTTTTCATATCGTCCGTTTCGGGCAAGGACCCGAAGGATAAATACTATATGGAACGCACAGATGGACACGATGAACAAAGATGACCTGTTAAACACCTTTGAAACGGCGCACCGCTCCGATGACGCCTTGATGGTTACGCGGCCCGATCTGCCGCCCCTGGAGGAGTTTACCGCCTATCTGGAAAAAATATGGGACAGGAAATGGCTGACCAATAACGGTCTTTTTCACCGGCAACTGGAAGAACGCCTGGCGGACTATCTGGGGGTCGGTTATGTCAGCCTCTTTTCCAACGGAACACTGGCCCTGCTTTCGGCCCTGCAGGTGTTGCGCATAAAAGGAGAGGTGATCACCACGCCCTATAGCTTTGTGGCCACCAGCCATGCCCTGAACTGGAACGGCATCACGCCCGTTTTCTGCGACATCGATCCCCTGACCCTCAATCTCGATCCGGCGCGTATTGAAGCGCTGATCACGCCAAACACCACGGCCATCCTGCCGGTGCATGTTTACGGCAATCCCGCCGATGTGCGCGAAATCGGGCGCATCGCCGACGTTTACGGATTGAAGGTGATCTATGACGCCTGCCATGCTTTTGGCGTAAGAGAGGGGCGGGAAAGCATTTTGAACTATGGCGATCTTTCGGTGCTGAGTTTTCATGCCACCAAGATTTTTACCACCATGGAAGGGGGCGCCATAGTCACCAATGACGCCAAGTTGAAGCAGCGCATTGATTATATAAAGAATTTCGGCTTTGCCGATGAAACCACGGTGATGGCGCCGGGCATCAACGGTAAAATGAATGAGATGCAGGCCGCCCTGGGCTTATTGCAGCTAAACTATGTGGATGAGCGCATCCGCGCCAGGGAAAGACTGAGCCGTCTGTACCGGGAATTGCTGGCCGGCCTGCCGGGGCTGACCCTGTTGCACCGCGCTCCGGAAGTGGAACATAACTGGGCCTATTTTCCGGTATTTGTGGAGGAGCGGGGCCGGGACGCCCTGTACGGGGCCCTGCGGGAGCGCAATATTTATGCCCGTCGCTACTTTTATCCGCTGATCAGCCATTTCCCCATGTATCGCGGGTTGCCGTCGGCCGTACCGGAAAATCTGCCCGTGGCCGAAGCCGCCGCGCAAAAGGTGATCTGCCTGCCGCTCTATCCCGCCATGGAAGAAGCCGATGTGGAAAGGGTATGCGGGGTTGTAAGGCAGGTTTGGGAAAAAGGCTTTGTTACGGCTGACGAATGTTTCCGGGAATAAGAGATGCTGGAAAAAGGCTTTGTGTTTGCCGGTAATCGATTTT
>JALTKX010000025.1 GCA_027006055.1 Calditrichia bacterium | reverse complement strand
CCGCTATACCCTGCGCCTGGCGCAATATGCCCTGCAAAACAATATCCGCTTTGTCTATGCCAGTTCCGCCGCTACCTATGGCGCCGGGGAACGGGGCTACGCCGATGATGAATCCACCATACACCTGCTGCGGCCGCTGAACATGTACGGCTACAGCAAGCAACTGTTTGACCTGAAGGCGCGCCGTGAGGGTTGGCTGGAAAAGATTTGCGGTATAAAGTTTTTTAACGTCTACGGACCCAATGAATATCACAAGGGCGATATGGCCTCGGTGGTTTTTAAGGCCTTTAATCAGATTCGGGAAACGGGCCGGGTAAGACTGTTCCGCTCCCACCGCGAGGATTACGGCGACGGCGAGCAAAAAAGGGATTTTGTCTATATCCGCGATGTGCTGGAGATGATGATCTGGCTGTGGCAGCATCCGCGGGTGAACGGCCTGTTTAACGCCGGCAGCGGCCGGGCGCGCACCTTTTTGGACTTGGCCGCGGCCACCTTTCAGGCCATGGGAAAAGCGCCGCGGATCGAGTTTATCGACATGCCGGAGGATATCCGCGACCGCTACCAGTATTTTACCGAGGCGCCCATGGACAAGCTGCGCGCGGCGGGCTATGAGCGTCCGGCCACCTCCCTGGAGGAGGGGGTAAGGGATTATGTTCAAAACTACCTGGCCCGGGATTTCTTGCCCTTTTAAACAAACCGGAGGGTTATCCCACAGGTTTACTGTAGGATGAGGATTCTGCTTAAAGTATATTGAAATATCTTTTTAAGAAATGTCTATTACTTATCGCTAACTAAGCGATGACATGGAATATGTAAATCTCTATTATTTATTTGCAGAACGGGTTATCTTTAGATATTTTGAAAAAGTACTAGTATAGATAAAAGTTATTAACCTATAAAAAATGATCTAAAAGATGGAGAAAAGAATGAAAACATTATCTCAACCTCGTAATATATTGCTTAAAAAATATGAAGAATATGTAATTAAAAAGATGGGAACAGGAGATAAATGGGAAATTGAACACCGTTTAGCCCATATTCATGGCCACAAAGCTGGACTGAAAATATGGGTTGAGGGTAGACAACGAGACTCTGAAATTAGAGAATATTTTGAAAATAAGGAAAGAGATAATCGAGATGGCTATTTTTTTTATAATAGTATAATGAAACCAAGCTATGTTGAATTTGAGAAGATAGAAAGTTATAAGTCTGGAAATAGGATGAACTTAATTCTAACATACAAAAGAAAATAGCTTAAATAGTTAAAGTAAGATTAGTAAACTGTATAGAACCATACTGTAATCTTAAGCTGTATTCCTAAACACCGCCCGCTATTCAAAATAATAGCCCACGCCCACAAAAATGTTGCTGACACCGAGGCGCCCATGGATAAGCTGCGCATGGCGGGCTATGACCGTCCGGCCACCTCCCTGGAGGAGGGGGTAAGGGATTATGTTCAAAACTACCTGGCCCGGGATTTCCTGGAGTTTTAATTCTCCCGGAGGTTTGCAGAAGGAATTTACACAAGATTTAGGACCTGGCTCGCCCAACAAACCAAATTTTAAAACGAAAACATTTCCTGAAGTATTTGGATTACTTCATATTGCGATTGATCATCAATTACGCCCAGCTTTTTGATTAGACGGGTTTTATCTACTGTGCGAATTTGGTCTAAAACTATTTGCCCTTTTGTACCCTGAAAAGTACAAGTAACTCTGGATGGATAATCTTTTATACGGGAAGTCATTGGAGCAACAATCACCGTTGAAATATATTCATTCATTTCATCGGGAGAAATTATCAGACAAGGACGAGTCTTTTTTATCTCTCTGCC
>JALTKX010000024.1 GCA_027006055.1 Calditrichia bacterium | reverse complement strand
AAACACCCACGTCTATTATCAATCCGCTGTAATCGATGGCATAGCTGCTTTCACTGTCCAGAAGACCGTCGTTCTCCACGGAACTGCTGCCCTCTTCCGAACCGGTTAATATGTTGGCGGTTACACCCACGGAGAACATATCATTGATCTTAATGCCCAGTGAAGGAGCAATGGCATTTATACCGCCCGCGGTGTCATCATAACGTACCTGTTCCAAAAAATTAAAACCAAAACCATCTGTTGTTATGGTTTGCGTTATCTCCTGCGTAAAGTCGAACATGCGCCTAAAGGCCACGCCCCCCACAATCTGAAAATCCCCTACACTTAAAGGAACGACAAAGCTGGCAAAGTTAAACTGGAACTTGGACTGCGCCTGAATATCCCATCCGGTAATCCCGGCATCCTGTAAGCCGTCAACCGTGCCGCTGGCGGCGGACATACGCCCCACAACGCTGGCTTCCATCTGATAGAGCTGCACCAGACCGGCGGGGTTCCAGGATATGGCCGAAGCGTCATCCGCCACCCCCGTAAAGGCATAACCCAAGCCGGCGGAACGGGCGCCGTTGCCATTTAGGCGGAAGTTGAACAACTCCTGCGCTCCCGCCGTGCCCGCGGTAAATAAAACAGTTAATATAAGTAAAAAAATTCGCATCCTACCTCCCTTATTTTGTTATAAAACGATCCCCTACGGAAATGGCGGCAGCGGTACGGTTGACCGTTCGCGCCACTGCATATTTATCATACACTTCTTCCACGATGATGGGCGCGATTATGGATGTTTCCCGGCCCAGCACCTCTCCCGTTACCGGATGTTTAATCTCCTTGCCTTCCTTATAGACAATACACTTCATCCCTTTGCGCAAACCGGCCAGCCTGCCGATATCCAACATTAACTTACCATCCGCCTGGGCCTGAATCACAAAACCCTGTAACAGGGGCAGGTTGGAAGTCAGTTTATTGGCCAGGTCCTGCGTGGCTTCTTTTACGGATTGAACGGATGTGCTGCGCGAATAGGCGTCCTGGGCCACGATAATCTTGGCCGATTCGGTATCGATTACCCGCGCGTCGATGCTTACGGAACCGTTTTGAGCCACGGCCACCGACCCCAAAATCATGGCGTCCACACCGATGCCCTTACCAATTTGGGCGGCGGTATTCACATCTATGATTCCCGTTTGGCCAAGCTGCTGTTCTTCCAGAATTTTTTCCAGTTGGGCGCGCTCCAATATTTTAAAGCGTTCCTTATTTACCAGCGCCGTGATCATTTTATCCAAAACAATATCGCCCAAATCCCTGCTGGCGCCTTTGTTTTCGAAGGGTAATATGGCCAGGCCGAGACGCTCCCCCACCAGTTTAAGGTTTTGCTTTTTTGTCTGTTCCTTTTTACGGACGGGCTTAGGCGCTTCTTTTTCGGCCAGGGGCGGTTCATCCTCAACATCACCCGCAATACCCGCCAACTTATTAAGATAGGAGAGCGCCCGCGTTGTGGGGGCCAGGCGCATGGAACGCTTAAGATGCTTATAGGCCAGCTTTTTGCGGCCAAGATTGTAGTAGGCAATACCCAGCTCCCGGTGGGGATAGTATTCGATAAAGTGCATGCCGTAGGTGCGGATTTTTTTGGTTTCCCTGTCCTTGGCCTTTATCGCCGCCGTTAGCTTGGCCACCGCCACTTTATATTTACCGTTTTGCACGGCCTCCACGCCTTCCTTATATAAGCGGAACCACTGCTCACCGGCCATGGCCGAAATTACAAGCACTAAGGATAGTAAAATTACTTTTGCTCTCATTGGAACACCATTTTTAATATGAAATAATTGTTTCTGTTTGTACATCCTTCAATAGAGCGCGCCCCTTTAAAAAGGAGAGCTCGATTAAAAACAAATCCACCGCGACCCGTCCGCCGCACCGCTCTATAAGCCGGTTAGCCGCCAGCGCCGTGCCCCCCGTGGCCAAAAGATCATCCACAACGGCCACGGCGTCTCCCGTTGAAACGGCATCCTGGTGAATCTCCAACATATTGGTGCCGTATTCCAAGGTGTATTCTTCCTGAAATGACTTATACGGCAATTTCCCCGGCTTGCGGATGGGTATAAAACCCCGGTTTATCTTCTCGGCCAGGGCCGCGCCAAAGATAAAACCACGGGATTCAATACCGGCAATGTAATCAAAATTATATTTATCTAAAACTTTCTGCATCACATTAAGGGCATAGTTAAAGGCGGCGGCATTTTTTAAGACCGGCGTTATATCCTTAAAAATAATGCCCGGTTTTGGAAAATCGGGAATATCGCGTATAATTTTTTTTAAATCGTCATGATTCATTAATAGACCACCTCAAAGTGTTCAAATTTTCTTTCCGTGTCCATTTCCTGCTGGGTCACCCGGGTAACACGGGCATGGGCCGGACCCGCGAGCAGTCTTTTTTTCAGGATATCCAGGGAACCCGCCCTGCCCCGGGCTATCGTTTCCACCGTGCCGTCGCTAAGATTGCGCACCTGTCCCGTTAGCCCAAGTTGCCGGGCGTTCTCCCGGACAAACCAGCGGTAGCCCACTCCCTGCACACGGCCGTGACTGATAAACCGCCGGGTTATTAGTTCCGGGCCCATATTAATGTCCTTAACTGATATTATAGTCTCTTTGCAAGTAAAATCCCCCTGGCCTGGCCGTTACGGATACAGCCGGGTCATGGTTCTGGGGAAGGGAATGGTTTCCCGGATATGCCGGATACCGGATATCCAGGCGACCGTGCGTTCTATGCCCAGACCAAAGCCGGCATGGGGCACGCTGCCGTATTTCCGTAAATCCAGGTACCAGGCAAAGGCCTCCTCGGGCAAATTATATTCCTTTACCCGTTGAAGCAACACATCATAATCGTCCTCGCGCTGAGAGCCGCCGATAATCTCGCCATAACCTTCCGGGGCCAGCATATCCATGGCCAGGGCAAATTGAGGTGTTTCGGGATCGCGTTTCATATAAAAGGCTTTCACTTCCGCGGGATAATGATGGACGATCACGGGACGGTCAAATTGTTGGGAAATGGTCGTCTCGTCCGTGGCGCCAAAATCATCGCCATATTCAAAATCGACGCCGTTTTTCTTTAAAATTTCCACGGCCTCGTCATAATGCAGGCGCGGGAAAGGTGCTTCTATCTTTTCCAACTTGCTGATGTCCCTTTCCAGGGTTTCCAACTCGGGGCGTCTGTTTTTTAAAACACTTTTGACAATATGGGTTACAAATTCCTCGGCGACAACCATATCCTGCTCCAGGTCGCAGTAGGCCATTTCCGGCTCAATCATCCAGAATTCCGTCAAATGGCGGCGCGTTTTGGACTTCTCCGCGCGGAAGGTGGGCCCAAAACAATAGATATTGCCAAAGGCCATGGCCCCCGCCTCGCCGTATAGCTGGCCGCTTTGCGTTAAATAGGCCTTGCGTTCAAAATAGTCTGTTTCAAACAAGGTGGAAGTACCTTCGGCGGCATTGGGGGTAAAAATGGGCGCGTCCATCAGCGTAAAGTCGCGCATATCAAAAAACTCGCGCGCGGCGCGTATCACCTCGTGACGGATACGGATAAGGGCATGTTGTTTGGAAGAACGCAACCACAAATGGCGGTGATCCATCAGAAAATCCACACCATGCTCTTTTTTGGTGATGGGGTACTCATGGGCAATCTGCACCACGGTCAGATCGCTGACCTGAATTTCGTAGCCGATTTTTGAGCGATCATCCTTGGCGACGGTACCGGTAACGGTAAGTGAGCTTTCCTGCGTCAGGGCCGTGGCGTTTTCAAAAACTTCCTCGGAAACAGCCCCCTTAAAAACAACGCACTGGATGGTGGCGCTGCCGTCGCGCACCAGTAAAAACCTCAGCTTACCGCTGGAGCGTTTGTTATACAACCAACCCTTTAGGGTTACTTCCTGCCCTTCATAGCGGGCCACATCTTGAATTTTAATTTCAATCGCCATTTTAAACAGTTCCTTATTTATTTTTAGCCAAACCTAAAATTTAGGATTTGCTCGTCATTGAATCAAACCTAAGGAGAGAGCCCGCCTGTCAGGGCCTTTCCCCGCGAATAAATTCTTCCACCATATTTACATCTTCCTCGGAGCCGATAAAAAGCGGGGTACGCTGATGCAGTTCCGTGGGTACAATGTCCATGATACGATTATGCCCGTCCGAGGCGCGTCCTCCGGCCTGTTCAATGATAAAAGCCATGGGGTTGGCCTCGTAGGCCAGGCGCAGCTTGCCCCTGGGCGCGCGCTTGCTGGCCGGATAGAGAAATATTCCGCCGTACAACAGGTTCCGGTGAAAATCGCTGACCATGGAGCCGATATAACGCGAGTTCATGGGCCGCCCGGAATCGGGGTCTATCTGTTTTATATAATGGACATAGTTTTTTATGCTTTGATCCCAGTAATCGAAATTACTTTCATTCACACTATATATCTTTCCCTTTTTAGGGATTTTGATATCGGGATGGGAGAGGACAAACTCACCGTAACTGGGGTCCAGCGTAAAGCCATGCACCCCGTTGCCGGTGGTATAGACCAGCATGGTGCTGGAACCGTAAACCACGTAACCGGCGCAAATTTGTTCCGAACCCGGCTGTAACAGGTCTTCCAAGGTGCCGGGGGTGCCGTCGGGCGTTACCCGGCGGTAAATGGAAAAGATGGTGCCCACGGAAACATTGGCTTCGATATTACTGGAGCCATCCAGAGGATCAAACAGAATAACATACTTGCCGATGGGAAACTGAGAGGGAATGGCGATGGGCTTTTCTTCTTCCTCGGAGCCCATTACGCATAAGTGACCGCCATGATCCAGGGCGCGGAACATGGTTTCGTGGGCAAAAACATCCAGCTTTTTTACTTTTTCGCCCTGAACGTTTGTAGTGCCCGCCTCGCCCAGCACATCCAGCAGGCCGGCCTTATTGGTGTTATAGGAGATCAGTTTTATGGCAAAGGCCAAATCATTTATCAGGTTGGTAAACTCACCGGTGGCCGTGGGGTGCTTCCGTTGTTCTTCAATTATGTGCCGGGTCAGCGTTACAATCTTCTGCATTTCTCCTCCGTGTTTTCATCTCTTTTATTGTGACTTGCCCCAATCTTCCACTTTGGATTCCCGAGTCATCAGGTCAACCATGGCGTCATGAGGAGGTTTATTCTCGAAAAGCGTTAAATAAATCTGTTCCGTAATGGGCATTTCCACCTGATATTTTTGGGA
Organism: Calditrichia bacterium; assembly: GCA_027006055.1. GTDB lineage: Bacteria > Calditrichota > Calditrichia > Calditrichales > J004 > J004. The sequence continues at coordinate 20,850 of JALTKX010000024.1, read as the reverse complement.
CAGCTCATAGGCCGAAAGAGTGGTTTTTACCCCTTCCGCCACCATAACCATTTCATCCAGAATTTCCTGCAGGGAGCGTCCCCGGCCGATCTGCTCGCCCACATGACGGTTACGCGAATGTTTACTCATACAGGTAACGATCAGGTCGCCCATGCCGGAAAGACCGGCAAAGGTATCGCTGCGGGCGCCCATTTTTTTGCCCAGGCGGTTCATCTCCACCAGCCCGCGCGTAATCAGCGCCGCCTTGGTATTGTCGCCAAAACCGGCGCCATCGCAGATGCCCGCCGCCAGGGCAATGATGTTTTTCAAGGCTCCGCCCAGTTCCACGCCAATCACGTCGTCGTTGGCATAAACGCGGAAGTAGGGCGTCATAAAGGCTTCCTGCACCTTTTGCGCCGCCTCCAGACTGGCCGAAGCGGATACAATCGCCGTCGGGATGCGCCGGGCCACCTCCTCCGCGTGACTGGGGCCGGAGAGGGCCACAATATAACGGGGATCGATAGTGCCCGCCTCGGCGATAACCTCGCTAACGCGTTTATAGGTATTATTTTCAATACCTTTAGATACGCTCACCCATATTTGTCCCCGGGTAATATATTTTTTGGGAGTTTTTGCAATAACGCTTCTGCTCACTTGTGACGGCACGGCGTTTATCACCATATCGGCGCCATCCATGCAGGCGTCCAGGCTGGTGGTAAAGGTCAGGGTATCCGGCAGGGCTATCCCCGGAAGATAGCGGCTGTTCTCCCCTGTTTCCCTTACGGTGTTTACAACGGTTTCATCCTTGGTCCAGCAAACTACTTCATGTTTGTTCTCATTAAGCACCAACGCCAGGGCCGTGCCCCAACTGCCGGAGCCTATCATGGCAACTTTCATTTCTTTCCCTTTCGGATTGTTTATTTGGAAGACGAAAAACTCACTTTATTCTCATTACCTGCTATCAGTCTTTTGATATTTTCCCGATGGGCATACCAGATGAGGATTACAACAATGGCGCCCAGATAAAGCAGGATATCGGGAACGGGAATGTTTAAAACGAAGCGTTCTGCTAACAGACCGGCCAGGAAAGCCAGGGCGGCCAGAAGCGACCCCAGGGAGACATAGCGAGTTAAGGCAACCACCACAATAAAAACAGCCAGGGCGGAAAGCAGGGGCCACGGGGCCAGCCCCAGAAAAACCCCGGCGGAAGTGCCCACGCCTTTCCCACCTTTAAATCCGGCAAACAGGGTCCATATATGGCCCAGAATGGCGGCGATGGCCGCAAGGATCTGGTAATAAACCACATAGTCCGGGGTGGCAAACAGCGGGGCTATCCAGAATACGGGAACAAAACCCTTAAGCATATCGATCATCAATACAACCAGTCCGGCCTTCCAACCCAGAACGCGTAAAACATTGGTGGCGCCGGCGTTCCCGCTGCCATGTTCTCGGATATCGATGCCCTTTAATATTTTACCGGCTATGATAGCGGTGGGAATGGAGCCAAATAAATAAGCGATAATAGAAATGAGCAAAGCATTTATCATATTCTGCCTCTGATGCTTGTGTGTTTATGTTTGCCATGAAAAAAGATGTGCTGCCCGCCAAAAAAGAAACCAAGGCGCTTGACGTTAAAATATACAAAGGTTTGCGTATCAATCAAACCGGATCATAAAATGAGGCTCGCCTGAAACAACAGACGAGCCTTCCGTAAAAGGACTCAATTTAAAGTAGTCGTTTAGATTTATACCCCCTTTAATCCCCCGTCACATAGCCGAGTTCAATAAGCGGTTCATTCTTCTCTTTTAGCGTACTCCTCAAGGTTTCGGCCTTTTCCGGCGCAACAATCATAACCAGACCAATTCCCAAATTAAAGGAACGGCGCATATCTTCCTCCGGCACATTGCCGCTCTTTTGTATCAGCTCAAACACGGGCGGACGTTGCCAGCCATGCCAGTCGATATGCAATTTCAAATGCCCGGGCAGTAAACGTCCGGTGTTGCCGGCGATACCACCGCCGGTAATATGGGCGTAGGCCTTGCACGCCCGGCGTGTCTCCAGGATCACATCCAGATAACTGCGATGCACCTTTAACAACTCTTCGGCCAGGCTTGCGCCCAGTTCCGGCACATGTTGATCGATGCGGTATTTTTCCAGCAGCACGGAACGGGCCAGGGAGTAACCGTTGGTATGCAAACCGCTGGAAGGTATCCCCAGCAACAGGTCTCCCTTTTCAATACGCGATGTATCGACAATATCCTCTTTCTCCACAATGCCCACAATGGTTCCGGCAAGATCGTAGTCCTTATCATGGTAGATGCCGGGCATTTCCGCCGTCTCTCCGCCAATCAGGGCGCACCCGTTATTACGACAGCCTCGGGCAAAACCGGAAATAACCGCTTTGAAAATTGCCTCATCAAGACGGCCCGTTCCATAATAGTCCAGAAAAAAGAGCGGCCGGGCGCCGGTTACGGCGATATCGTTTACGCAATGATTAACCAGGTCCTCCCCCACCGTGTCATGCTTGCCCGCAAGGAGCGCCACTCTCAGCTTTGTGCCCACGCCATCGGTACTGGAAACCAGTACGGGCTTATTATATCCGGCAGGCAGTTCAAATAAACCGCCGAAACCGCCGACGGCGCTTAAAACATGCGGATTAAACGTGGAGTGGATCATTTCCCGCACATTGGAAACGGCCTTTTCGCCTTTTTCTATATCAACACCGGCACCGGCGTATGTGTGTTGCTTCATCACGACTTCCCACAAATAAAAAAAGGGGCGCCACGGCACCCCTTAATGACTATGTAACCTTATTTATACAAAGCTTCTATTTCATCGGCGTACATCTCCTCCACAACCTTGCGCTTTACCTTAAGGGATGGGGTTAACGTGCCGTTTTCAATAGAAAACAGTTCCTTGGCCAAAACAAATTTTTTGATGGTCTCGTAGCTGGCCAAGCCCGCGGAAAGACGGTCAATCTCCGCCTGTATCAATTCCTTGACGCCGGGCAGATTGTTCAGGTCTTCCAGGGTTTTATAGGAGAGCCCCTTGGCCTCGGCCCATTTACCCAGATTTTCCTCCGATGCCACGATAACGGCGCTGCAAAACTTACGCCTGTCGCCTATCATAACAAACTGCTCGATGTACTTACTGGTGATCATGATATTTTCAATGGGTTGCGGGGCAATGTTCTTACCGCCCGCCGTGACAATGATATTTTTCTTACGGTCGGTAATCTTAAGAAAACCATCCTCGTCAATAATACCGATGTCTCCCGTATGGAACCAGCCCTCTTCATCGATAGCTTCCCTGGTTTCCGCCTCTTTTTTATAATAGCCGACCATGATGTTGGGACCGCGGGCGCAAATTTCACCGTCTTCGGCAATTTTCACCTCAACACCGGGAGCGACGGGGCCCACCGTTCCAAAGCGGAATTTATCCACGCGATTTACGGAAATAAGCGGCGATGTTTCGGTTAGTCCATAGCCTTCCAGAATCATCAGGCCCGCCGCGCCGAAAAACTCGGCGATCTCCGGCGAGAGAGGCGCGCCGCCGCTGATGAAAAACTTTATCCGGCCTCCAACACGCTCGGCCAGCTTGGAAAAAACAAGCTTATAGGCCAGGTTGCGCTTAAATTGCAGGGCCGATCCGATCTTTTGCTTATTCTGCTGCCGCTTTACATATTCCCGTCCCACGCTTACGGCCCAATGGAATATTTTTTGTTTCAACGGCGAACCCAGCTCTACATTATCCAGAACGCGGGCATACATCTTTTCATACAACCGGGGCACGGAAGCCATAACCATGGGCTTTATTTCACCCATGTTCTGCGGAACGGCGTCTATGCTTTCGGCATAGGCAATGGTGGCCGAACAGTAGTAGGCCAGAAAATGGCCGGCCATGCGTTCAAAAACGTGGCTTAAAGGCAGAAAGCTCAGGAATTCATCATCGGAATTAACCGGCAGACATTGCAATCCCGCCTCCACGTTGGAAAGCAGGTTATTATTGGTCAGAATGGCCCCCTTGGGCTCACCCGTGGTGCCCGACGTATAGATGATGGTTGCCCAGTCGTCGCCGCCAACCGCGGCCGAGGCTTCCTTTACATATTGGGGATTCTTTTCCAGAAACTCCCGGCCATCCTCCGTAAGCTGATCCAGCGTTCTCCAGGGGTCCTTAAGGCTGCCGCCTGCCTCTATGGCATAAAAATGCTCGGTATATTTTAAATTGTCTCTCACTTCGTTGATTTTTTGCATTTGCACATCGTTTTCGGCAAATACAATCTTTGTTTCGCTGTCATTAAGGATATACTGCACCTGTTCCTTAAGCAGGGAAGGATAAACCGTTACCAAAACCGCGCCCAGGCTTTGCGTGGCATAATCGATCAGGGCCCATTCGATACGGTTACCGGAGACAATCGCCACCCGGTCCCCTTTTTTAATGCCAAGACTGGCCATGCCGCCGGCGATGCGTTCTCCCCGGTCAACCGCTTCGCCGTAGGTAACCGACTTCCAGCTACCCCCCTCTTTATAGCGGTATGCTATAAGGTGCGGGTTTTCCTCGCGCTTGGCTAAAAACATCGCACCCAAACTGCCATACTTCATAGATTCCTCCTCTACGTAACCATTTAATAAGTGAGTTTCCCAATTAAAGCGGTAAGGGTATTAAATTACATGATTTCAAATTCTTTTCAAGTAAATTTAATTTTTTGCTTTCGATTTTCCGCTCAGACGCTTCCGGCGGCGTTCAAATGCCCGGTATAGAGGCGTGTTATTATAACCGAACTCCCGTTGAATATCCATAATGTGCAGGGCCCGCTCCACAACCTGCAAAGCTTCTTTGTATTTTTTTAAGCGATGCTCAAGATATTTGGCGATTTCTTCCATTACCGCAAAAGCATGGCGGGGATGATTTTGCAGTTCCCGCCATAATAGCAAAGCCTGGTCCGCCCGGCCCGCCCGTTTCAGAGCCATGCTTTTCCAAAAGAGATAGTCCGCGGGCAACGGGCCTGAAGTTTTCTTTTCCAGAATATCAAAGCTGTTCAGGGGAACCGGACTGAGACCGGACAGAAGGCGTGAAAGGCGGCATATCGCCGGATGGTCCAGGGCGCTGCCTTCTTCTCCGTTGAAGATCGTATGCAGCTTTTGCATAAGCCTTACCATGGAAACAAGGTCATAATAATTATGCTCAATAACCCTGACGATATCGTGCAGGCGCCCTGTTTCCAGGAAATCAAAATAAACCTGGGGAATGAAGGCGCCCGGAATATCATTGCTTCGGTGAAAACCGAGCAGTTCACGCTCCAGGGTTTGCAGGTCGCACGAGGGAAAGCTGTTTTGCCAAACGCGGCGCACGGGGTGAACCAGGTCGATATGCGGCATGTTCAGCAAATGAAGATTTTGACGGTTCATCAAAAAGCGACTGTTGAGAACAGGCAGGTCGAAGGATTTACCGTTATAGGAGACAATATAGTTAAAAGATGTGAACCATGGGTTGAGTTCGGTAAACAACCGAGGCTCGCGTCCGTAGTCGGGCAAAAAGTAGCGGCGGGTATGGATGCGCCCCTTATGCCACCAGGCAAAACCGATTAAAAAGGCATAAACACCACTTCCTCCGATAAGGCCGGAGGTTTCCAGATCGAAAAAAAGACACTCGGAAAGATTGACCGGCGTCGGGAATTCCCTCCGCGAAAGGATATTCAGATCGACCCGGACGTCGACCTGTTCTTCGGCTTCATCTCTTTCCAGGCATAAAACAGGATGCTCTTCATACAGGATGGTCGCTCCGAAATGGTCGCGCAGGGCCGCCAACGGCGAGGAGACAACTTTTTCCCCTGTTTTTTGATCGCCTTTCCTGTAGTAGGCCAGCTTCCGCGAAATATCCATTTAAACCTGTGCTTTAAGTTCCAGACTGTTTAAAATTTTCAGGGCCAGCGCCTTGGCGTCGTCACCGTGTTCCAGGGAGGGGCCTATGCAGGCGGGACAGCCCTGCTTACAGGGGCAGCTTGAAATATGCTCCAGAGCGGCCGCAAGGAGCAGCTCTTCGCGGGCATATAGTTTTTTGCTTAAACCGATTCCCCCCTGATATTTGTCATAGATATAAATAACCGGCTCGCGGGCAAAGGGGTCGCGCACCACCGAAAAAATGGCAATATCCGAAATATCGCAGATGATAAACAGAGGGGCAAGATGGCGCAGGGCATAGGCTATGCTTTTCAGTCCCTCGCCTGTTTCCGATTCCTTAAAACCGTTTTCCTTCAACATCTCCATCGGGAAGCGCAACATCAACGCCGTGGTTTGCATTTCCAGTTCGGGCAGATAGACCCGCCCAAAGCCTATATTTTCATGGGTTTTAAATTTTATTTTCTTGTAACCGGTCACGGCGCGGGTAACGGCAACCTCGGTTAACAATTTGGCATAGCGGCCCTGGTTCTTTTCCTCCGTCACATCCAAAACCTTGATATCCACCTTGGTAATGGCGTCCGTGTAATGATCGGCGTCTATGCGGTGAACATAGGCTTTTAACTCCTCCCACTCCAGCTTATCCACATAGTAGGGCAACCCGTTGTGAATGTAAACGGCTTCGCTGTGCAACATTTCCTGCGCCCCGAACATGTCCATTTCGCCGATCACTTTGTTTTGCCGCGTCGTATCCACAATAACCACATTCTCCTGCGTGCTGTTACGCAGCCCCACTTCATCGGCGGGATAAATATCGCTCATCCAATAATAGTGTCCCTCGGCCTTGCGCAAAATTCTTTCCGAGGCCAGAAAATCCAATAAATGCGCCGTGGCATGGGGAATAAACTGTTCGTCTTCCCTAAAGGGCAGCTCAAAGGCGGCGCACTTCAGATGGCTCATCACAATAGGCAGGTTCTCCCTGTCCACAAAGGCGGTTTCGGGATTCTTGCCAAAAAAGAAGGCCGGTTTTTCCATCAGGTATTGATCCAGGGGGGCGCTGGAAGCCACCATAATGGTCAGCGAGGTTTTGTTGCGCCGCCCCGCCCTGCCGGATTGCTGCCAGGCGCTGGCTATGGAGCCGGGATATCCCGCCAGAATGGCCACATCCAACTGCCCGATGTCTATTCCCAGTTCCAGGGCATTGGTGCTTACCACAAGGCGAATAGCGCCCTTTTTGATACCCTGTTCGATTTCCCGCCGCTCCCGGGGTAAAAAACCGCCCCTGTAGCCGCGTATCTGTTCCCTGCCCAGGCCCAGTTCGGCGGCGATATCCTGCAGGTAGGTCACCAAAAGTTCCACCCGCATCCGGCTGCGGGCAAATATGATTATCTGCGCTCCGGTGGGGACAATTTTGCGGCAGATGGTTTTTACCTCATTGACCACGCCCCGGCGCAGACCCAGTTCGGCGTTCACCACGGGCGGGTTGTACATTAAAAAATGCTTTTCACCCGAAGGAGCGCCGTTGTCATCGATTAAACGCACCTGTTCTCCGGTTATGGTTTCGGCCAGTTCGCCGGGATTGTCTATGGTGGCGCTGGAGAGTATAAATTGAGGACTGCTGCCGTAAAAAGCACACAGGCGTTTCAGGCGGGTCATCAGGTTGGCCACATGGCTGCCAAAAACGCCCCGGTACATATGTACCTCGTCGATGATAACATACTTCAGATTTTCAAAGAGCTTTATCCATAAGGTGTGGTGCGGCAAAATACCCTGATGCAGCATATCGGGATTGGTAACCACCAGATTGCCCGCGGTACGAATGGTGCGGCGTATATCCGCCGGCGTATCGCCGTCAAAGGTATAGGCCTTCGTCCGCAGCCGCAGTTTTCCATTCAGGTCTTCTATCTCCTTAAGCTGATCCTGTGAAAGGGCTTTTGTGGGAAACAGATAAAGCGCCCGTGTTTCGGGATCGTTCATCAACTGATTGAACACAGGCAGGTTGTAGGCCAGGGTCTTGCCCGAGGCGGTCGGGGTAACCACAACAACATTTTCCCCGCGTGATACCGCCTCAAAGGCGGAGGCCTGATGGGTAAACAACTGCCTGATGCCCTTTTTCCGCAGGGAAGCGACTATGGCGGGATGTAGATCGCCGGGAAAAGGAGCGTAACGCGGCTCTTTGGGCGGCAGGGTTACCCACTTGCTTAACCGTTGCCGGAAGTCGTTGTCATTGGCCAGATAATCTAAAAGTTGGTCCAGATTCATATTCTTTATTCCCCAAAAAAAGGAATATACGGATGTATACCTATTCAGGCAAAATTGATGGCCGCGGGCAGGGGTGGGATAAAAAAAAGCCCGCTTTTAAAAACGGGCTTTAAGAGTATCCAAAAATTTACTTTAGGGCGTTAAGGGCCTGATCGATGCTGTTAAGCACATCATAAAGGGCTACCGTGGTGCTTTGGCGGCTAAGGTCCATTAGATAGAGATCATAGTTTCCGGAACGGTTGGAATGAAAAAGAACCTTACTGCCGTCGGGTGAAAAAACGGGATTCAAATCATTGGCCGGATTGGAGGTTAGGCGCACCGGCACCGAGCCGTCGCTGTTCATCAGATAGAGTTCGTAATTTCCGTCGCGGTCGGAAAAGAAAACGATCTTATCGCCATTGGCGGAAATATCCGGGGAGAGGTCATTCGCCGAGGGATTAAAGGTGATCTGCTGTTGATTTTCGCCATTATAATCTGCTTTGTAAATCTCAAACACGCCGCTGGCGTTGTTATCAAAGTATACCACGCCCTGATCCTTACCGCTTCCGGGGGCTACAACCGCTCCGCCATCCTCGGAATCGTTATGGGTAACCCGGTGCTGAAAGCGGCCGTCGTTCTCCATAATATACACCTCGCTCAACAGTTGGTCAAAGCGGGATTCGCTCAAATCATCCCTTTCGGAGATAAAGGAGATCACCTGCCCGTTTTTGGAATAGCGGGGCAGCCAGTCATCGGAGCTGTTTTGGGTAAGATTGGTTCTGCGATTGTTCGTGAGATGCCACAAATAAATATCCCGGACCAACTGGCTGTATTCCACATCACGGGTATCTTCCTCCGTGGAGGTATAGACAATGGCCGTACCATCGGGACTAAAGGCGGCGTTTTCCTCGTGATACGGCGTTGTGGTAAGCCGGGTGGAGCCGGAGTCGCCCAGAACATATTCAAAAAGGTCCCAGTTTCCGTCGGGGTCGGCCTGATAAATAATTTTGGAGCCGTCCTTGCTAAAGGAGCCAAAGGCTTCGTTGGCGGGGGTGTTAACAAGCGGGGTTACCACAAAGGCGTCGGAAAATTTAGGCGCGATACGGTCAAGGTAATCGTTACCCGAAGCGCTTTGCAACACCTCCTTATAGGCGGTATAGGCGCGGCGCAGGTCGCCCTTTTCTTCCGCGATCTCGCCATATTTAAATTTAAGCTCGGCGTCATTGGGGTCCAAAGCCAGACCCGCTTCCAGCACCTTTAAGGCTTCCAGACTTTGCCCGTTATCATGATACAGTTGTGCCAATTGCAGGCGGTATTCGCTGTTCGATGGATTATCATCGATTTTATCCAGCAGGTCATCCGCCTGTGTTTGCACGGTCTGGTCGCTGAATGTCGGCGCTTCTTCCGCGCTACGCGATCCGGAACAGGCCGTAAATACCAATGTCAGCGCCAAAACGCCCGTAAGGATAAGTTTCCGCAACATATTTTCTCCTGGAACTTATTTTAAATTAACCTTTGCCTTTTATCTGACCGATACGTTTCTCGGCCTCTCTTTTTAAAATCAAATCAATCCCGGGCCGGTTTATGATTTCCCGGTACATGCGTATGGCGTCATCAATGCGGCCCAGTTTTTCATAGGCTTGCCCCGAATAATAAAGAGCGCTGGCTTCCCATTGCAATTTTGTTTTTTTGGACAATAAGGGAATTTTTACAAACTCCGCGATGGCTTCTTCGTAGCGCCCGGCCTTTAATAAAGCTTCACCTATGTAATATTGAATTTCAGGTTCCTTTTCACTATCGGCGCTTATTTTAATTCTTTTAAGATAATCAACGGCATTCTGATACTGGTTTAAATTGATAAAGGCCTGGGCGATCAGTATGTCCTTGTCTATGCGGTCTTCCGCCCGCGGAAAATCGCGCACATAAGTCCGGGCCAGGCTTTGCGCCGCATCCCAAAATCCGGTCATGGAATAGGTTTTGATCAGGTTGGACATGGTCTGTTTTCTTACCAGGGGCGTTGCCGGATAATCCAGGGCCTTTTTAAAGGCGGCGATGGCCTTATCATAGGCTTCCCCCCGGAAATAGATCGTGCCCAGCGTATTATAGACGGAGGAAAGCATATCGCTGGCCGGAAATTTTTGCGGGAAGGAGGAAAGTATCTCCAGGGCGTCCTCATGCTTATTCAGAGTGATTTTCACCAGGGCGTCGTAGTAGACCGCGTCATCGGCCCAGGGCGTATCGCCGTATTTTCCGGCAACATTCTTAAAATATTTTTGGGCTTTGGTAAAATTTTTCTTTTTACGATAATAGCTGCCAAATTCCAGCGTAAAGCGGGCAAAATTCTCCCTGTCTTCGGCATAGCGCTTCTTAAACAGCTTAAGCTGCTTCTCGGCCTCGTTTACTTTCCCCGCCTTTATCAGGCTTACAATCAGGTTGGCATGGGCCTTTTGCGCCTCGCTGTTTTCTTCACCGGTCAACCGGCCGTATATTTCCGCCGCCTTGCCGTAGTTCATCCGCCCGAAATAAATATCCGCCTGTTGCATCTGTGCCTTGCGATAAAAATCCGTCTGCTCCTTGGGGATTTTGGCGAACAGATCCAGCGCCACCTCCGTTTGGCCGTTTCTTTTATACAATTCCGCCAGGGCATAGGAAGCGCGCGCCGCCATCGGGCCGGAGGGCTTCAGCCGTAAATACAGACCGTATAAGGCCATGGCCTTACGCGCCCGGCCGTTTTGATCGTAAGCCCGGGCCAGATAGGCCAGTTTCTCCAGGGAACTGCCGCCATAAACAAAGGAAGAAAGTACCGGATCGGACATGATATCCACATTTATGCGTGGAGCCAGCAGCTTAATGGCCTTTTCACTTGCGCCGGTTTTTAAATAGAGCCGGGCCATTTCCGTTTTCACTTCCGGGACGGCGTCGGTATAGCCATAGGAGGAGAGGAACCTTTCATAGAGGGAAAGGGCTTCCTTATAAAGCCCTTTTTCCGCAAAGTAACGGGCCACTTCGCGCAAGGCCTTGTCCGCGAAAAAGCTGCCGGGGTGCTCCAGGGCAATCTCCTTGTACAGTTCCACGGCTTTTTCCGGCGAGGTCACCTCCAGCAAACGGGCGTAATTGAACAGATATCCGGGATACTGATCCGACTGTTTATAATCCCGGATCAGTTGCTGATAGTCCTTGCGCGAAACATCGGCGTGGGCGCTGTCAAAGGAAAACGTAAAGGCCTCAAAGGACAGCCACTCCTCCCTTAACGGGCTTTCGGGATATTTGGCTGACAAGCCTTTCAGGTACGATTGTTTTTTCCGCGCGGAAACCGAATCGCTCTCCAGGCTGCTTTTTACCATCATCCACGAGGCGACGTCCGGTTGGGTACAGGTGGCGATATTCTCCACCGCCTTGCGGAAATTCTCCCGCGCCTTGCCGCTGTATTCCGCCCGCAGGGATTCCGTAAGCGCCGGCTTTTCGGCCAGACGCTGATACACCCGTCCCAGCCATAAATAGGCCGTGCCCTTCTGTCCCGGAGATTTTTGGGTGGCCAAATCGAACACACGGGCGGCGGTATCATAATCCTTGAGGTCCTCAAAGTATATGCGTCCCAGATCGATAAAGCCTTCGGAATTTTCGCCCATCAAGGCCCGCAGGTTCAGACGGGCCAGTCCACGGATCGCCTTAGTTTCATCCAACAGGTCAAAATTTTGGATGTTTTCCTTTAACTCCAGGGCCTTTTCCACAAATCGTCCCGCGGGATAGCGGGTGATAAGCTTATTGATGGCCCGGAGGGCGGAGGCATGGTTGCCAAGCTTATAATGCGCCTCGGCCAAAAAGAAATAGAGCTCGTCGGCTTTGTCACCCGCCCGGGTCAGGGTAGGCATATCTTCCAAAAGATTGAGCATCTGTTGCCACTTCCCCGTACGGCGCAAAAAACGGGCCCGCCAGTAACCGGCGTTCGCCATGCCGTCGTTTTCGGCCAACAGACTTAAACCCGCCTCGGGCCGGTTTATTTTTAAAAGCAGCTCAAACAGAGCTTCCCGCACTTCCGCCGCTACATAATCAAAAACAGGATGCAGTTCATCCAAAACGGCTATGGCCGCGCTTTCATTGCTTTGATGATGAAAGGAGAGAAAACGTTTTACGGCAAGATAGGCCTTAAGGGAATCCGGAGCGGCGCCATGTGAGGCATAGCTTTTTTCCGCCAGGGCATATTTACCATCCGCAAAATAAAGATCGCCTTTTAAAACGGCGATTTGTCCGGCGCGGTTTTTATCCTTATTCAGGCCTTCGGCAACGGTCAGATACTTCAAAGCCGCCTGATGGTCGCCCTGCCCCAGGGCCAGGCGCGCGCCCGTCATGGCGGCGGCAACCGCTTCCGGGCTTTGTTCATATTCTTTAATGAGGCGGTCAAACAATGTCAGGGCGGACCTGTCCAGCCCCTTCAACAAATCGGCGCGCCCCTTTAACAGCAAGGCTCCGGCCAGCACATCGCCCTCTTCTTCCAGCAACAGGGCGTCCAGAAGCTCTTCCGCCCGGCCCAAATCATTCCGGTCAAGATAGATACGGGCCAGACGCAGCATGGCCCGGGGCTTTTCAGGGCTGTCGGGATAGCGGTCCAGCACGGTTTGCAGCAAAACCTCCGCGCTTTTACCATCCCCGGTGGCCATCCTCTCTTCCGAGGCTAGTATCAGGCTTTTCGCGGCCAGTGGCGAGGCCGGATAAAGGGTTTTGACCGTTTCGTAGGCCTTGGCCGCCTCGGCGTGCTTTTGCTGGGCGGCGTAACACAGGCCGACTTTGTACCAGGCTTCGGCGGCACGCGTACTTTTAGGATATTCCAGGGCCAGGCTTTGGAACTCCACCCGCGCCTTAACATAATCCTTTAAATTGAACAGGGACATACCCGCGTAGTATTTGGCCTCATCCACGTTATTGCTGTTGGGATAGGTATTGTAATAACGAACAAACTGCTGCGCGGCCAGATCGTAAAATTTCTGTTCATACAGCTTAACGGCGTAGGAAAAATCATTGCCGCTGTTGGACTGGGCGGCGGCCAGCGCGGGTATCCAGAACAGGATAATGGCAAATGCTTTGTATAAAGATTTCATGGGTTTGGGTATTCGCTTATTCTTCGAGAGGTGTCAGGTTTGCAAATTCCTTTATCAGCTTTTTGGTAATACCTTCATCCGTAAAGTCCACGCTTATTTTCATCCGGTCGCCCCGCCCTTCCAACTGGCGGACGATGCCCTTGCCAAAGGTGGCGTGATATACTTTTTGCCCCACCTTGTACGTGTCGTCGGTCGATTGGTTCTCCACTTCACGGGTCAGGTAGCTTTTAACCTTGGTTTTATGACGCCTGCTGCGCCCGTAGTCGGAAGAAGCCGAGGCGGAATTGTAGCCGCTAACGTGCAGCAATTCCCTGGGGATTTCATCCAAAAAGAGGGAAGGCATGGTTTTATTAAAGCTGTTATTGCGGCGGCGCGAGCGGCTCATGGAAAGATAGAGCCGTTCCTCGGCGCGGGTCATGCCCACATACATCAGCCGCCGTTCCTCTTCCAACTCGTTCAGGTTGGCCGAGTTTCGCTGCAGGGGCATCAACCCCATCTCCAGGCCGGTGATAAAAACAACGGGAAACTCCAGCCCCTTCGCCGCGTGCAGGGTCATCAGCGTAACCGAGTTATCTTCCGTATTCATACGGTCGATATCGGTCATCAGGCTGACCTCTTCCAAAAAGGATTCCAGGCTGGCCTCGCGGCCTTCTTCCCGGCGGCGTTCATCAAATTCCTCTATACTGCGGAAAAGCTCCTGAATGTTTTGCACCCTGCTTTCGCTCTCATATTGATCATACTCGGTTTGGTAATGATGCATGATGCCCGATTCCGCCGCCAGCGTGGAGGCCAGTTCCACGGCCGATATTTCCGTGCTGAGCTTTATAAACTTTGTAATCAGATTGTAAAAGCCCAATACGCGCTGACTCATGGCCGGGGAGATGGAAGCCACTTCTTCCACGCGGCCCAGCCCTTCAAACAGGGGTATTTGCTCCAGTTCGGAAAACTTTTCTATCTTACCCACCGTGGTATCGCCGATGCCGCGCAGGGGAAAGTTGATAACCCGTTTTAGGGCGATGCTGTCCTTTTGGTTTACGATAAGCTTTAAATAGCTGACAATATCCTTAATTTCCTTGCGCTCATAGAACTTAACGCCGCCCACAAGCTTGTAGGAGATGGCATTCCGGCGCAGGGTGTCTTCCAGTATCCGGCTTTGGGCGTTGGTACGGTAGAGAATGGCAATATCCTTAAAGCTGCGCTTGCGGGTATAAACCTCGTCATGGATCTTCTCCAGCAGCTTTTTGGCTTCCTCGGCATCGGTCTGCCCCACCAGCACCTCCAGCTTTTCTCCCTCGGGGCGCTGCGTCCACAAATCCTTGCCGAGGCGCTCGGTGTTGTTCTTTACAACGGCATTGGCCGCCAGCAAAATATTTTTATTGGAACGGTAGTTCTCCTCCAGCTTAAATACGGCGGCTTCCTTATAGTCCTTTTTAAAATCCAGGATATTGGAAATATCCGCCCCGCGCCAGCCATAGATGGCCTGATCCTCGTCACCAACCACGCAGAGATTTCTGTGATCCTTTACAAGCTCCTTAATCAAAAGGTATTGCGCTTTGTTGGTATCCTGATACTCGTCCACCATCACATAGCGGAAACGGTCGGCATATTTTTTCCGTATATCCGGATTTTCCTTAAACAACTCGATGGGTTTTATCAACAGGTCATCAAAATCAAGGGCATTGTTTTCCTTAAGAAAACGCTGATAGGAGATGTAGATGGAAGGCAGGAACTCATCCAGTCCCTGACGGTCTTCGATGGCATAGAGGTCTTCGGGAAACAGAAACTGGTTTTTAACCCTGGACAGCCGGTTTTGAATCATTTTAGGCGTATAAAGTTGCTGCGGAACCGAAAGGGTGCTTATAACTTTTTTCACCGCCCGGGTCTGATCATCCACATCATAAATGGTAAAGCTGCGGGAGTAGCCCAGCACTTCCGCCTCGATGCGCATAATACGCGCGCAGATACTATGGAAGGTACCGATCCACAACCCGTTAACGCCTGAACCGATCAGCGATTCCACGCGCTCTTTCATTTCACGGGCCGCCTTATTGGTAAAGGTAACGGCCAGAATGTTTTGCGGAGCCACGCCCTTTTCTTCGATAAGGTAGGCCATGCGGGCGGTAAGGGTTCTTGTTTTGCCGCTGCCCGCGCCGGCCAGTATTAAAACCGGGCCTTCCGTCTGCTCCACCGCCGCCCGTTGGCGCGGATTTAAACTCTCTAAATTTATTGCCATAACTTACTTATTTTGTTTATTCCGTTGGTTTCTTTTTACCTTGCGTCTTACACGGTCAAATTGTGCCTTGGCCCTCAGGTGATCCTTAAGCCGGGTTGTAAAGGTGTGGCTTCCGTCACCCACGGCCACCATGTATATATAGTTTGTTTTTTCCGGAAACAGAGAGGCCAACACGGACTTCTTACCGGGGTTATTTATCGGCCCCGGAGGCAGGCCGTAATGTATGTACGTGTTATAGGGTGATTTTATCTCCAGGTCCTTAAAAAGCAAGCGGCCGGGAGGTCCTTCCTTTATATATTGAATTGTCGGGTCTGCCTGAAGCCTCATATGACGCCTGAGCCGGTTTAGATATAGTGAGGCAATTATAGGACGCTCCCTGTCCAGAAGAGCTTCGCCTTCAACTATGGAGGCCAAAGTTAATACCTGATGACGATTTAAGCCAATCTTTATCATCGCTTCACGCGCCGAATCACTTTCAAACAGGGCCAGACAGTTTTTAACCAATATTTTTAACAGTTGCTCCTCGCTGATGTGATATTCCAGAAAGTAGGTATCCGGCAAAAGATAACCTTCCAATCCCGACACATCCAACCCCAGACTTTTAATAAAAATAGGGTCATTGGCCAGCTTTAGCAAACGTTGGGCGGACATATCCGTTTTTTTACCGATATAGGCGGCCATCTGCTCAACCGTCCAGCCCTCGAGAAGGGTTATTTTATAACGCTGCGCCCGGGCGGCGATAAGATATTCCACCAACTGGTAATGGTTTAAATTCCTGGGGATGGCAAACACACCGGCCCGTAGTTTTTTTTCATAACCCTGATACTTTACAATATAACTAAAAACCTTTTTGCTTTCGATAAGGTCATGAGCCAGCAGGGAATCGGCAATCTGGCTTAAAGTGGCCCCCGGCGGAATATGCAGCGTCACCTTTTGCTCTATCTTTTGCTCATCCACGGGACTAAAGTATTCCAGCACGGCCATCATCAGCCATGGAAAAACCAGAAAAGCCAAAAGAGTAAACTTTTGCCACCATTTAAAATTTTTATAATTGGCACGGATTTGTGTGGTATTCACTAAGAATTGCTCTCACGTTCTTGTCTACGGGATTCATCTATGATACGCTCAAACAGGCGCCCGATGGCTTCATTGCTCAGAGGACCCTTGTTGACGGCCTTCACGTGGGCAATCACCTCTTCCTCGCGCGTGGGGACATACACAGGCCAGTTGACTTCCTTTTTTATATGACCGATTTCCATTGCCGCCAGGGCCCGCTTGTTTAATAAACGCACGATTTCCTCATCCGTGGCGTCTATTTCATCGCGGAAACGGGCGATTCTTTGTTTGATCATATCATCGGATGGCTTCATATTCGACCGTTCCTGGTTAAATTATAGTTCCCGAGGGACTATTCCTCACTTTTGGTAGTTGTTTATGATCCTGCTGATTTTTTCAACCGCCGGCCATTCCAGGCTTACCGGCAAGCGCCCGGTTTTTATGGTCAGGCCGTTTTTATTTTTAATCAGGGCAACGCGGCTGACATATTCGCCATCCGCGCCGGGGCACACCAGCCACCGGCCCTTTTTATCTCTTTCGTTCAGGGCAATCTGCTCATGGGCCAGCATTATGACATCCCAATGCGGATATTTTTCCAAAAGCCGGGGAAGGTTTTTCCGCCGGCCATGGTAGATAAGCGCTCGTATATCCGTCTTTTTTATTGCCTCTACCGCCTCGTCAAAGCGGGCGGGGGCCGCGGTCAGCGCAACTTCCTTCCGACGCTTAGTCAACTCCACAAAGGAAGTAACGCCCAGGCGCATATCCTTATGGCGGAAAATTTTATAGGCCGCCGGGGCGGAAAGCGCTATCTCCGCGCGCGTGTTACCCATAAGCACCGCCTGTTCCATCCCCTTCAGGGCCGCGCCTAAAAAGTCGGCGCCCTCGCTGAACTCCTGATCGGCCAGGGTCAGCACATCCGGTTTCAGATAGCGGTAGATCTGTACCAGTGCCTTGTTCAGGGCGGGAAAGCTATAGGCATTAAAGGCGTCGCCGCCGTCAAAAAAAAGGGTATGCTGCCGTTCTCTTTCCCTTTTTAAAATCCCGGCCAGATGATCCAGGCCTCCCAGAGGAGGCTCGCCGCACCCGCAATTATCTATATTACCGTTTAAATTGGCCGAGTAGATAATTACCAGACTGTCTGTCTGTGGGGCGGAAGCTAAATTTAGAACAGACGGCTTTTTTCCCGCGTGCTGAGCGACACAAAAGACGGAAACGGAAAGCAGAAACCAAAAGATGTAGCGACCTCTATGCAAAAAGTATCTGATCACGTCGTTGACCTGTGGAAACAATTTTTACGGGTATTTTTAAATAGTCTTCCATAAATGCGATGTATTCCCGCGCCTGGCGGGGTAACGCCTCCATGCTCTCGCAGCTTGAGGTGGCGTCGCTCCAGCCTTCCAGGGTTTCATAAACAGGTTGTATGCGTTTCTGTTCCTCCGGGTCGGCGGGAAAGGTGTCCAGCTCATGGCCGTCCAGGGTATAGGCCGTGGCCACCATTAAACGCTCCATGCCGTCCAGCACATCCACCTTAGTCAGGGCAATTTGCGTCAAACCGTTAATCCGAGCGGAATAGCGCAGGGCCACCAGGTCCAGCCAACCGCAACGCCGGGGCCGGCCCGTGGTTGCGCCATATTCCCCGCCCCTGTCCCGCAGCTGGGTGCCCGTGGCGTCGTTCAGCTCCGTGGGGAAGGGCCCGTTGCCGACGCGGGTTAAATAGGCCTTGGCCACGCCAATGACCTCGGCGTCGGGAACAACCCCCAGCCCGGAACCGATAAAAGCGCCTCCGGCCACGGGGTGCGATGAGGTCACAAAAGGATAGGAACCGTAATCGATATCCAACAGAGCGCCCTGAGCGCCTTCCACCAGTATGTTCCTCTTCTCCCTGAGCGCCGTATCCACCTGTTCTATGGTTTCGGCAATATACGGTCGTATCAACTCGGCGTGGGCGGCCGCCTGTTCCAGTATCAGGGACTCATTCAACGGCTCTTCGTTATAATATTGCTCAATGATAAAATTTTTCAGTTTCAGGTTTTCCCGGATGCGTTCTTCCCGGATGGCCTCGTTGAGCAGGTCAATCGCCCTCAGACCGGCGCGATTGTATTTATCCACATAGGCGGGGCCGATGCCCCTTCCCGTGGTGCCGATTTTTTGCCGGCCTTTTTGATCTTCCGAGCATTGATCGAGCTTTTTATGGTACGGAAGAATGATATGGGTACGCGGGGAAATAAGCAGCCGTCCCTGTGTTTGTATACCGGCGTCATGCAGCACGTCGATCTCCGCCTTAAAGGCCTCGGGGTCCAGCACAACGCCGCCGCCGATAACGCAGACCACGCCGGGACGTAAAATACCCGAGGGGATCAGATGCAGCACATACTTTTTTTGGCCGATGTAAACGGTATGCCCGGCATTGGCCCCTCCCTGATAGCGCAAAACCATATCCGCCGAGGCGCTCAGCACATCAATAATTTTGCCTTTTCCCTCATCGCCCCATTGCGCGCCGACCACTATTGATACTGACATTGTTTTCTCCAAAAAAAAACTCCGGCTTGTGTAAACCGGAGTTTAAGAAACACACGTTAAAAATTAAAATTTTTGTAAGGCGTCATCCAGGTTTTCGGCCAGAGTGAACACGCTCAGCAACTTGGTAATCTTCAACAGATTGTAAATCCTTTCCGACACATGCGTAAGCACAAGTTGGCCATCGTTGTTTTTCAACGTGGTTACCGTTCCAATCAGAATACCCAATCCGGAACTGTTCATCCACTCCACCCCTCCAAGATCGATAACAATCCGTGTTTTATGTTCATCGATTAAGCGGTTAATCTGATCATTGAGCTGCCCCGCCTCGGGGCCGCCCATGATTTTCCCGGAAAGGGCGATTATGACAACGCCATCCTGTTCTTTTACGTCAATAGTCATGGACTTCCAATCAGGCTTTTTTAAATTTCCAGTCTATTACAATCGGGCTGGCAATGAATATCGATGAATAGGTACCGATGACGATACCGATGATCAGAGCCAGGGCAAAGGTACGCAGCACCTCGCCGCCGAAAAAGTATAAAATGATGACCACAAACAGAGTGGTGCTTGAGGTCATAATGGTGCGCGACAGTGTTTCATTGATACTGCGGTTTACTATTTCGGTAATGTTTGCCGTGCGCTTGCTGGAAGACTTCATATTTTCCCGGATACGGTCATAGACCACAATGGTATCGTTCAGGGAATAACCGACGATGGTCAGCACCGCGGCAATGATGGGCGCGGAGATTTCGATATCCAGCAGGGAAAACAGTCCGATGGTGATGGTCACATCATGAACCAGGGCCACAATGGCGCCGATGGAGAAACGAAATTCAAAGCGCCACATGATATAAAACAGAATGAGTATCATGGACCAGAAGATGGCCAGGAAGGCGTCTATAATCAACTCATGCCCCACTTTGGGCCCCACCTTTTCCGTGCGCTGTTCCTCAAAGGCATTGTCGGGCATGGCTTTTCGTATGGCCTCTTCGATATTGTGACTGACCGTTTCAAGGTCAAACTCCGCCCCCACACGGATGGCCACCTCGTTGGGCGCGCCAAAGTGTTTAATTTCCGCCTCTTTCATACCAATACTGGAAATGGCGGAGCGGATATCCTGAATGGACACCTCCTTATCAAATTTAAGCTGTATAAGCGCCCCGCCCGTAAAATCGATATTGTATTTGGGGCCGCCGTGAATGATCAGCGAAATGATGGATAGCAAAATAAGCGTGCCGCTCAGGATATATCCCATTTTCCGTTTATCAACGATGTTATAATGTGTATCTGTGAAAAATTGCATGGAACTTTTATTCTCCTTTTCCGCTTGCGTCGTTTATATACTGAGTTTGGTTACCTTGGTGTTATCCAGGAAGAGATTAAAAATAACCCTGGAAACAAAAATGGCCGTAAACATACTGGCGGCGATACCGATCATCAATGTAACGGCAAAGCCCTTAATCGGGCCCGTACCATAGGTATACAACACCAGTCCGGCGATAAATGTGGTAACGTTGGCGTCCAAAATAGTGATAAAGGCTTTACCATAACCCTGATCCAGTGAAGCGCGTATGGTTTTGCCCTTGCGCAATTCTTCACGCACCCTTTCAAATATCAGCACGTTGGCGTCCACCGCCATACCGATGGTTAAAATGATACCGGCGATGCCCGGCAGGGTCAGCGTGGCCCCCAGCGAGGCCATAACCGCCATGATAAAGACGATGTTGAGAACAAGCGCCATGTCGGCGATAAGACCGGAACCTTTGTAATACATAATCATAAAGAGCATTACGACAATAAGCCCCAGGAAGGCGGAATAACTGCCGGC